>NZ_QLTL01000041.1:0-2244 GCF_003269045.1 Pseudomonas sp. URMO17WK12:I7 | reverse complement strand
ATCCTGCTTACCAGCGGTGGTGCCTATATCCGCATCAAGGGCAGCAATATCGAGGTGCATGCGCCGGGGACCATCGATATCAAGGGGGCGAAGAAGACGCTAGATGGGCCGGCCAGCATGGAGCACGACTTCAAGGAACTTCCTAACAGCCCTGAATCCGGTATGTACGACGAACAGAACAGGCTGAGAACCAGTTTCGGGACTCCGCTGGAGGACGTCGCAATCGAATTCGATGTGCCAGGTCAAGGCAAGCGAGTTTACTTCACCGATCAAGACGGTATGACCTCACGCCTTTTCAGCGATAAACCTGATACAGCCAGAATGCGGCTTGTGCCCGATGAACTGGTAGTGCCGACAGGTGCTGACACATTTGTGCCGAGAATCAAACCATGAAGCAAGACTTACAATTCAATGAGCAAACGTGCTCTACGTCCGATTCACAGGTTCATTACAGGGAACTATGGACTCTCGGGCAACAAGAAGCGGTACGGCGCCTATCGGTGAAAACGCGCATCGAGTTTAAAAGCACCGCGCGCTATGAACTAATAAAAGATTTCAGCACGCGCGCAGAGCGCATCGCTGGAAATTATGCACGCATTTATCTTGAGCTTGAGCGCAACGGAAAGCCTGAATTGAAAGGCAGATTCTACTGGACCGGACTGGCTGCATTTGCCAGCAAACAGGTCATGTGCGCCCTTGATTATGCCAGCAATAGTAAATGGCGATGGACTGGTGCAGCAGCGCCTTTTTTTGACATCACCAAAATGCACTTGGGCGAAGGCAATTTTTGGCTGTTCCAAGATATTTTTGTATGGCACTGGTTTTATATAAATTACCCCGACGAATTCAAAAGCGCCGTACCAGAAAGGAACTGTAACTGCTATATTTCTGACTTTAAAGTCGCATTCAAAGAGCTACCATGGATTGACGACGCCCTACCGAAAATTAATTTTCTGGCAGAAACCACCCCATTAAAAGAAGGCTTCGACCTCATAAAAAAGTCGAAGTTTTGAAAGATGGAGTCTTGCGCAGAGAACTCCAGTTGGCCTCATTAATGAAAATCGCTGATCACGAGCAGCTTTGGATTTTACAGCCTCTGATTTACGAAAATTGGGACTTCCAGCTACTACTTGACGGGCAAGCGAAGCTAGAAGGGAAGTTTGGCGTACCTCGCCGCCTGGCAGCGTTCAGCACACAATGTGAGACTGGTGACCCAGATCGCGATGTGGTCATGAAAGAAGGTGATCTATACGATTCCACCGATAGAATGATCTTCATAACCGAGATCGCCACCAAATATCACCACCTAATGGATAAAGATAAAAGACAAATGGAAATCACTATTTCAACCATAAGCTCATGGCATAACAATGAATAAGCATTTGGCTTCACTATTTTTTTTATTACTGACTGCCTGCGGAGCATCGAACGTGAATGAAAAAAAACCCAATGTGACATTTTCTTTAAACGACAGCATCAAGAATATACTGGCAAGCTCCACGATGCAGTTGACGAAAGACTGCAACTCAAAAGTATGCTTTTATGAGTTTAGCACCTCATCCAAGAGCGAAAACAAAGGCGCAGCCATTGTAGACCCAAACAAAAACCCTTTACCTCTGAATAACATAGTTAGCGCAGCACTTATCACATATAAAACAGACCTCGTGGAAAACGCCAGCATCAGGGTTGCACCCGCGCCTTCGAACTCCGAACATTCTGAGTTCATACAATATTTCAACGACACTCTAGTCAAGTTGAGGCTTTCGGGATGGCATCGCTATATTCTCCCCAATGAAGCAAGAATACCAGGAAGCGAAGCGAGCAAGTTCAACCTCTTTGACGAAGTGCTAGGTGTGCCTGTTGGCACCGGCCCTTGGAAAGATCCTACGCTAAAACTAAGTCAGGCACAGTGGTTAGCAATGCCGACAATCAACAACTGGTACTTTCATAAGGATGGCAACTACCTCCTTTTCCGTGTCCAGCGAGAGAACACCCCACAAGCGCCACAAGAACGCGGCTCCTATCTTTTTTCATTTAATTTCCAGTCAGAAGCAGAGTTTTATAAAAATTTTGTCCCAAATGAGAATCAAGATGATTGGGTAAGACTGCTCCCCCCTGAGCTCAAACGCATGGCTCAGGAACGCGCCCTAACCGAAGCACGCCTGAAAAAAATGGGCATCGCTATCGATGAGGACTACCAGGACCCGCCCATCAAGGCCCTGGAATAACCACCCGATCAGCCCC
>NZ_QLTL01000040.1:0-3202 GCF_003269045.1 Pseudomonas sp. URMO17WK12:I7 | reverse complement strand
GCGTGACCTGGGCAGTCAACGTGAGCGTAGTGACGAATGTTCGAGTTGTACTCGACGTGAGCGGTGTTGATGGTGATACCGCGTGCTTTTTCTTCTGGAGCCGAGTCGATTTTGTCGAACTCAACGACGGCCGAACCGAAAACTTCGGAGCAGACGCGAGTCAGAGCTGCGGTCAGAGTGGTCTTACCGTGGTCAACGTGGCCGATAGTGCCGACGTTAACGTGGGGAAGGGAACGATCAAACTTTTCCTTAGCCATCGATACAATCCTCCGCAGAAGAAAATAGTCTTACGCTGATAAAACAAAGGCAGATATTTTCATATCTGCCTTGTTTATATGGAGCTCTTGAGCGGACTTGAACCGCTGACCTCACCCTTACCAAGGGTGTGCTCTACCAACTGAGCTACAAGAGCGAAACACTTTGCGCAAAATCCTGCAAACTTGGAGCGGGTAGCGGGAATCGAACCCGCATCATCAGCTTGGAAGGCTGAGGTTCTACCACTAAACTATACCCGCGGAGCTTGCGGCTCTCGCTAAAACTGGTGGAGGGAGAAGGATTCGAACCTTCGAAGCTCTCGCAACGGATTTACAGTCCGTCCCCTTTGACCGCTCGGGAATCCCTCCAGATGTGGCCGGCATTCTATGTGTCTGCCGTCCTAGTGTCAAGCTTTTTTTCAAATTTTTTCAATCAAATCTGAAGCTTAGCTGCTTTGACACCCGCTTCCAGTTCTGCCACCTGAGTGGTGTTCCCTGTGAAGCGGGCGCCATTCTATCAAGCTATTCGCCAGTTGCAATACCCTGGCAGAAAATAATTTTATGTTTTAAGTCTTTGAAATCGTTGGAAAGAGTCTCGAGGACGGTTTGGTCCAGTAAACGCTCGCTTTCCGGGGAAATCTTGAGCCAAAGCCCTTCTGCCCCAGGCAGCTGGCCGGACACTTGAGCAGCATTGATATCCAGGCTCAGCAGGCGTTGCCGCAACGCATCAAGCTGCTCGCGACCAGCCAGGCCACCCAGCACCAGGCATTCGTCACGCCGCCGGGCCGGTGCCGATGCCCCTGTTTCCCTGAGCAGGCGAATCTCTTGCTGGTTACCTTTGTACAACGACAACGGGGCTACGTCCTTTGCCTTCAGCGGGGCTTCCTGTTGGTGCCAGACGTAATAGAAGACATTGAGCACCAGCAACAGCAGAAACAACCAACGCATAAGCACCTCAGTCCAGTGGACAGGCCATCGCCAGGCCGACAAATACCAGGTCGGGGACCACTCTGGCCTGTGGCGCTGCCTCTCGCACCAGCGGCGCATCCCCACCCGTCAGGAATACAGTGAAGTCGTCACCCCACAAGGCCCGCGCCTGCTCAAGCTGGGTACGGGCAAAGCCTTGCAGCATCAGCACACAACCACGCTCTACCGCTTCCACGGTGGAACGCCCTGGCTCAAGGCTGCTCAAGGCACGTTCGGCCGATGCGTCGTCATAGCGAATACGGCGGGTATGTGTGCGCAGCTGGCTACGCATCAACGGCATGCCAGGACAGATATAGCCACCCAGGTGCTCGCCGTCTGCGCAGACAAAGTCGGCCTTGGCTGCGGTACCCAGGTCAATGACCAGGCATGCCCCTTTGGCAAGATGAAAAGCCCCCAAGGCTGCCAGCCAACGGTCCATGCCTAGGCGCTGGTAATCGTCATAACCATTGCGCACACCTGCCATTTCCCGGGCAGGCTCGGCAACACGGGCAACGACTGCAAAAGCCTCGGCGATGAGCGCACAGAGGGCAGCGGTTTCATCTTCGCTGCGCACACTGACAATTCGGCAACCTGTAAGTCGCAAGGACGCCAGTGCTGCGACGTCGCCAACCAACGCCTGATCGGAGTCGACAATCCCACCACCAACAATGGTGGCGTCGGCAGCGTGAATGACACGCCACTTGATGAAGCTGTTACCGCAATCGAGCTCAAGAATCATCACGCAACCTCAAACTGAGCTCACCACCACTGAAGCTCTTTTCCACACCGTCGACCTCAAGGCGCAATCCACCCTGCCCGTCCACGCCCAACACGACACCATCGATACAGGTGGTGCCCGCAATGAGAGACACATTTCGCCCCTGCCATAGGTGCGCCTGCTCCCATTCTTCCTGGAACGCTGCAAAACCGTAGCGCCGATGACGGGCCAACTCATGTTGCAGCTGCTGGCTGAGCATGGCCACCAAGCGGTTACGATCAATCGTCGTACCGACCTCACGCCTGATCGAGGTCCATTGCTGGTCGACCTGATCATTGACCTGCATGTTCACATTAATACCAATGCCAAGGACAACATGGCAGACATCGGCGGGGTCGCCCACAAGCTCCAGCAGAATACCGGTGATTTTCTGCCCGCGGACCAGGACATCGTTGGGCCACTTCAAGCCCACGTCCTTGACACCAAAGCCCTGCAACGTGCGCATCACGGCCAGCCCAACAACCAGGCTGAGCCCTTCAAGCTGGCGCATGCCGCCATCGATACGCAGGACCAGGCTGTAGTAAAGGTTTTCTGCGAATGGACTTATCCACATGCGGCCGCGACGACCACGCCCGGCACTTTGACGCTCAGCCAGGACCAGGAATGGAGCGGATTGCCCCTCGCTGGCAAGACGCAGACCTTCGGCATTGGTCGAATCGATGGTTTCGTGGATGAAAACAGGCCATGGCTCACCCTCTGCAAGCTCAGCGATCGCCTGCTCATCGAGCAAGCTAAGCGGCGCGGCCAATTGATAGCCACGCCCACGGACTTTATGAATGGTGAGGTTCAGCTCACTTTCCAGGTGTTGCAGCTGCTTCCAAACGGCGCTGCGACTTACCCCGAGGGCTGCCCCCAAGGCTTCTCCGGAATGGAACCGGCCATCCTTGAGGAGATTCAACAACTTCAGCATGCCAGTCTCGACTTGGAATAAGGCTGGCATGATAGCCATGGGTCGTTGGCTTGCATAGGAAAAGGGCTGCGGGTAACTGCCTGTAGGCGTGGGTTTGCCCGCGACGCAGCTAATGCGGTGGATGATACCGGCTTGGCCAAAGTCTCGGATGAACTCGCCCCACATGAGCCATGACCGCTTCAGGATTGTTACGACCAGAAAAGACAAAACCCCTACCTGCATGCGCAGATAGGGGTTTTGCGAAATGAATCTTGACGATGACCTACTCTCACATGGGGAAACCCCACACTACCA
>NZ_QLTL01000039.1:0-3600 GCF_003269045.1 Pseudomonas sp. URMO17WK12:I7 | reverse complement strand
TAGCTGCCGGCGTCGGGGACTTCGCTTTCGTGGGCGACCCAGATCCAGGTGCTGTGGAAGATTTTTTCCAGCTCGGCGTCGAACAGCGCCGGGTCGGTATACAGGGAGGTGTGGACGCGGTCGGGCTGCACCAGCTCGGCCGGGTCGACCGACAGGTTGACGGCGGGGATCAGGTTGGTCACGGCATCTTCCTCGAATCAGGCGCGCTGGATGATCAGTTCGCGGCCGACACGGGCCTCGACCTTGGCGTAACGCCACAGCTTGTACGGCCCCTCGCCCACCGCAGTGCTGCGGAACAGGTTGCAGGCGGCATGCACGGTTTCGATGTCCGGCACGTCGGCCAGCAGGTAGGTGGTCCAGGGGAAGCCATCGGACGGGCCGACCATGCTCTGGTCATCATCCATGTTGCCCAGCACGTTGACCCCGGCCAGGTCGTGGATGCCATTCCACATCGCACTGAACGCGGCCCACACCTGCAGTTGCTCCTCACGCGGGGCATCGAAGAAGTTCTGGTTGATGCCCATGCAGAACAGCACGCGCAAGGCTTTCTTATCGCTCATGTCAGTAATCCCGAAAGTTACAGGTAGCCCGGCAGGGGCTGTTTGCCGAAGAACATCGCCCCGGCGTTCTGGTAGGTGACGTCGCCCATGAAGGCGTGCTGGGTGACCACTTGCGCGTCATTGACGCAGCGGGCCAGCGGGCTTTCGTTGTAGATGCCGGTCATGCCCGAGAGCATCTGCGCGCTGCGCGCCACTTCGGCGGCCACACGCGCGGCATGGGTGGAAGACAGGCGCAGCAGGTTGGTGACCTCGATCGGTACCGGGTCGCCGGCCAGCACGTGCGCCCAGGCCTGCTCGATGGATTCGTAGAAGAACGCCCGCGCCGAACGCAGCGCCGCCTCGGCCTTGGCCACGTCGACCTGGGCCAGTGGGCGGTCGGCCAGTGCCGGGGCGCCGGTTACCGAGATGCGCCCGCTGGCCATGCCCGACAGCTCGTCCAGCGCGGCGCGGGCAATCCCCAGGCCGACGACTGAGAGCACCTGGGTGGCGAACGACAGCGATGGGTAGCGGAAAAACGGCTCGTCGAGGTTCGGCTTGCCACCGCGCACGAAGGTCCATTGCTCGCCGACCACAACGTCTTCGACCAGCAGGTCGTGGCTGCCGGTGCCGAGCAGGCCGACGGTGTCCCAGGTTTCTTCGATGCGGGCCTGGCTGCGCGGCAGCACCGCCAGGCGCGGCAGGTCGAGCTTGTCGCCGTTGCGCGGGGCAATGCCGACGCCAACGATATCGGCGCCCATGGAGCCGCTGGAGTACTTCCAGCGGCCGTTGACCTTGAAGCCACCGGGCACGGTCTCGGCCGGTTGCGGCGGGAAGATGCCGCCGGCGAACACGGTGTCGGGGCTGTTGCCGTAGATTTCGGCGATGGTCTCCAGCGGCAGCGCCGCCAGGTACACCGGGCTCATGCCGAAGCTGGCAACCCAACCGGCCGAGCCGTCGGCATGGGAGATACGCTCGATCATTTCGCAGAAGGCCGCCGGCGAGCATTCCAGCCCGCCAAAGCGTTTCGGCACCAGGGCGCGGTACACGCCATGGGCCTTGAAGGCATCGATCACATCGCGGGAAATGTGGCGCTGGCGATCGAACTCACCCAGGCGGGCACGATCACGCACCCCGTCAAGCAAGGCCTCGAAGGCAGGGCCGGAGGCGAGCGCCGACACAGGCGCGGCACGCAGGCAAAGCGAATCCATGGACATTCTCCGTCTCAGGCGCGGTTTTTGTGTTGTTTGGCAGGCGGCGAAATAGCCTGGCTCGGCAAAGACGAGCAGCGGCCACGCAGGGGGGCAAAGGCTGGGTCGGGCGGCATGGTTCTGTCTCTCTTGTTTTAGGTGCCGGTGATCAAAATTTGCGACCGATTACGTGAATTGTCAATTGAATTTTCACGCTAAAAATAGCCATAACCTGTTGGGATACCACCCTGAAAATCAGCGCGAAACCTTATATCCAATTGATTAATATCAATTTTTATATCGCTTTCCCGCTATGGAAAATCAGCTAAAAAAATAACCCTTCAGGGCGATATGCCGAAAAATTTTTAGTCGACTTTTCACATGATTCCGGAGAGAAAAAAGCTGGTGTAGGATGGCCAGGCAAGGAGCGCGACAAGGCCGGCCAGCTGCGCCGAGCCCATAAAAAAACCCAGCAAGCGCCCCGCCAGGATCGATGGGGACACGCCAATGCCTGCCGTGATTACCCAGAGGTCGAGGCCATGCCCACCCGCCACATCGACTTGCAGGACCATCGCCTGCGTTATCTGCACCTGAGCCACGACAAAGGCTCCATGCGCGCCGCCGCCGAAGCCCTGGGCGTCGCCACCTCATCGGTCAGCCGGCAGATCGCCCGGCTGGAAGAGGAACTGGACATCAAGCTGGTCCGCCCCGACACCCACCGCATCAGCCTGACGGCTGCCGGCGAGGCGGCGGTGGACTACTACGTCGAACGCACCCGCCAACATGCCCAACTGGTCGATCGCCTGGACGCGCTGCGCGGTCTGCAGCAGGCGTCCACGGTGATCGCCATCGGCGAAGGCCTGCTGGGTGCCCGGGCGATCAATTCGCTGCAGGGTTTTCTGCATGCCCATGGCGCGCACAAGGCCGAAATCATCAGTGCGCCCTCGCTGGAAGTGCAGCGCCGGGTGCTGGCCGATGAAGCGCACCTGGGCGTGATCTTCGCCCCCAGCGCCACCGCACGCCTGACGCGTCTGTACAGCCTGACCCAGCCACTGCGCATGATCGTGCACCGCGACAGCCGCCTGGCCGCGCGCTCCACGGTCAGCCTGGAAGAGGTGGCACGTGAATCGCTGGTGCTGCCGGGGGCAGACTTTCGCGTGCGCGAACTGGCGGACGCGGCGTGCAAGGACCAGCCGTTTGCAATCGTGCCCACACTCACCTCCAACTCGCTGGCGGTGATCCTCGACTTCGTCCGCTCTGGCATGGGCGCCACGTTGCTGGCCGAGTTGCCGATCATCGACGAACTCAAGAGCGGCACGTTCAAGGCGCTGGCCATCGATTGCCCGGCGATGAATGCGACCGATATCCAGATCGTCACCCGGCGCGGGCGCACCCTGGATGGCCTGAGCCGCGAGCTGGCCACGGAGATGGCCAGGGCCGTGCGCATGGCAGCTAGCGCCTGAGAAAGGCTTGGGATGGCTGGGGCGCGTTGCGCCCCTTTCGCGACACAAGGCCGCTCCTACAGGAGATCACATTCCCTTGTAGGAGCGGCCTTGTGTCGCGAAAAGGCTGCAAAGCGGCCTCCGCTCTTGTTGCACAAAACGCAACGACATTGCCCGCCGCTGTCATTGAGCCCCTCCCCCCTGCCCTTTAGCGTTGCTCCCATAAGAAATCGCCCCCATAGGTGACCCCGTGAGCAACCTGATCCCCGCCGTCAACCTGACGGTCGACCCGGCCGAGCTGGTGCAGCCCGACCGCGTCCACACCTCCCTGTACACTGACCCGGCGCTGTTCGACGCCGAGCTGGAAAAAATCTTCCACAGCACCTGGATCTGGGTCGCCCACGAAAGCGAAGTCCCCGACGCCGGCAGCTA
>NZ_QLTL01000038.1:0-3894 GCF_003269045.1 Pseudomonas sp. URMO17WK12:I7 | reverse complement strand
CTGCCCCAGTCCGGGCCGCTGCTTGGTTGCAGCATGCGCAGCCAGCACGACGACAGCTCGCCGTCTTGGCTGAGGCGGTCCCAGTGGAAACGCACGCAGACGCGGTTGAGGCTGTCGGTGAACAGTTCATGACCGTTGGGCGAGACCACCACGGCGGTCTGCGGGCCAGGGCTGGTGGGCTTGGCGTGCTCGAACGGGCTGCGGTAGGGCGCGTTGTGCAGCTGGCCTTCGAAGTGGCTGATGAAGAAGCCATAAGAAGCTTCGCTCAGGGCCGGCCAGAGCAGCGAATTGTCAAGTGCCAGGCACCTGCGCTCGACCAAGCTAAAGCGCAAGCCACATCTGATAAGGCTCAGCGGGGGCTGCAGCCACTTGACACACAAAGGCGCGGTCAAGCAGGCGGCTGCAGGGCGAAATGTATAATTACTTCGCCAGTCGCGATCATCTATCACTCCGGAAGAGGTTTGAAGCTCTGTAATAATTCATCCCAAAATACCAACGCTTCCTCATTCGACTTAAAGTTGCTTCCATTTTCATGAGTGCCTAACTCAATTGCGATATAAGGGCGCGTATTGGACTCCAGTGTGCCATCGTATTCGAATTGGAAAGCATAAAAGGTTTTACCCTCTATGACAGCGCTAACTGCCACTTCTTCCCCATCAATGCCACCAACAGTACGTTTGTTCTTGCGAAGGGTTTGTAAACGGCCATTGTTTGACAGCTCTCCTACTGCCGGATCATAGTCCTTTCGCTCAAATCGTTCGAGCAGGCTGGGCTCTTTCTCAATGATGCTCTTTGTAAGAAGGCTTACGTAGCTTCCTGAGTGTCCCTTGATTTGTGCGCCCATATATATTTCTTCGAAGAACTGATCATTTGGAAGCATAGAATAACCTGCTTCCAATGCGAACGCACCGTGCGGTGGCTCCGTATCAGGGTGTCTGAAATAAATGGCATTGCTTAGCTTTCGCATGTTCTCAACTGCTTCAGGTACTCCGTTAGGTGTAACACGTTTTATCATCATGTGATACAGCGTATTTTTACTGGTGAGCAAGTAGGCATCAAAGGTGTAAAGAGTGCTGAGGCGCGAAAGCAAAAGAACACTTCCGTTGTCGAGCTGAATTGTTTTTTCGTATTTGCTGCTTGTTCCGCGAGCCACTCCTTTATCTAGATCATCTATAAGTTGCTGAGTGAGGATAGGCAGTTGAGATTTTCCGTTTTTGCTTACCAGTTCAATTTTCTCATCAAAAATCTTGTAGTCAGCAGCGATTTCCGATCCTTGCGGAAGCGATAATTGGAAGCGGCCGAAGTAGTGCGTATTCCAGTTGTTGCCGGGCATGGCGGCCTCTCTTGATATATTGGTGGCTGCGAGAAGGGAGTATGATGCACATGTTAAAATTACAGCAAGTAAAAATCGGTTGGCTATCATCCTGGATCCCTTTTGCTATCGAAAAGTCAAATGCTCTTGGAAATTCTGACCAGGCTGTACAAAGTGGCAAATTGCGTTCGACCAGCCTTGTCAGTATAAGCATCCTGGTGGCCGTAGCCAGCCGTGTTGTTGAACGCTCCTTCTTTGCAGTAACGGTTGATTAGTCCGCCATTTTGTCCGTGAGCAAATGCACCCTGCACACCTGGTTTACCTCGAGGTGCAATAGATGAGAATGCGGGAACTGTACCGTCGCCAGGGTAGTAGCCAGGACCAATGCTAAGCGTGTACAAACCGTTTAACGTGATCTCAGCATCCAAATTGTCGCTGCTTAGATTAGCTGTCTTGATATCAAGGCCTTGTAGGCTATTGGCTGCCCATTCAATGGTTCCCCAAGTATAAAGCTTTGAGGATTTGGATTCGGCAGCATAGTGCACGAAAGTGTTAGTATGGTATTTCTTTTCAATGCTGGCGTGAAACACCTTTACTTCATCTATTACGTCGCAAAACGCTTGTCGCAAAGATGGTGGTGTTGACTCAGCTTTCTTTAATTTTGTGGGTTTTGGCTCCCTGGCTGAGACAACGCCAGCAGGGTCGAATAATTTATTGTTTTGCTCAGGAACCAATCCCCACCATTTTTCCGATTTATAGATTTCTTCATAAGGACATTGCTCGGGAAGGCGGAGCACTCTTTCTAGGCTGGATTTATCCTTTGCAAATAGCCACGGTTCGCCGTCGTTATAGTCATGAGAAGGTAACAGTTCTAGCGGGCCATTTGCGAATGCCATCACTGCTACTCCATCTGCGGCATCTCGCCCCAGAATTTTCTTTTCTGCAAGCGCCTCAAAACCTGCTCGAACCCGCTTGTAACTTGCAGGCGCTCCAGTTGCGGGCATGGCACCATGAATAACGCCATATATTTTACTAAACCCATGACATGCAACAATTGCCCTGGCTACTAACCCCCCCATTGAATGAGTGACGATGATGACTTTCTCGGCTTTGCCATTGTAGTGGGGAAGCACCGTATTGTTGATGTAATTGATGATGTCTTTTGCTGAGTCGCGGTTCGACTGAAGCCAATTATAGCCGGCCGCCCACACCTCATATTGTGTATCTGCTGCGATTTTCAAACCGCTCGCATCGCCCATTGCTGCAAGGCTGGGGTTGTTCTCCCAATCCCCCCAATCGCTCGGCATTTGCTCCGCACGCGCTTTCCATTCGCCCTGAAGATCGTTGTTGCGCATGATGTCATTCATCTGCCGCTGCATTTCACCCATAATCGGATGATAGGCAGAGCGCATGATTGCTCCCCACTTGCGCATTCGCATGTCATCTTTTGATAGCCCACTGCCGGCATCGTCCAACTCGCCTCCTTCGTAGACACCTACCGCGCCCGGCGTCGAGTCGAGTTCCGCCTGCCTTTGTTTGGATGACTTGAACCAGCTGCCAAACAGCAGGCCCAGCGTTTTGACAACCGGGAATACACCGTCCATGTTTGGGGCAACCCAGACACGCTTCTTGGTCTTCAGGTTCATGAGGTTGGTGCCCATGATTCCGGGAATGAAGATAATCGGTACTACCTTGTCACGCTTGCACGCTACACACTTCTCTACGGAGTCTTTGGATGAAGAAAGTGTGGTGTTGGCCGTCAGCATGCCATCCTCATCGTACTCTTGAGGTAGGTGCAGCGCGGCATCTTTGGGTGTCGAGGTTTTAGTTCCCATGGCGAGGTCCCTTATTTCTAGCTGTGGATACACGAGGCTTAGCGGAATCACTCATCATGCATCCCCCAATACTTTGATCTTCATGAACTCAGCAATCTGACTCTGCTGCACCGGAATCTTCCCTGCTGCATCCGACACATACTGCATCACGCTGCCATCAGCCCTGGTCACCTCAACCTTCACCCCCGGCGCAGGCTCCCCGGTACTGAGCTTCTTAATCACATACGGGTCGGCAAAGTCGGTCTTGGGCATTTCATTGAAGCTGTGCGACAGGCTCGTCCCGCCACTGAAGACTTTCTTCGCCCCTTTGACATCAATGGTCCCCGGCGCATGGATTTCGATGTTGCCGCCCTTGATACGGATATATCCGCCACCGCTGGTCAACAGAATCCCGTCCTTGGCAGCGATCTCGATACCGGCAGCCGTCGAACTGAGTTTCATATTCTGCAGCGAGGTCAGCAGCATCTCGTCGTTCTGCGCCTGCAATTCAACCTTGCCCTTGGCAGCAAACAGCTTGGCGCCGGCGTTCTGCGCAAACAGGCTGATGCTCTGCACCACACTGGCCAGCAGCGACTTGCCGCTGGCGATACTGACATCCTCACCCGTACTCACGGTCAGGTGCTTGCCGCTGTGCAGGTGGGTGTTCTGCGGGGTGGCGGTAGCGATGTCGGCCGGAGAGGAGGCGATCAGCAGCGGCTTCTGGTACCCCGGGGTTTTGCCGCGGCCGCCGCTGCGGATCGCCCAGGC
>NZ_QLTL01000037.1:0-7086 GCF_003269045.1 Pseudomonas sp. URMO17WK12:I7 | reverse complement strand
CTGCACCGGCCTCTTCGCGGGTAAACCCGCTCCCACAGGGATATCACTGGCCTTGGCTGTTGTGCAGTACCTGTGGGAGCGGGTTTACCCGCGAAGGGGCCGGTGCAGGCAGTTCACCGTTCCCGCAGCGCCTCGGTGCGGGCCTTGAGCACCGGCTTGAGCAGGTAATCCAGCACGCTCTTCTGCCCGGTGATGATATCCACCGTGGCCACCATCCCGGGGATGATCAGCAACGGCTTGTTGTCCCCACCCAAGTGGTTCTTCTCGGTCCTCACCTGGATCAGGTAGAACGCATTGCCCTTGTCATCGGTGACCGTGTCGGCGCTTATCAGCTCCAGCTTGGCCTTGAGCCCACCGTAGATGGTGTAGTCATAGGCACTGAACTTGACCATCGCCGGTTGCCCCGGGTGCAGGAAGGCCACGTCCTGAGGGCGCACCTTGGCCTCGATCAGCAGGTTGTCCTCGATCGGCACGATCTCCACCAGGTCACTGCCCGGCTGCACCACGCCGCCGATGGTGTTGACCTTGAGCAGCTTGACGATGCCGCGCACGGGTGACACCACGGTGGTGCGGTTGACCCGGTCGTCGATGGCGATACTGGTGGCGGTGATCTTGGACAGCTCGGTGCGTTTGTCATTGAGCTCCTTGGCAGCGTCCGAGCGGAAGCCTGCCTCGGACTCCTCGATCTTGCTCTTGATCTCGGCGATCGCCGCTTCGGCACGGGGGATGGCCAGGCTGGTGGCGTTGAGCTGGCCGCGAGCTTCGACGGTGCGTTGCTTGAGGCGCAGGATTTCCACCGGGGAAATGGCGCCCTTGCTCACCAGCGGCGCCGACATGTCGGTCTCCTGCTGCAGCAATGCCACGGCCGAGCGGTATTGATCGACCTTGGAGCGGAACTCGGCAAGTTCCTGGTTCTTCTGCCGCAGCTGTTCGTTGAGGGTCTGTTTTTCGCTGGCCAGGCGCCGCTGGCGCGAGCCATACAGGGCGATTTCGTCTTCGGCGACCTGGGGCGCCTTGGCGCGCACTTCGTCCGAGAGCACGAACGGGCGCCCTTCGGCCTCCGCCGACAGGCGCTCGACCTGGGCGGTGAGGGCGTAACGGTCAGCCTCGCTTTCGCCTTTGTTGGACTTGAACCGGGTGTCGTCCAGGCGCAGCAACGTGGCGCCTTTCTCGACCATCTGGCCTTCGCGCACGAAAATCTCGGTGACGATACCGCCTTCAAGGTTCTGCACCACCTGCACCTTGCTCGACGGGATCGCCTTGCCTTCACCGACGGTCACTTCGTCGAGCACTGCCAGGCTGGCCCAGGCCAGCGCCACCAGCAGCAACGCTGCGGCCAGCCACACGGTCAGGCGCGAAAGGCGAGGCGCATCCTGCAGGGTGGCGCCTGCCAGTTCCGGCATGTAGTCGCGCTCGGCCCGTTTGTCGGTGCCATGGCTACTGCGGATGTTATGGCTCAAGGACATGGCCTACCTCACTTTTCTCAGTGGCAAGGTGCGGCCCCTGTGGGAGCGGGCTTGCCCGCGAACACCGGCAAAGCCGGTGCCACACACCGCCGTGTCTGCTTCGCGGGCAAGCCCGCTTCCACAGGGTTGAATATGTTGAGTCAAAGGGCTGAGCCGATACGGCCCTTGCGCAAGGCGTCGACAACCGCATCCTTCGGCCCGTCAGCGACGACCTTGCCGTTGTCCAGCACCACCAGCCGGTCCACCAGGCTCAGCATCGAGGTGCGGTGGGTGACCAGCAGCACGGTCTTGCCGGGCACCCAGGCCAGCAGGCGCTGGCGCAGTTGCTCTTCACTGCTGTTGTCCATGTGGCTGGTCGGCTCGTCGAGGATCAGGATCGGCGGCTCCAGCAGCAGCGCACGGGCCAACAACACGGCCTGGCGCTGGCCGCCGGAAAGCAGCTGGCCGCGCTCGCCCACCGGGCGGTCGAAGCCGTTGGGGTGTTGCCGGGCCAGCTCGCTGACACCGGTGAGCTCGGCCACTTCGAGCATGCGCGCATCGCTGATATGGCGCGCACCCAGTGTCAGGTTGTCGCGCAGGCTGCCGGCCAGCAGCGGCAAGTCGTGGGCAACGTAGCCGATCTGGCTGCGCAGGTCGGCGATGTCCAGCTGGCGCAGGTCGAGGTTGTCCAGCAGCACCTGGCCGTCGTCGGGGTGGTGGAAGCCCATCAGCAGGCGGCCCAGGGTGCTTTTGCCCGAGCCGCTGCGGCCGATGATGCCGATGCGCTCGCCGGGGGTGATGGCCAGGTTCACATCCTGCAACGCCGGGCTGGTCTGCCCCGGGTAGCGGAAGCTGACGTGGCTCAGCGCCAGTGCGCCCTTGAGCGTGGTGTGCTCCAGCGCCTGCTGGTCGAGCTGACGCTCCTGGGGCAGGGCCATCAGCGCGTCGGTGCTGCGCATGGTCAGTTGCGCTTGCTGGTAGCGGGTGATCAGCCCGGCGATCTGGCCGAGTGGGGCGAGCACCCGGCTGCCGAGCATGTAGCTGGCCACCAGCGCGCCGACGCTGAGGTTGCCGGCGATGATGCTGTACACCCCGGCAACGATGGTGGCCATACCGCAGAACTGCTGGATGAACAGCGTGCCGTTGCTGGCCAGCGACGACAGGTTGCGGGCGTGGGCGTCGAGGCGGGCGATGGCTGCGTTGGTGTGCTCCCACTGGTATTGGCGTTCGCTTTCGGCGCCACAGGCCTTGAGGGTTTCCAGGCCGCCCAGGGTTTCGATCAGCAGGGCCTGGCGCACGGCACCGAGGCTCAGGCTTTTTTGCACGGTGTCGCGCAGGCGGGCCTGGATGATCAGGGCAAAGCCCACTGCCAGCGGGAAGGCGATCAGCGGGATCAATACCAGCCAGCCACCGAGCAGGCCGATCACCAGCAGCATCAGGGCCACGAAGGGCAGGTCGATGATGCTGGTCAGGGTGACAGCGGTGAGAAATTCGCGCAGGCCCTGGAAGTCATGGATGCTCTGGGCGAAACCACCGATGGTGGCGGGCTTGGCCTTCATGGCCATGCCGGTGATGCGCTCGAACAAGGTGGCGGAGAGGATCAGGTCGGTCTTCTTGCCGGCCTGGTCGAGCAGGTGGGCGCGAACCATGCGCAGCACCAGCTCGAAGGCGGTGCCGATGAACAGGCCGGCGACCAGCACCCACAAGGTCGACAGCGCCTGGTTGGGGACCACGCGGTCGTAGGTCTGCATGACGAACAACGGCACCATCAGGCCCAGCAGGTTGATCAACAGGCTGGCCAGCAGGGCGTCGCCGTAGAGCCAGCGGGAATGGCGCAGGGTGTCGCGGAACCAGGCGTTGACCCTCGGCAGCAGCGGCGAACGCACGTCTTCCAGGGTATGCCGCGGGCGGGCGAACAGGGCGTGGCCGCTGTAGGCCTGCTGCAGGGCTTCACGTTCGACCCATTGCTCGCCGCCTTCGGCTTCGCAGGGCAGGATCAGTGCCCGGCCGTCATCGCCCCAGCGTTGCAGCACCGCGCTGCGGCCGTTGCCGAGCAACAGCAGCACGGGCAGGTTGAGCGCCGAAATGTCATCCAGCGCCCGCTCCAGTACCCGTCCTTGCAGGCCGGCACGCGCCGCTGCCCGCGGCAGCAGGTCTGCCCCCAGGCGTTGCTGGGCCAGGGGCAGGCCGCTGCACAGGCTGGCGCGGCTGGCTGGGCGGCCATGCAGCCGACACAGGATCAACAGGCCATCGAGCAGTGGGTCATCGACATCCGGGCGCGGCTGCGCAGTTTGCATACTGGTCACGATGGCCTACTCCCGCCAGGTGGATGGGTTGCAGTGCAGGCGCTCCGTGCCAGTACGCGTGACGCTCAGCGCATGTCGGGCAGCCTGGCCTCGGTCCGGACCTCGTTATTGGCGATGGCCTCCGGTGGTAGCGAAATGCGTTGCTTGCTCAGCAATTCACCCATGGTCGCCAGCACCCGGTACATCGAGAACTCTTCGGTGTAACGCACTTCGGTGTAGCGGCGATTGGCGTTGTACAGCTCGTTTTCGCTGTCGAGCACGTCGAGCAGGGTGCGTTGGCCAAGGCCGAACTGGTCCTGGTAGGCCGCACGTACACGTTGGGTGGTTTCCGCGTACTCACGCGCCGTCGGGGTCTGCTTGCGGGCGTTGTTCATGGCGTTCCAGGACAGGCTGAGGTTTTCGGTCAGCTCGCGCAGCGCATTGTTGCGGATGTCCAGCGCTTGGTTGATCTTGTGCGCGTCGGACTGCAGGCGGGCCTTGTCGCTGCCGCCGCGGAACAGGTTGTAGTTGAGTTCTACGCCGGCCTGCCAGTCGTTGTTGCTGTGGCCCTGCTCACCGCCGATGTTGTTGTTGGCACCGGTCGCAAGTACGGCGTCCAGGCGTGGGTAGAACGGCGACTTGGCCACTTCGTATTGCTGTTCGGCGGCATTGACGTCGGCCTGTGCCGATTTCAGGTAGGGGTTGTTCTGGCGCATGCCTTCGCGTGCTTCTTCGAGGGTGGCCGGCACTTCCACCTTGATCGACTGCGGCCCTTCCAGCTCATCAGGCACGCGGCCCACCACGCTGTAGAAATTGGCCTCGGCATCGGCCAGGTCGACTTCGGCCGTGTCCAGGTTGTTTTCCGCCAGGGCGCGACGGGCGCGGGACTGGTCGAGGTCAGCGGTGCTGCCGACGCCGCGCTCGCTGCGCAGGCCGATCTGGTCGTTGACGCGCAGGTGCGCTTGCAGGTTGTTCTTGGCCAGAGTCACCAGTTCACGGCGCTTGAGTACCTCGAGATAGACCTCGACGGTACGCAAGGCGACGTCCTGGGCGATGGCCTGGGTGTAGTAGGCGCGCGAGGTCGCCACCGCTTCGGTGCGGCCCACTTCATTGGCGGTGTTGAAGCCGTCGAAGATCATCTGCCGCAGGCGCAGTTCCGACTGTGTGTAGTTCAGGGTTTCCTTGTTGTGGTTGGTCGTGCCGTCCGGGTTGAGGCCCCGGGTATTGAGGTTGTCCGAGCGCTGGCGCCCATAACCTGCCACCAGATCCACGGTCGGGTAGTAACCACCACGGGCGAATTTGACGTCCTCATCGGCCGAAAGCTTGCTGTTGCGGTTGGAGCTGATTTGCGGGTGGTAATCCACGGCACTCTGGATTGCTTCGTTGAGGGACATTGCCTCGACGTTCGAGCATGCCATGGCTACCAGCATTGCACTGGCGAGGGGGGTGAAAACGCGCATGGGGTTACTTCTCCCTGGTCACAAAAAAAGTCCTGCTATTCGCCAAAAAAATGGCGAAATTTATAATTCAAACCGTTTCATGTTTGTAACAAGAGCTAAGAACATTTAACGCGCGGGCTAAGAATTTTTTCTCATAACGCCTATGCGAAAAAAAACTTATGCGGTCTAACGAAAGCAAGACATTGTTTCATCCAGGTGAATTCGTGCGCGGTTGGAAGGCGCGGCCTACAAGCACTGCAGCAAGTTCCAGATTATTTTCAGCTAACGACGCGGAACGGATGGGTGGAAGTAGTATTTGGCGACAAAAAATTGGCACCAAATGATGGCCAACTTAAATTATTACTATCGCCAAAGTAGTACCTGAGAGAACGATTCTCACCGTTGAGATATTTCGGACTCCATACCCACATCTGCCTGCGCAACGTCTTTGGCTGAAGTAGCCGATCAGTAAGGGGAGGCGTTCGCTCATGGCTAAATTAGTCGGTGTGGTCAGCAAGGTGATTGGTCAGGTCTTCGCGGTTGCCGGCGATGGCAGCCGGCGCCCCTTGATCGAAGGCGACCGCCTGTTCGCTGGCGAGCAACTGGAGACGGGTGCTGCGGGTGCCGTGGCGGTCCGCCTGCAGAACGGTGCCGAATTGACCCTGGGCCGCGACAGCAGCCTGGAGATGACGCCGGACCTGCTTGCCAGCCGGGCGCCCCATGGGCAGGGCCACGACGTTGCGCCGAGCGACGCGCAACTGAGTGATGTGGAGCGTATCCAGCAGGCAATTGCCGCTGGCGACGACCCCACCCAAAGCGCTGAGGCAACCGCTGCCGGGTCACACAGCGGGAGCGCGTCCGGGGAGCAGGGGGGAGGCCACAGTTTCGTCCTGCTGAATGAAGTCGGTGCGCGTGTTGATCCCCGGGTGGGTTTCCCGACGGCGGGCTTCAATGGCATTCCAGAGCTGGCCAACCGCGAGGTAGGCGGCCTTGACCCGAGCAATGGCAGTTCGCTCAACGGCCGTCCCGTTGGCGGCGGCAACGGCGATGCAGGCACGCCCCCTACAGAGCCTTCCATCCCGACGGTAGACCCCAATCACCCCGTCACCTTGTTGGGGCTGAATATCGCCCCCGGCGAGCTGAGCCTGAACGAGGCGAACCTGCCGTTGGGCTCTGCCAGTGATGCGGCGGCCCTGACCCAGCACGGCCGCTTTACCGTGGTGGCTCAGGATGGTGTGTTCAACCTCAGCGTCGCTGGCATCAACGTGGTGACGGGGGGCGCGGTGACCGGCGTTGGCCAGTCGATCACCACCGGGCTGGGCAACATCCTGACCATTACCGGCTGCAACCCGAGCACCGGCGAGGTGAATTACACCTACACGCTCTCCGCATCCGGGCAACATATCGAGAATGACGGGGCCAAGTCGCTGACCGAGCACTTGCCAGTCCTGGTCAGTGACCGCGATGGTGATGTCGCCCAGGGCTCGCTGGATGTCATCATCCACGATGATGCACCCCAGGCATTCGATGATGGCAACCTGGTCACTGCGACCGAGCAGCAGGTCGAACTGACCGGCAATGTGCTGACCAACGACGTGCAAGGCGCCGACCGCGTGGCGGGCGGCCCGGTGATCGCCGGCACCTTCACCGGCACCTACGGCACGCTGGTGCTGGCCGCAGACGGCTCCTACACCTACACCCTCAACCCCAACGCCCCGGACTTCAAGAGCCTGGGTGGTGGCGGCAATGGGGTGGAGAACTTCACCTACACGATCAAGGACGCCGACGGCGACAGCAGCTCGGCGACCCTGACGCTGAACATCGGCAACCTCAACGACCCGGTCACCCTCGATGGCCTGGACGCGCGGGGCGGTGAGCTGACGGTCTACGAGAAGCACCTGAGCGACGGCACCGCGC
>NZ_QLTL01000036.1:0-8907 GCF_003269045.1 Pseudomonas sp. URMO17WK12:I7 | reverse complement strand
CGGCCGGCATCCGGCACATGGCGAGTCGCCGCATGCACCAGCACTGCCACTGGCGCGCTGTCGGTCAGCATATGCCGCACACGCTCGGCCGGGTAATCCGGATCGACCGGCACATAGGCCCCCCCGGCCTTGAGAATGGCCAGCAGCCCGACCACCATCGACAGGCCGCGTTCGACGCAGATCGCCACGCGATCATCCGGTTTTACGCCCAGGCCAATCAGGTGATGCGCAAGACGGTTGGCCTGCTCGTTGAGCTCGCGATAGCTCAGCTCACCCTCTTCAGCGCGCACGGCAAGCGCATCCGGCGTGCGCATTACCTGCGCCTCGATCAGGCCATGCAAGGTCTGCTCAAGGTCGTAATCAACCGCCGTGTCGTTGAAGTCCAACAACAGCCGCTTACGCTCATCGGCATTCGGCAACCCGGTGCGAGCCGGAACAGCGCGCTCGCCTTCGGCAAAGGTCCACAGCAGCTGCTCCAGATAGCCCACATAACGCTCGACCGTGGCCCGGTCGAACAGCGCGGTGGCAAACACGATGCCGCCGCTGAAACCCTCGGCACCTTCGCCCATGCTCAAGCTCAGGTCGAACTTGGCGACACGTGCCTGCCCTCCCAGGGGCGTCACTGCCAGTGCGCCCAGTTGCAGGGCCTGGTGCTCGGGCGCTGCGTCCCAGTCCAGCGACACCTGGTACAACGGCGTATGCGCCAGGCTGCGTTGCGGGCGCACGGCCTCGACCACCTGCTCGAACGGCAGGTCCTGATGCGCCTGGGCCTCAAGCACCGCAGCCTTGACCCGCGCCAGCAGCGTGCCCACATCCGGCGCACCCGAAGTGTCCACGCGCACGGCGATGGAGTTGACGAACATGCCGATCAGGCCATCCACCTCCGCCTGCCGGCGGTTGGCCAATGGCGAGCCGATCACCACGTCATCCTGGCCGGCCAGGCGTGCCAGCAACACCGCCCAGGCCGCCATGAACAGCATGTACGGGGTCACGCCCTGGACTCGGCACATGGCCTTGAGCGCCACGCTCAGGCGTGGCGTCAGGCTGATTGCGATGCTGTCACCGGCATAGTCCTGGCGCTCTGGCCGTGGCCGGTCCCAGGGCAGGCTGACCAGCGTCGGCGCACCGCTCAGCCGGCTGCGCCAATAATCGGCCTGGCCCTGCAGGGCTTCACTGCCCAGCCAGCGCCGCTGCCACTGTGCATAGTCCAGATACTGCACCGGCAATGCCGGCAGCGGGTCGTCGCGATCAAGGCAGAACGCCTGGTACAACGCATCCAGCTCCCGCACCAGCACCCCCAGCGACCAGCCGTCGGCCACCAGGTGGTGCACGGTCAGCAGCAGAATGTGGTGTTCCTCAGCGCATTGCAGCAAGCAGCCACGAATCGGCAGGTCATGGCTCAACGCGAAGGGCTCGCTGGCTTGCAGTTCGGCCCGCTGCGCCAGCGCCTGCTCATCCAGCTCGCGCGCATCTTCCATGGCCAGCTGGAAACCGCGCGCGTCCGCTGCCAGCACCACGCGCGGCTCGCCATCCTGTTCCACAAAGTGGCTGCGCAGGCTTTCGTGACGTTCGACCAGCCGCCGCAATGCGCGCTCCAGCGCCAGTGCATCCAGCGCGCCGCGCAGGTGCAGGCCGAGGGGGATGTGATAGGCCGCGCTGCCCCCGCTCATCTGCGCCAGGAACCACAGCCGCTGCTGGGCAAATGACAGCGGCAGGCTGCCCAGCCGCGGGCCCGCCTGAATCGCCGGCAAGGCACGCTCGGCAGGGTGGCCCAGGCTGGCCGCGACCGCTGCCAGGCGGTCATCGGCGAACAACTCGCCCAACGCCAGCTCAAGCCCCAGGCGCTGACGCACCTGAGCCAGCATGCGCATGGCCAGCAACGAATGGCCACCCAGCTCGAAAAAGCGGTCCTGGCGCCCGACCGGTTCCAGTTGCAGCAGCTCGCCCCAAAGCTGAGCCAGGACCGCTTCGCGCTCACCTTGCGGCGCCTCGTAGGCCGCTGCGGCAACGTCTTGCGGCCCGGGTTGCGGTAGCGCCTGGCGGTCGACCTTGCCATTGTTGGTCAGCGGCATCCGCTCGAGTGCCACATAGGCGCCCGGCAGCATGTACTCGGGCAGCCTCCCGCGCAGGAAGTTGCGCAAGGTGCTGGCGTCGAGCGTCGCATCGTGACGGGTGAACCAGGCGACCAGGCGCAGACGCCCCTGCCCGTCCGCCACTGCCCAGACCTGCACTTCGCCAATCCCCGGGCACAGTGCCAGCTGTTGCCTGACCTCGCCCAGCTCGATGCGAAAGCCGCGAATCTTCACCTGGTCGTCGTTGCGCCCCAGGCATTCCAGCTGGCCGTCGGCCCGCCAGCGCACCAGGTCGCCGGTGCGGTAGAGCCTGGCCCCAGGCCGCTGGCTGAACGGGTCGTCGATGAAGCGTTCGGCACTCAGCGCAGGGTGGTTGAGGTAGCCCAGCGCCACGCCATCACCACCGATGTACAACTCACCTACCACCCCGCGCGGCACCAACTGGCAGTGGCCATCGAGCACATAGACCTGGGTGTTGCCGATGGGCTGGCCAATCGGTACCTGGGTGGCGTTCGACGCCAGCTTGTGCACGGTGCAAGCGACGGCGAACGTAGTGGTTTCGGTGGGCCCGTAACCATTGATCAGGCGCAGGCCCGGCGCCCGCTCCAGCAGGGCACGGAAGGCCGCAGGCTCGGCACGCTCGCCGCCGCTGATGAGGATGCGCAGGCCTGCCAGTGCCTCGGGGATCAGCTGCACGTACTGGTTGAACAGCGCGGTGGTCAGGAACAGCACGGTGATGCCGTCATCCACCAGCGCCTTGGCGAAACGCCGAGGGTCGACCAAGGTCTGGTGATCGACTATCCGCACCTGCCCGCCATTGAGCAGCGCGCCCCAGACGTCCATGGTGCTGGCATCGAACGCCGGGTTGGAGGCAAAGGCGATGCGGTCCTGGGCGTTGAAGTCGGCATAACCATTGTTCAGCACCAGGCGGGCGATGCCCCGGTGCGGCACGCACACCCCCTTCGGTTTGCCGGTGGTGCCCGAGGTATACATCACATAGGCCGCGCTGTCGGCATCTTGTGCCAGGCCCGGGTTATGCCCGGCTTGCGGGTCGAGCGCCAGGGTATCGAGGTCCACACGGCGCACAGCAAAGTCCGCCTGGCCCGCGGCGTGTGTCAGCAGCATCACGGCCTGGCAATCTTCGAGCATGAAGGCCTGGCGTTCGCGCGGCGCGTGGATATCCAGCGGCACATACACCGCCGCGCACTTGAGCACAGCCAGTTGCGCCACCAGCAAAGGCAGCGAGCGCGGCAGCAGGATCGCCACGCAGGCCCCAGGGCCCACGCCCTCGGCAATGAGGTAGTGGGCCAGGCGGTTGGCCAGCAGGTTGAGTTCGCCATAGCTTGCAGCCTGCTGCCCATGCATGGCCGCCAGGGCCAGGGGATGGCGCGCTACGCGCTGTTCGAACAGGCGTGCCACGCTCAATTCGCGTGGGTAATCGGCTGCGGTCGCATTGAAGCTGTGCAGCAGGGTCTGGCGTTCTTCATCGCCAATCAGGTCAACTTCTGCAAGCGCCACCTGGTCGTTGCCGACCATGGCCCTCAGCAACGCTTCGAAGTAGCCGAGGTAGCGGCGCACGGTCGGTTCGTCGAACAACGCCGTGGCGTAATCCAAGCTGCCAGCCACAACATCGCCATGTTCACCCAGGTTGAGGGTCAGATCGAACTTGGCTACCTGCGCAGCCTGCGCCACGGCTTCGAGCTGCAACCCTTGCAGCTGCAAGGCAGCGCCCTGGGTCGCCTGCCAGTTCAAGGTGGCCTGGAACAGCGGCGTATGGCCAAGGCTGCGCGCGGGCCGCACGATCTCGACCACCTGTTCGAACGGCAGGTCCTGGTGTGCCTGGGCCGCCAGCACACGCGCCTTGACCTGCCCAAGCAGCGCCGCGCACGTAGCAGCCGAACGGGTGTCGATGCGTATGGCCAAGGTATTGACGAACAACCCTGCCAGCGCTTCGAGCTCGGCATGGCCACGGCCAGCTACCGGGCAGCCGATCACCACTTCGTGCTGGCCGGACAACCTGGCCAGCAAGGCCGCCCAGGCGCCCAGCACGGTCATGTACAAGGTCGCCCCATGGCGCTGGGCCAGGGTGCGCAGGCCGGCAGCCAGGCATGGGTCCAGTTGCAATGCCAGGCTGGCCCCGGCGAAGTCCTGGCGCTCGGGCCGTGGCCGGTCGGCCGGGAGCTTCAACAGGCTCGGCGCGCCGTCCAGCGCCTCGCGCCAGTAATCGGCCTGGCGCTGCAGCTGCTCGCCGGCCAGCCAGCGCCGCTGCCACACCGCGTAGTCGCCATACTGGATGGCCAGCGCTGGCAGCGGATCTTCCAGCCCTTGGCACAGGGCCGGATACAACGCGCTCAGCTCACGCGTCAGTACCCCCAGCGACCAGCCGTCGGCAACGATATGGTGCACGGTCAATGCCAGCACATGGTGCTCGGTATCCAGGCGCAGCAATCGCGCCCGCAACAGTGGCCCGTGGGCCAGGTCGAAAGGCCTTCCAGCTTCATCGCGCAGCGTGCGGGGCAATGCGTCCAGGCCAATGTCCTCGCGCTGGAACCACCCTGCGCCTGCCGTCGTGCCGATGATCACTTCGGCGCTGTCGTCGCGTGGCACGAAATGGCTGCGCAAGGTTTCATGGCGCTCGACGATGCGCAACAGGGCGCACTCCAGGGCGTCGTCATCCAGCGGCCCACGCAGGCCCAGGGCCAACGGCACGTTGTAAGCCTGGTTGCCGCCTTCCATCTGTGCCAGGAACCACAGCCGCTGCTGGGCGAACGACATCGGCAGCGGCTGCTCGCGGGGCACCGGCACGATTGCGGGCAGCACGCTGCGCCCGGCACCCGCCAGCACGTGTGCCACCGCGGCCAGTTCGGCATTGGCGAACAGCTCGGCCAGGGTCAGTTCCACGCCCAGGCGTTGGCGCACCTGCGACACCATGCGCATGGCCAGCAGCGAATGCCCGCCGAGGGTGAAGAAGTGGTCACGCCGCCCGACCCGCTCGACCTGCAGCAGCTCGGCCCAGATCTGCGCCAGGGCCTGCTCCAGTTCACCTTCGGGGGCATCAAAGCCTTGCTCGAACAGCGCCGAGCGCTCGGGCCTGGGCAAGGCACGGCGGTCCAGCTTGCCGTTGGCGGTCAGCGGCAGGGCCTGCAGTTCGACAAACGCCACCGGCACCATGTATTCGGGCAGGTGCGCCTGCAACTGGGCGCGCAGGCTTTCGGGGGTAGCCGCCTCGACGTCGGGCTGGGGCGTGAAATACGCCACAAGGCGCGGCTGGCCGGGTTGGTCCTCACGGGCCAGCACCACGGCCTCGTTGATACCCGGCAGGCTGGCCAGGCGGCTTTCGACCTCGCCCAGCTCGATGCGCACGCCGCGGATCTTCACCTGGTCATCGTTGCGCCCCAGATAATCGAGGGTGCCATCGGGCAGCCAGCGCACCAGATCGCCGCTGCGGTACATGCGGCCACCCGCGCTGAAGGGGTCGTCAAGGAAGCGTTCAGCCGTCAGCGCCGGGCGGTTCAGGTAACCCCGGGCCACACCGGCGCCGCCGATGTAAAGCTCACCGGGCACGCCCAGTGCCACCGGCTCACGGTGCTCGTCGAGCACGTACAAGCGGGCATTGTCTACCGGCCGGCCGATATGCAGCACCCCACCCGCTTCGACCACACCGGAGCTGGCTACCACCGTGGTTTCGGTCGGCCCGTAGTTGTTGACCACGGCAAAGCGCTGGGTACGGTTGAACTGGCGCAGCCGGTCGCCGCCGATCAGCAGGGTGCGCAGGGTCGGGTGTTCGAGCTGCTGGCTGAAGGCATATTCGGCCACTGGCGTGGGCAGGAAGCTCACGTCCAGTGGCTGGCTGCGCCACCAGGCGAGCATGGCGTCGAGGTCTTCATTGCCTTCGGCGGGCGGGGCCAGGTGCAGCGTGGCCCCCGCGCACAATGCCGGCCAGACTTCCCAGGCCATGGCATCGAAACCGAAACCGGCCAGGCACGAGGTGTGGCGGCCGTGGCACAGGTCAAAGGCTCGGCAGTGCCAGTCGACCAGGTTGTTGACGGTGCAGTGCTCGACCATCACCCCCTTGGGCTGGCCGGTGGAGCCTGAGGTGTAGATGACGTAGGCCAGGTGGCTGGCACTCAGTTGCGCCACGTCCGGGTTGCTGTCCTGGGCAGGCCAGTCTGGCTGGTCCAGCAGCAGCACGGGCACCTCGACAGCCCCCAGGCGCGCGCGCAGCGCTTGCTGGGTCAGCACTGCCACGGGGGCGCTGTCGCCAAGCAGGTAATGCACCCGCTCGTCCGGGTGCGCAGGGTCGACGGGCACATAGCCGGCGCCGGCCTTGAGCACAGCGAGCAGCCCGACCAAGGTTTGCAGCCCGCGCCGGGCGACCACTGCCACTCGGTCATCGGGCCCCACGCCCAGGGCGATCAGCCGGTGCGCCAGCGCATTGGCCTGGCGGTTGAGCTCGGCATAGCTCAAGGACTGCTCGCCGCAGCTGGCGGCGAGCGTGTGCGGGTGCGCTTGCGCCTGGTTTTCGATGCGCTGATGCAGGGTCAGTGTCGCCTCGAAGCGGGTCGGGCTTGCATTGAACCCTTCCAGCAGCCCATGGCGTTCGCTGTCTGGCAGCATCGGCAGCGCCAGCACCTGAGCATCGGGTGCCTGCAGCAGGCTTTCCAGCGTTTGCTGCACGTAGGCGCAGACACGTTCGACGGGCACCTCGGTGCTGGCCAGCAGCGTCAGGCGGAAGGCTTCGCCGAGGTCGTCGACACTCAAGGTCAGCGGGTAATTGGTGGCCTCGGCGGAGTCGACGATATCGATGCCGGCCAGCGCCGCGCGCTGCGGTGCGGCGGTACCCACCGCACTGTGGCGATAATTGAGCAGTGCATTGAACAGCGGCGCCGGGGCCGCCACGCCACTGCAACGCTGGGCCAAGGCCAGGGGCGCGTGCTCATGACGCATCAGCGCACTCAGGCGCTGGTGCGTGGCGCGGATCGCCGTGGGCACGTCGCTGCCGCCCAGGTCGACCCGCAGCGGCAAGGTGTTGATGAAGATCCCCAGCGCCCGGTCGGTGGCCTCGGCACCCAGCAGGCGGCCCATCAGCACCGTACCGAATACCACTTGCCCGCGCCCGGTCAGGCCACCCAACACCCGCCCCCACGCCAGGTGGAACACGCTGGCAACGCTCACGCCAAGGCTGCGGGCGTGGACGCGCAGGCGCTGGCACAGTTCCAGGGGCAGGTCGAGCTGGTGTTCGTTGTGGCTGTTACCTCCACCTTGCACATCCTGGATGCCATACGCCAAGGTCGCTTCGTCGATGTCGCCGAGCATCTCGCGGAAGAACGCCTCGTGCTGCGCTTCGCCGATGCCCAGCACGGCCTGCGCCACGTAGTTGCGAAACGGCACCGGCGTGCCCAGGTACTGGTCTTCACCTGTGAGGAAGGCAATCAGCTCGTGGCGCACCACCTCCAAGGCGCTGTGGTCCATGGCGATATGGTGGAACTGCAAGGTGGCACTGAGCCTGCCATCGGCCTCGGGCGCCTCGCGCAGCAGGCGCATCAACGGCGCCTGGGTCAAATCGAGCCGGGCACGCGACGGGTCATCGGCAGGCAGCTCCAGCACCTGCAGTTCGGCTTGCCGCCACACCACTTGCAGGGGTGTTTCCAGTCCCACCCAGTGCACCGAGGTGCGCAAGATATCGTGCCGGGCGACCACCCCACGCAAGGCTTCGGCAAACGCTTGCAGGCGCGCCTCGCTGGCAAACACGAAGCGCGCCTGCATCACGTACGGGTCGTGCGCGCTGGCGCTGGCATGGTGGAACAGCATGCCCTGCTGCAGCGGCGCCAACGGGTAGAGATCGTGAACATTGGCAGCACCACCGGGAATGTCGGCGACCAGGCGGTCGAGGGTGTCCTGGTTCAGTTCGATCAGGTTGACCAGCTCGGGCGTGATCCGCGTGCAATCAGGCGGGATCAGGTTGCCCGGCACTTGCACCGCGCCCTGTTTCACGGCCACGTATTCACCGCTTTCGATCAGCGCCACCAGCGCCGGCTTGTGTTCGCGCAGGCGTGCCACCAGGGTGGCGTCGGTCAGCGCCTGGCGGTTGCCCTGGACGACCAGCTGGCCGTCCTTGAGCGCCAGTTGCACGTTATTGGCCGAAAGGGTTTCCAAGAGTTGGTTGATACTCACAGGACGATCTCCATTCTGTCTGTGATGGCTGCATAGCCGGCCAGGGTCGGTTGGTCGAACAGTGCACGGACGTCGGCTTCCAGGCCTAGTTCGCGCAAGCGGGAGGTGAGGGTCACCGCCAGCAGTGAATGGCCGCCCAGTTCGAAGAAGTTGTCGTGGCGCCCTACTCGCTCGACGTCCAGCAGCTCGCACCAGATGCCGGCCAGCAGGGTTTCGGTTTCGCCCTGCGGCGCTTCGTAGGGGCGATCCTGGATGGCGTCGGGCGCCGGCAGCGCCTTGCGGTCGAGCTTGCCGTTGGGGCTCAGCGGCAAGGCGTCAAGGTGCATGAACTGCGCCGGCACCATGAACTCCGGCAGGTGCGCGAGCAGTGCCGTGCGCAGGGTCTCGACGGTTTGCGGCTCGCCGGTGTAGTACGCGATCAGGCGTTGATCGCGGGCGATCACTACCGCCTCCTTGATGCCTGCGATGGCGGTCAGGCCGGCCTGGATCTCGCCCAGCTCGATGCGCAGGCCACGGATTTTCACCTGGTCGTCGTTGCGACCGAGGTATTCGATGTTGCCGTCCGCCAAGTGGCGCGCGAGGTCGCCTGTGCGGTACAGCTTTGCGCCTGGACGCAATGGATCGTCGATGAAGCGCTCTGCCGTGAGTTCGGCGCGGTTGA
>NZ_QLTL01000035.1:0-11300 GCF_003269045.1 Pseudomonas sp. URMO17WK12:I7 | reverse complement strand
TCGATAGTGTCTTCGACGGTCGCGGTTGTCGTCGCACCCGTCAGGTCCACAGCTTCGTAGTTGCCGCCATTCACCGCCGTCACAATCGCGGTCATCTGCGATGGATCGGTGTAAACATCGTCACCGTTGCTGTTCGGGACCTGCAGGGTACCTTTACCAGTGGAATCCACGTTAACGGTGTAGTCGGTGCCACCCACGTTGACCGTCAGAGTCACAGTGCTACCAGCTTGCGGCGGATGGCTCAGCTGGAAGTTGAAGGTGACGTTGGTGTCGCCCTCCTTCGCCGGCTGGGCAGAAACGGCCACAGTGGTGGTATCGATAGTGTCTTCGACAGTGGCGATCGTCGTCGCACCCGTCAGGTCCACAGCTTCGTAGTTGCCGCCATTCACCGCAGTCACGGTCGCCGTCACCTGCGACGGATCAGCGTAAACATCGTCACCATTGGTGTTCGGAACTACCAGGGTACCCTTGCCGGAGGCGTCGACAGTGATGTTGTAGCTGGTACCGCCAACATTGACGGTCAGTGTGGTAGTGCTGCCGGCTTGCGGCGGGTTGCTCAGCTGGAATTCGAAAGTGATGTTCGGATCACCTTCCTTGGCCGGCTGCGCCGTAACGGCAACGGTGGTGGTATCGATGGTGTCGACGATCTGGGTGACTGCCGGAGCAGGGTTCGGAGTGACCGTGATGCCACCGCCAGTGGTGCCGGTGATGGTCGTGGAGATCTCGCTGCCATCGATGTACGGCGTATCGTTCGGCGGGATGGTGACGCTCACTGTGCCCGTGGTCTGGCCGGCACTGATGACGATCACCTGGCCGTTGGACAGGGTGATGGTCAGGTCGGTCAGCGGCGCCTGGCCCAAGGTTGCGGTGTAGACGATCACACCGCCCGCTTCGGTAATGCTCGGCGTGGCGCTGAGCGTAAGGCCAGTGGTGATCGGCGCCGCTACTGTGGCGTTGCCATTGGTGTCGAGCCCGCCGACTTCCTGCTCGGTGCGCTGGGTATCGAAACCGATCGGGCCGGTCGGGAAGCCAATGGTCGGATCAACCACACCTGCAGTTTCGGCAAGCATCACGAACGAGTGGCCGCCCCCTACCGAGCCGCCCCCTGCAGCAGCCGGGCCCGCAGCAGTCGCTTCCAGGTCGGTGGTCGGGTCAGCACCTGCGGCAATGGCTTGCTGCAGTTCTTCGACCGACGGCGCGGCCTGGGCAGTTGCCTGGGTCAAGTCGGTTGTGCTGTCCGGCGCGTCCGAGCTCCATTGGGTATCGCGCCCCAGGTCCAGGGTCCGCCCGTCGGACAGTTCCAGTGTTACCGCCCCGCCAGCCCCGGTGAGTACCTGCTCCCCTGCCATGAGCCGATCGCCCTCGATCAGAACGCGGCGAATGCCTTCTGGGGATACTGCGATGACTTGGCCAACAATGCTTTTGACGATGGCAACAACACTGCTCATGGGGGGACTCTCCGGAATAGCCGCTCAAGTGGGCTTCTTGCCTAGCCGGCCATCAAACGCCGCTACGCGCTGTGAAAATTTGAAAATTAGGGGTACATAAGCGTATTTATTGACGCCAAATTTACGTCAGTTATTTGTCTATAACGGAAGGGAATTAACTTTATGCCAAAGTATTGACCTTCATCCCGCCATCCTAAACAATTGGTCGGGTAATGTCACATTGATATGTTTCACCTTTGTAACCCTTCCTCGTACTTTTCGCGGTACCTCTTCGGAACGGTCCACTTACGGTCATTCAAGGTTGCCATTTTGCAGGCTGGATCGGCTTCGGCCGTGATTTGCGACAAGCATTCCTCGGGAACAACTTAAAACATGCGTGCATCTGTATTCGCTGCTCTTCCGTTCGCCCTTTCCATCAGCTTCGTCCAAGCCCAGACCCTGCCTGAAGCCATGCAGAAAGCACTCGAGGTCCATCCCGAGATCCAGGCTGGCGTGAATGCCCGCACGGCCGCGGATTATCAGCTGCGCGCAGCCAAAGGTGGATACCTGCCGAAGGTCGATCTGACCGCCGGTTATGGCCGTGAAGGCACCGACAGCCCAAGCACCGGCAACCGCTGGGATACCCTCAATCGCGGTGAGTCGGCCATCAAGCTGCGGCAGATGGTTTTCGATGGTTTCGCTACCTCCAACGAAGTCGGCCGCCAACAAGCCACCGTCAATTCCCGTGCTTATTCGCTGCTCGGCACCTCCGAGCGCACCGCGCTGGAAGTGGCACAGGTCTACCTGGACGTGCTGACCCGCCGCGAGATGGTGCGTCTGGCCCAGGACAACCTGAGCAACCACGAACGTGTACTCGATCAGATCAAACTGCGCACCAGCCGTGGTGTAGGCCGCTACGCCGACCTCGATCAGGCCGAAGCACGCCTGGCCCAGGCCCGTAACAACCTGATCACCGAGCAGACCAACCTGGCCGACGCCAATACCAACTACCTCAGCGTGGTGGGCCAGCTGCCGGACGAACTGAGCGCACCCGCGCCCTTCATCGACCTGCTACCTGCCAACCTCGATGAAGCTCGCCGCCAACTGGTTGAAAGCAGCCCCATCCTGCGTTCGGCCGAGTCCGACATCGCCGCGGCGGAAAAGCAGTATGAAACCGCCAAGTCGACCTTCTACCCACGCTTCGATGCAGAGCTGGGCCGCACCGCCGATAACAACCTCGACGGCATGCAAGGCCACAACAATGAGTGGCAGGCGATGCTGCGGATGAACTTCAACCTGTACAATGGCGGCAGCAACAAGGCCGACCTCGAGTCGAAGTCGTACCTGGCCAACCAAGCCCTGGATATCCGCAACAACGCCCTGCGCCAGCTCAATGAAGAATTGGGCCTGGCCTGGAACGCTTTGGAGAACGCCAACGCCCAGGTGCCGATCGCCCAGCAGTATGTCGATCACAGCATCCGTGTGCGCAGCGCCTACCAGCAGCAGTTCACTCTGGGTGAGCGTACCCTGCTCGACCTGCTGGACAGTGAGAACGAGACCTTCACCGCCCAGCGCCGACTGGTGGAAGTGAAGAACATTCAGGTGTATACGCAATACCGCATCAAGGCGACCATGGGCCAGTTGCTCAAGAGCCAGGGCGTGGTCGCCCCGATGGCAACCGTCGTGCAGAACGACATGAAACCCAACGTGAGCCTCCCAGGCATGAACTGAGGCGCTCGCCCCCTGATCACCCGCAAGGTTTGAAGAGAGCACCGCGTGGAATCCGAAGTCAGCCGAGTCCAGCTCAACCACGATCCACGCAGTCAGCATGACGATCCGTTACTGGATAGCCTGCTGACCCTGTGTGTCCTGCACCAGAAGCCCGCTAGCCGGGCCATGCTCACCACCGGGCTGCCGCTGGAAGCCCAGCGCCTGACCATGGAGCTGTTGCCCCGCGCGGCCGCCCGTGCAGGCCTGCAGGGCCGCCTGCTGCAGCGCAAGCTGGAGCAGATCCCGAATATCGCCATGCCGGCCGTGTTGTTGCTCAAGGAAGGCCGCGCCGCCGTCCTGCTGGGCTGGGAGAACGACAACACCGCCCGCCTGTTGCTCAGCGAAAGCGACGGTGGCGAGGTGCTGGTCAGCCGGGAGGCACTGGAGGGTGACTTCAGCGGCAAGGTGTTCTTCGCCCAGCCGCAGCACAAGTACGACGTCAACCACGGTAACCTCATTCCGCGGACCCGCTCCTGGTTCCGTGACACCTTGCTGCGCAGCAAGTGGCTGTATATCGATGCCATTGCGGCCAGCCTGGTAATCAACCTGATTGCCCTGGCCGCACCGCTGTTCGTGATGAACGTTTACGACCGCGTGGTTCCGAACCAGGCGACCTCGACCCTGTGGGTGCTCGCGCTGGGCATTACTGGCGCGTACGTGTTCGACCTGATTCTCAAGGGCCTGCGCAGCCTGTGCCTGGACCTGGCGGGCAAGAAGACCGACCTGATCGTGTCGGCCACGCTGTTCGAGCGCATCGTCGGCATGTCGATGAAGTTCCGCCCGGCGCGGGTCGGTAGCTATGCGCAAAACATCCACGAGTTCCAGGGACTGCGCGACTTTCTCGCCTCGCTGACCCTGACCAGCCTGATCGACCTGCCCTTCACGCTGCTGGTTCTGCTGGTGATCGCCATCATTGGTGGGCACCTGGTATGGATCCCGATCCTGGCTTTCCCGTTGGCGCTGAGTATCGGCTACGCCTTGCAGAAACCTCTGATGGCGACCATGGAGCGGACCATGGCATTGGCCTCGGAGCGCCAGTCGAGCCTGATCGAGACCCTGGCAGGCCTGGACGCGGTGAAGGTCAACAACGCCGAAAGCGAACGCCAGTACATGTGGGAGCAGACCCTCGGCACCCTCAGCCGCTTGGAACTGCGGGTCAAGATGCTGTCGAGCCTGGCCATGAACATCACCATGCTGATTCAGCAACTGGCCGGCGTGGCGATGATCTGCGTGGGCGTTTACCTGATCATCGACGGCAGCCTGACCATGGGCGGCCTGGTGGCCTGCTACATGCTCAGCGGCCGTGCCCTCGGCCCGCTGGGCCAGCTCAATGGCCTGCTGGCCCGCTACCAGCACGCCAAGGTGACCATGGCCTCCACCGACCAGATGATGGAGCTGCCACAGGAGCGCAACTTCGAGGAGCGCCCATTGAGCCGCCAGGTGCTGCAGGGTGCCATCGAATTCCGCGGGGTCGAGTTCACTTATCCCAACCAGCAGAACCAAGCCCTCAAAGGCATCAACCTGGCGGTCAAGCCGGGCGAGAAGATCGGCATCATTGGCCGCAGCGGCTCGGGCAAAAGCTCGCTGGCCAAACTGATCGTGGGCCTCTACGAGGCAGACAAGGGCTCGCTGCTGGTCGACGGTGTGGACATTCGCCAGATCGACGTCAGCGAACTGCGCCACAACATCGGCTACGTACCGCAAGACATCCAGCTGCTGGCCGGCACCTTGCGTGACAACCTGGTCAGTGGTGCCCGCTACATCGAGGATGAGCTGATCCTGCAAGCCGCCGAGCTGTCTGGCGTGCACGAGTTTGCCCGGCTGCACCCGGATGGCTATGAACTGCAGGTTGGCGAACGCGGGCAGAACCTGTCCGGTGGCCAGCGGCAGAACGTGGCCCTGGGCCGTGCGCTGCTGCTGAACCCGCAGATCCTGCTGCTGGACGAACCCACCAGCGCCATGGACAACACCGGGGAAGAACGTCTCAAGCAACGCCTGCAGCCGGTCATGGAGGGCAAGACGGTATTGCTGGTCACCCACCGCGCCTCACTGCTGTCGCTGGTAGACCGCCTGATCGTCATCGATCGCGGACAGATCGTAGCGGATGGGCCAAAGGCCGCCGTCATGGATGCGTTGAAGAAGGGGCAGATCAGTGTCGCATAAGCTGGATTTCGCACAGGTCAAAGACAACCTGCGCCGGTACTTCAAAGGCTCCGAATCGTTTGCCGGGCAGCCCTTGCCCGAAGTCGGCAAGTCGCTGATCGAGGATGCCCCGCGGGTGGTGCGGCTGACCATTTGGGGGGTGATCGCATTCTTCATGTTCCTGATCATCTGGGCCAGCTTCGCCAAGGTCGATGAGGTCACCCGCGGCGAGGGCAAGGCTATTCCGTCCTCCAAGCTGCAGAAGATTCAAAACCTGGAGGGCGGCATCATCGCCGAAATCTATGCCAAGGAGGGGGAGATCGTCGAGGTCGGCCAGCCGCTGCTGCGCCTGGACGAAACGCGCTTCGCCTCCAACGTCGGCGAAACCGAGGCAGACCGCCAGGCCATGGCCTTGCGGGTCGAGCGCCTGAGTGCCGAAGTGGAAGACCGCCCACTGAACATCGACCCTGAGCTGCGCAAGGCTGCGCCGAACCAGACAGCCAGTGAGGAATCGCTCTACCAGAGCCGCAAACAGCAGTTGCACGACGAAATCGCCGGCCTGGAACAGCAGCTGGTACAGCGTCAGCAGGAACTGCGCGAATTCAATTCCAAGCGCGCCCAGTACGCCAACAGCCTGCAGCTGCTGCGCCAGGAAATCGCCATGTCCGAGCCGCTGGTAGCGCAAGGAGCGGTCTCCCAGGTAGAAATCCTGCGCCTGCGCCGCTCTGAGGTGGAGAACCGCGGCCAGATGGACGCCACAGCGCTGGCTATTCCTCGCGCCGAAGCTGCGATCCGTGAAGTGCAGAGCAAGATCGAAGAGACCCGTGGCAAGTTCCGCAGCGACGCCCTGACTCAGCTCAACGAAGCCCGCACCGAACTGAACAAGGCCACTGCCACCGGCAAGGCGCTGGATGACCGGGTCAACCGTACGCTGGTGACGTCGCCAGTGCGCGGCATCATCAAGCAGCTGTTGGTCAATACCATCGGCGGCGTGATCCAGCCTGGTAGCGATATCGTCGAGATCGTGCCGCTGGACGACACGCTGGTGATCGAGGCGAAAATCCTGCCCAAGGACATCGCCTTCCTGCACCCCGGCCAGGAAGCCACGGTCAAGTTCAGTGCCTACGACTACACCATCTATGGCGGGCTGAAGGCCAAACTGGAGCAGATCGGCGCGGATACCATCACCGATGAAGACAAGAAGACCACCTACTACCTCATCCGCCTGCGTACCGACCGCAGCCACCTGGGGAGTGATGCAAAGCCATTGCTGATCATCCCCGGGATGGTGGCCACGGTGGATATCATGACAGGCGAGAAAACCATCATGAGCTACCTGCTCAAGCCGATCATGAAAGCCCGCAGCGAAGCGCTACGCGAGCGGTAATATTGAAGCGGGCGAAATCCCTGTGGGAGCGGGCTTGCCCGCGAACACCGGCACAGCCGGTGCCCTCCACTGCGGCGCCCGCTCCCACTGAACCTGAATATGCCCTGTGAAGTCAGCGTTCGCGAAGGGCTTCGGTGCGCGCCTTGATGATGGGTTTGAGCAGATAACTCATGATCGTCTTTTCACCGGTCATGATGTCTACCGTGGCCACCATCCCAGGATAAGCTGCAGGGACTTGGCATCCGAACCCAGGTGGCTGCTCTCGGTCCGCATCTGATTCGGGTAATACGTGGTTTTCTTGCCTTCACCGGAGATGGTATCGGCGCCGACCCAACCATCAAGATCGACAACAGCAACTGCTGACGGGCAGGCGCATCTGGGCAAAGTTGCCTATGCTGCGCCAGAACCGACCCTGAAGGTTCAACGTGACGAGGATGGACGCCATGTTCTATGTGCAACGCGACGGCGAGGGGCAGTTGGCGCGGGTGGAAGCCGCGCCCTATGCCGAGTACACGGAAATCCTGCCCGCTGACCATGCGGAAATCCAGGAGTGGTTCGCCGACGATGTCGTCGAAAACAGCCTCAAGCAACTCAAGCAAAGCGACCTCGACATGATCCGCGTGCTCGAAGACCTTATCGAGGTGCTGACAGCCAAGGGCGTATTCAGCATCACTGACCTGCCGCCGGGTGCACAGGCCAAGCTGCTCAGCCGCTCCAGCGCGCGCAAGGCGCTGGGCAGCCTGAATAACCTGATCGAGGAAGAGGAAGAAGGCGGCTTGATCTGAGGTCAGCGCCAGGGCGCCGGCTCTCCAGACAGCCGGCCCTGGATCCCTTCGATACCCATAACCTGCAGTACCTGCCGTTCGCCTTCGGTCTCGACCCGTTCGGCGATCAATGGCAGGTCGATACTGTGCGCTGCACGCTGGATGGCTTCGATGAACAGCCGCTTGTGTTGCTCTTGGTCGATGTTGCGGATGTAACTGCCATCGATCTTCAGATACGCCAGGCCCAGATGCGCCAGGTTGCCAATCATGCTGAACCGGCCGCCAAACCGTTGCAGCGCCAGAGCAAAACCGAGCCCATGCAGACGCCGGGTCAATTGTTCCAGTGCAGCCTGCTCCGGCAGTTGTTCTTCGCCGATTTCGATGATCAGCCGTTCGCCCAGCGCCGAGTTCTGGCCCAGCAGTTCATAGACTCGCTGCAGTGCCCTGGGGTCGGCAAGGGTCGCGGCGGAAAGGTTGACGGCCAGTAGCTGGTCGTGGCTGTGCAGGTGCGCGAGCACTTTTTCCAGTACCAACAAGTCCAGCCGCGACATCCAGCCAAAGCGCTCCATCCAGGGCAGGAAGCGGCCAGCGGGCAAGGCCTCGCCCTGCTCGTCAAGCAGCCGCGAGATCACTTTGTAGTGGAGCACCCGTTGAGTGGCCTGAGCCTGTACCACCGGCTGGAAGAACAGCTCAAATCGGCCTTTGACGAACGCCTCGTCCAGGCGCGTATGCCACTCGTGCTGGCTGTCGCCAGCAACGGCAGCTGCGCCCTGCTCCAGGCAGACCCAGCCAGGTGTTGGCTGATTTTCGGCGCGCGCCAGTGCCTCATCGGCCAGTTTGAGCAGTGCCTGCGGCGCATCCCCCGGGCTGAAGGGTGCCAGGCCAATGCAGGCGACCGGAGAGATATCGCTGGCACCGGTTTCGTGCAGGCTCTGCAGTGCCGCCTCAAGTGCCTGGGCAAGCCGTACAGCGTCCTCGTGAACCATACCGGGTGCCAGGACGGCAAATTCACCACCACGGCTACGCGAGATCAGGTCGTTGGTCTCTGGGAAGGTGGCGCAGGTACGTCGCAGCTGCTCACCCACCGCTTGCAGCAGTTGGTCGGTGCGCTGGCCGCCAAGGCGCGCATTGAGCCCTGCCAGCCCTTGTACACGCAGCAGCAGCAGGTAACCGGCGCGGGCCTCTTCCAGGTTACTGACTCGGGCTGTCAGCTGCATTTCGAAGTATCGCCGGTTGGATAACCCGGTGAGGCTGTCCTGATAAGACTCCGCGCGCAACCGCTCACTGCGTTCGGCCTGCTCGGTGAACAAAGCCTTGAGCTTCTCGACCATCTGGTTCATCGCCTGCACCACGCGGCGCAGTTCCGGCGTACGCGGCAGCTCTGGCAGGCTGAGGAATTCACGGCGGGCAATAGCGTGGGACTGTTCGACCATATAATCCAGCGGGCGCAGCTGGCGGCGCAGCAGCAAGGCGCCGAGCACTGCACTGGCCGCGCCACACAACAACAGCCAGCCAAGGCTGCCCAATGCGCTCTGCCAGAGCTTGGCGATAGCGAACATCGGGTGGCTGATCACTTCTACCCGCGCAGCCTGTTGCCAGCCACGGCTGACGATGGCATCGCCGCCGGCAGCTTCCAGGCCAATCAGGTGGATGAACCAGGCCGGCACGTTACCTGGATCTGGCTCGGCATGTCGCTCCACCAGCACGGCATTTGAATCAAGGTCCACGACCTTGATGCTGGCGTAATAGCCACTGTCGAAGATCGAACTGACCATCAGCTCGACCATCGCCGGGTCATCGATATTCGGCGTAAGCGACAATGCCAGCGCTGTGGCCGCATCCTGGGCGTGCGAGCGCAATTGGTTGACGTACTGGCTGCGCGAGCTTTCCAGGCTGACCATGAAGCTGCCGCTGAACGCGACCACCAGGAACAGGCAAATGGCCAACAGCAATTGTTTGAACAGTGACATCTGTGCTCCTTCAGTAAATCGGTTCGGCCGGGAACCCTTCGGCCTGCATTTTCTTCAACAAGTCCTGCCAGCGGGACAGGCGCTTGGTATCGCCAACTTTCTTGTTGCCCGCGGCGCCCGTCAGCCACAGGCCTTCACCGTTGAAGGCATACACCGGCAGCAGGTCGGGCCGCTGGCTGGCTGGTTTGATCGCATCCATCAGGCTGTCGAGCACCAGTGGCTGCGCCTGTGGGGTTGAATAATAGGTCAGGACCATGTGCGCGCGGTTCTGGCGCAAGGCCTTGACGTAGGTGATGCGCAGCTTTTCGCTGGGGATACCCATGCGGCGCAGGCTGAAGTATTTGGCGATGGCGTAATCTTCGCAGTCGCCTGCCCCCTTGATGAGCGCCTGGATCGGTGTGGCCCAATAGTCGACCTCGTGCCACAGATCGATGTCTTCGACATAGCGCAATTGCTGGTTGAAGAACTTGTTGACCACCTGCAGGCGCTGCAGCTCGCTACCCTGGCTCTGGGTGGCCATCAGGTTCTGCCAGGCATCGATACGGCCCTTGCCTGCTCCAAGCGGCCCATACAGGGCCTGGGACTTGCGACTGATCTCGGCAAAGTCCCAATCCGCGTGCAGCACGCCCAGCAGCAAGCTTCCCAGCAGCAGGGCAAGGCCAACACGTCGCACGGCGGTTTTGAGCAGCCGGGTAATCGCCACTGCGAAGCCCTGTTCAGATCGTCCGAAAGCAGCGATGGTGCGGGTTGGCCGCATAAAAGACAATGGCACCGCGCAATCATCTAGCCGGTGGTCGGCTGCTATAACTTTATTGTTAGCGCTTAGCGTGTGTCGCTTCCTTTGCCGGTGAAACTCATCCACCATATTTGTGAGCTTGGGCCACCCGCTTTGTCGCGGGCGCAAAGTTTGACAAGCCCCCTCGCCTCTAATTAGTGTCATTGGATCCAACTTTTGTCGTCGAGGCACACTTCGCTTGGCCGAGAAAATCAAACTCAGTAACGTGCTGGCCAGCGAGCAGCTGCCATCACACTTAGCCCGTGGCGTCATCGAAGAACGCCTGCGCAGCGCCATTCTCGATGGCCGTCTGCCACCCGGCACTGCCGTGCGTCAACAGGAGATCGCCGATTTGTATGGCGTCAGCCGCATGCCTGTGCGCGAAGCACTGCGTCAGCTGGAGGCGCAGTCGCTTTTAAAGGTAGAAATCCACAAAGGCGCAGTGGTCGCACCGTTGATTGGCGAGGACGCGGTCGACACCTATGCGTTGCGTGTGCTCCTCGAGAGTGAAGCACTGCGCCAGTCGATCCCGTTGCTTGATGCCAGCGACATTGCCAGCGCCCGTGGCTACATCCAGCAGTTGGAGAACGAAACCAGTCATGCGGAAATCGGCCGTCTTAATCGACTGTTCCATATGGCGCTGTATGGCAAGGCATCCAATAAGAAACTGCTGCGCCTGATCGAGAATGAGCTGAACGAGGAAGAGCGCTTCCTGCGTTTCCACTTGTCGTCCATGGGACTGGGAAAGTTGACCCAGGACGACCATAACGCTCTGGTGGACGCTGCCGCTGACAAATTGGTCGACGAGGCAGTCAGAGTGCTAGAGCAGCACCTGAACAATGGTGCGTGGGTGATCCGGAACTACCTGGACACACAACTCGCCTGCTAACGGCCGTCGAAGCCTGCGGCAGTGCGTTGTAGTCGGAAAAGAAAAAGCCCCTGTCTGCAGTGCAGACAGGGGCTTTTTGTTTGAATCTTGACGATGACCTACTCTCACATGGGGAAACCCCACACTACCATCGGCGATGCATCGTTTCACTGCTGAGTTCGGGATGGGATCAGGTG
>NZ_QLTL01000034.1:0-13836 GCF_003269045.1 Pseudomonas sp. URMO17WK12:I7 | reverse complement strand
TGGCGTCCCCTAGGGGACTCGAACCCCTGTTACCGCCGTGAAAGGGCGGTGTCCTAGGCCACTAGACGAAGGGGACGAACCTTCTTACCTTCAAGACCCGGTTGCTGGACCCGGTCTTGCTTGACAGCCTTGGCTGTCAAACGGAATTTGGTGGAGCTAAGCGGGATCGAACCGCTGACCTCCTGCATGCCATGCAGGCGCTCTCCCAGCTGAGCTATAGCCCCACAATGTCGCTCTGAACAGAACCGCTGGCTGGGTGCCTGGCGCTTCGTTTTCGTTCATCGCTGTGGACGGGGCGCATATTAAGATCGGATTGCACACCTGTCAAACTAAATTTTGAAAAAAATCGAAATTTTTTTCACAGATAACAATCACTTACCGCCCTGCCCTGCTGAATCGAAACGCCACGCCCTTGTAGGAGCGGCCTTGCCGGGGCGCCGGACCGGTCGGAAAGGACCGCAGAGCGATCCCTCGTATTCAGCATCAACCATGGATCGCCGGGGCCGCTTTGCGGCCCTTTCCGACCGGTCCGGCGCCCCGGCAAGGCCGCTCCTACAGGACTGCGAAAGGCTGTCAGGCGATGTTGGCCAGCAGCTTTTCCCATTCCTTGTTTTCTTTCTTCGACACACCACCGAGCAGGTCCAGGGCCTGGCGCAGGCGATAGCGTGTCAGGTCGGGGCCAAGGATCTCCATGGCATCGAGCACCGAAACCGAGCTGGCCTGGCCGGTAATGGCGGCGAACATCAGCGGCATGGCGTCACGCAGCTTCAGTTCCAGCGCTTCGACCACGGCCTGGATGCAGCCCGTGATGCGTTCTTTCTCCCACTGGCGCAGGCTTTCCAGTTTCCACAGGATCAACTGCATGACCTGGCGCACCTGGTCGGCGGACAGCTTCTTGCTGTCGAAAAGCTTGGCATCGAGCTTGAGCGCGCCTTCGAAGAAGAATCCACCCAGCGGGGCGATCTGGCTGAAGGTCTCGACCCGGCCCTGCACGTGCGGGGCGATCTTCATCATGTAGTCGCTGTTGAACGCCCACTGCTGCACCCGTGCGGCAAACTCTTCCACCGGCAGCTCGCGCAGCCACTGGCCGTTGAGCCAGGACAGTTTCTCGATGTCGAAGATCGGGCCACCCAGGGAAATACGCGACAGGTCGAAGTGCTCGACCATCTCGGCCAGGGAGAATTTTTCGCGCTCGTCCGGCATCGACCAGCCCATGCGGCCGAGGTAGTTGAGCATCGCTTCGGGCATGAAGCCCATGCGCTCGTAGAAGGTTACCGAAGTCGGGTTCTTGCGCTTGGACAGCTTGGACTTGTCCGGGTTACGCAGCAGCGGCATGTAGCACAGCTTCGGCTGATCCCAACCGAAGTACTCGTACAGCTTGATCAGCTTAGGAGCCGACGGCAGCCACTCTTCGCCACGCAGCACGTGGGTGATGCCCATCAGGTGGTCGTCGACCACGTTGGCCAGGAAGTAGGTTGGCAGACCGTCGTTCTTCATCAGCACCTGCATGTCCATGCGGTCCCAAGGAATTTCGACATCGCCACGGAGCATGTCCGGAACCACGCAGATGCCTTCGCTCGGCACCTTCATGCGGATCACGTGTGGCTCGCCAGCGGCCAGGCGGCGCTGTACTTCCTCGTCGCTCAGCAGCAGGGCACGGCCGTCGTAGCGCGGGGTTTCACCACGGGCCATCTGCTCGGCGCGCATCTGCTCCAGCTCTTCGGCGGTGCAGAAGCAGTAGAAGGCGTGACCGGCGTCAACCAGCTCCTTGGCGTATTTGGCGTAGATCTCGCCACGCTCGCTCTGCCGGTACGGGCCATGCGGGCCGCCGACGTCCGGGCCTTCGTTCCATTCGATGCCGAGCCAGCGCAAGGCGTCGAAAATCTGCTGTTCCGACTCGCGCGTCGAGCGCAGCTGGTCGGTGTCTTCGATACGCAGGATGAACTCACCGCCGTGCTGCTTGGCAAAGCAGTAGTTGAACAGGGCGATGTAGGCAGTGCCAACATGGGGGTCGCCAGTGGGCGATGGCGCGATACGCGTGCGAACGGTGGTCATGGAGAGTCTCGAACGAAAGATGAAACAAAGGCGGGATGTTAGCAGGGAGCAGGCACCGGGCTCCAGCAATGGCGCGAACGACACTTGTCGACTGGCCATCTGCCGCTGTTAAATTTAGTGACATTTCTGGAACGATAGTCCTCATGCCTGCCCAACTCAAACGCCGCCTGGCGATCTTCTTCACCCTGGTGGCCATCATCGCCCTCGCCTTCCTGGCCGAGTGGTACTTCAAAGGCCGCTTCTACGAAAGCACCGACAACGCCTATGTGCAGGGCGAAATCACCCGTATATCCAGCCAGCTCGGCGCACGCATCGACGAGGTACGGGTCGACGACAACCAGCACGTGAACAAGGGCGACCTGCTGGTGCGCCTGGAGGCCGCCGATTTCCAACTGGCCGTGGACCGCGCCCGCGCCGCCTTGGCCACCCGCGAGGCCGAGTATGCACAGGCACAAAGCCGCCTGACCCAACAGAGCAGCCTGATCGCCGCCGGCCAGGCCCAGGTATCAGCCAACCAGGCGACCTTCGACCGCTCGCGCCTGGACCTGAGCCGCGCCGAAAAGCTGCGCAAACCCGGTTTTGTCTCAGAAGCGCAGGTCACCACCCTGTCGGCAGATACCCACGTGGCCGGCTCCCAGGTCGATAAAGCCCGTGCCGACCTGCAAGGCCAGCGCCAGCAGGTCAACGCCCTGAATGCCGACCTCAAGCGCCTCGACGCCCAGATCGCCAATGCCCATGCTGACCTGGCCCAGGCCGAGCTGAACCTGAGCCGCTGCGAGGTTCGCGCCCCCTTGAGCGGCACCATCGGCCAGCGCAATGCCCGCAATGGCCAGGTGGTGCAGGCTGGCGCTTACCTGTTGTCGATCGTGCCCGATGAAAACATCTGGGTGCAGGCCAACTTCAAGGAAACCCAGATCGGCAAGATGCAGCCCGGCCAGCGCGCCGAATTGCTGTTCGACAGCTACCCCGACACCCCGATCGAGGGCCGTGTCGACAGCCTGTTCGCCGCTTCCGGTGCGCAGTTCAGCCTGTTGCCGCCAGACAACGCCACCGGCAACTTCACCAAGGTGGTGCAGCGCATTCCGGTGAAGCTGACCTTCGCCGCCGATAACCCGTTGCATGGGCGCATTCGCCCCGGCATGTCGGTCACTGCTACCGTCGACCTGCGCCGCGAAGACGAAGGCCACGATGGCCGGTGATCAACTGCTCCGCCCTACTGCGGAGCCGACCCGGCGCGACTGGATCGCGGTGATGAGCGTGATGCTCGGTGCCTTCATGGCGGTGCTGGATATCCAGATCACCAACTCCTCGCTCAAGGACATCCAGGGCGCGCTGTCAGCGACCCTGGAGGAAGGCTCATGGATTTCCACCTCGTACCTGGTGGCCGAGATCATCATGATTCCGCTGACCGCCTGGCTGGTGCAGCTGCTCTCGGCGCGGCGCTTGGCGGTGTGGGTGTCTGGCGGTTTCCTGCTGTCTTCGCTGCTGTGCTCGATGGCCTGGAACCTCGAGAGCATGATCCTGTTCCGTGCGCTGCAGGGCTTCACCGGCGGTGCTCTGATCCCGCTGGCTTTCACCCTGACCCTGATCAAGTTGCCCGAACACCACCGCGCCAAAGGGATGGCAATGTTTGCCATGACCGCCACCTTCGCCCCGTCCATCGGCCCCACCCTGGGCGGCTGGCTGACCGAGAACTGGGGCTGGGAATACATCTTCTACATCAACATCCCGCCTGGGCTGGTGATGATCGCCGGCCTGCTCTACGGGCTGGAAAAGAAGGAAGCGCACTGGGAACTGCTGAAAAGCACTGACTATGCCGGCATCGTCACGCTCGGCCTGGGCCTGGGTTGCCTGCAGGTGTTTCTTGAAGAGGGCCACCGCAAAGACTGGCTGGAATCGAACCTGATCGTCGGCCTGGGCACCGTGGCCCTGATCAGCCTGATCACATTCGTCATCCTGCAGCTTTCCAAGCCGCACCCGCTGATTAACCTGCGCATCCTCGGCAACCGCAACTTCGGCCTGTCGAGCATTGCCAGCCTGGGCATGGGCGTGGGGCTGTACGGGTCGATTTACCTGCTGCCGCTGTATCTGGCACAGATCCAAGGTTACAACGCCCTGCAGATCGGCGAGGTGATCATGTGGATGGGCATTCCGCAGCTGTTTCTGATTCCACTGGTGCCACAATTGATGAAAGTGGTCTCGCCCAAGCTGCTATGCGCCCTGGGCTTCTGCTTGTTCGGTGTCGCCAGCTTTGGTTCGGGAGTGCTGAACCCCGACTTTGCCGGGCCGCAGTTCAACCATATCCAGATCATCCGTGCCCTCGGCCAACCGATGATCATGGTGACCATCTCACTGATTGCCACGGCGTACATCCAGCAGCAGGATGCCGGGTCGGCGTCGAGCCTGTTCAACATTCTGCGCAACCTGGGCGGGGCGATCGGCATTGCCTTGCTGGCGACCTTGCTGGATGCGCGGACCAAGGTCTATTTCGATTACCTGAGGGAAGCACTGGTGCCAGGCAACCCGCAGGTGGCGGAGCGCTTGGCGCAATTGGCGGAGCGCTTGGGCAATGACAATGCGGCGCTGGGCAAGTTGAGCGAGATTGCCCACCAGCAGGCACTGATCATGGCTTACAACGATGCGTTCCACTTTGTCGGGATCGGCTTGGCGGTGAGCATGGTGGCTGTGTTGTTGACTCGCAAGCTGCCGGAAGGGTTGAAGGCTGGCGAAGCCCACTGACTTGCGCACCTGTGGGAGCGGCCTTGTGTCGCGAAAGGACCGCTAAGCGGTCCCGGCGATTTATGAATTGATGCTGAATACGAGGGACCGCTTTGCGGTCCTTTCGCGACACAAGGCCGCTCCTACACGAGACCATGCAGGGTTCAGCCGGTGATCAAGCGCTCGCGCAGCTGGGTAATCTCGTCACGCAATTGCGCGGCGGCCTCGAACTCCAGGTCGCGGGCAAACTGCATCATCTTCTCTTCCAGCTGCTTGATGCGTTTGGTGATTTCACCCGGTGTACGCAACTCGGCCTCGTAACGGGCGCTCTCCTCTGCAGCCTTGGCCATGCCCTTGCGCTTCTTGCTGCGCGCGCCGGGCACGGTGGCACCTTCCATGATGTCGGTGATGTCCTTGACCACACCCTTGGGCACGATGCCATTGGCCTGGTTGAAGGCGACCTGCTTCTCGCGGCGCCGCTCGGTCTCGTCGATGGCACGCTGCATGGAGCCGGTGATGTTGTCGGCATACAAGATGGCCCGGCCATTGAGGTTGCGCGCAGCGCGGCCGATGGTCTGGATGAGCGAGCGCTCGGAGCGCAGGAAGCCTTCCTTGTCGGCATCGAGAATCGCCACCAGCGACACCTCGGGCATGTCCAGGCCCTCGCGCAGCAGGTTGATACCTACCAGCACATCGAAGGTGCCCAGGCGCAGGTCGCGGATGATCTCGACGCGCTCCACCGTGTCGATGTCCGAGTGCAGGTATCGCACCCGCACGTCGTGGTCAGCCAGGTAATCGGTAAGGTCTTCGGCCATGCGTTTGGTCAGCGTGGTGGCCAGCACCCGATCGCCCTGATCGACGCGCTTGCGGATCTCCGACAAGAGGTCGTCGACCTGGGTCAGCGCCGGGCGCACCTCCACCTGCGGGTCGACCAGGCCGGTCGGGCGCACCACCTGCTCTATCACGCGGCCTGCATGCTCTGCTTCGTAGGGGCCCGGGGTGGCCGAGACGAAGATGGTCTGCGGGCTGACATCCTCCCACTCGTCAAAGCGCATCGGCCGGTTGTCCAGTGCCGAAGGCAGGCGGAAGCCGTATTCGACCAGGGTTTCCTTGCGCGAACGGTCGCCCTTGTACATGGCGCCGACCTGCGGAACGCTGACATGGGATTCGTCGATCACCAGCAGCGCATCAGGTGGCAGGTAGTCGTAGAGGGTGGGCGGTGGCGCACCGGCCGGGCGGCCGGACAGGTAGCGCGAGTAGTTCTCGATACCGTTGCAGTAACCCAGCTCGAGGATCATCTCCAGATCGAAGCGGGTACGTTGTTCAAGGCGCTGGGCTTCGACCAGCTTGTTGGCCTTGTGCAGGTACTCCAGGCGGTCCTTCAGTTCCTCCTTGATGCCCTCCACCGCCTCCAGCAGGGTTTCCCGCGGGGTGACGTAGTGGCTCTTGGGGTAGAACGTGAAGCGTGGCAGCTTGCGGAAGACCTCGCCCGTCAGCGGGTCGAAGGCGGCGATGTTCTCGACCTCGTCGTCGAACAGCTCGATGCGGATGGCCTCAAGGTCGGATTCGGCCGGGAAGATGTCTATAACGTCACCGCGTACGCGGAAGGTGGCGCGGGCAAAGTCCATTTCGTTGCGGGTGTACTGCAGGTCGGCCAGGCGACGCAGCAGGGCGCGCTGGTCGAGCTTGTCGCCGCGGTCGACGTGCAGGACCATTTTCAGATAGGTCTCGGGGCTGCCCAGGCCATAGATGCAAGACACCGTGGTGACGATGATCGCATCGCGCCGTTCCAGCAGCGCCTTGGTTGCCGACAGGCGCATCTGTTCGATGTGGTCGTTGATCGAGGCATCCTTCTCGATGAAGGTATCCGACGACGGCACGTAGGCCTCTGGCTGGTAGTAGTCGTAATAGGAAACGAAGTACTCCACCGCGTTGTTCGGGAAGAACGCCTTGAACTCGCCGTACAGCTGCGCCGCCAGGGTCTTGTTCGGCGCCAGTACCAGGGTTGGCCGCTGCACCTGCTGGATGACGTTGGCGATGCTGAAGGTCTTGCCCGACCCCGTCACCCCTAGCAGGGTCTGGTGCGACAGGCCCGCGTCGATGCCTTCGACCATCTGACGGATGGCCTCGGGCTGGTCGCCGGCCGGCTGGAAACGGGTGACGAGCTGGAACTCGGACATGACGGACCTCGCGGTAACGCAGCAACTGTAAATTTAGCCAGTAGTCTATACCCAAATGCGCCCTTCAGGGGCCGGAATCAAGGCCACGCTGTGAACGCGCATTACGGTGGACCGGGCAATTCGACCAATGGTCGAAATTTTTTTGCGCAAATCGCCGGAAAACCTGCGCCAAGCTGTCGCAGTGACCGGTCGGTATCACTATACTGACTCCCCGTTTGTGCACCGCTTCAGTGCATTCGGCTGGAGCGTGTACGCCCTATCACTCTCCAATCAGAGCCGAAGTAACAATGAGCCTGTTTTCCGCTGTCGAGCTGGCACCCCGCGACCCTATCCTGGGCCTCAACGAAGCATTCAACGCTGACCCACGTACCGACAAGGTCAACCTGGGCGTAGGCGTTTACTGCAATGAGGAAGGCCGCATTCCGCTGCTGCGCGCCGTGATCGAAGCCGAGACCCAGCGTGCCGCCCAGCACGCCTCGCGCGGCTACCTGCCGATCGATGGTATCGCCACCTACGACCAGGCTGTACAAAAGCTGCTGTTCGGTGCCGAGTCGCCACTGCTGGCCGCTGGCCGCGTGGTCACCGTGCAGGCTGTTGGCGGTACTGGTGCTCTGAAGATCGGTGCCGACTTCCTCAAGCGCATTTCGCCGAACGCCGTGGTGGCCATCAGTGACCCAAGCTGGGAAAACCACCGCGCGCTGTTCGAAAGCGCTGGTTTCCCGGTACAGAACTACCGTTACTACGACGCACCGAGCAACGACGTCAACCGTGCCGGCATGCTTGAAGACCTCAACGCCCTGCCGTCTGGCTCGATCGTGGTGCTGCACGCCTGCTGCCACAACCCGACCGGCGTCGACCTGACCCTGGACGACTGGAAAAACGTCCTGGAAGTGGTCAAGGCCAAAGGCCACGTGCCGTTCCTCGACATGGCGTACCAGGGCTTCGGTGACGGCATCGGCGAAGACGCCTTCGCCGTGCGCCTGTTCGCCGAGTCGGGCATGGAATTCTTCGTTTCCAGCTCGTTCTCCAAGTCGTTCTCGCTGTACGGCGAGCGCGTTGGTGCACTGTCGATCGTCACCGCCTCGAAAGACGAAAGCACCCGCGTGCTGTCGCAGGTCAAGCGTGTGATCCGCACCACCTACTCCAACCCGCCAACCCACGGCGCGACCATCGTCGCCACTGTGCTGAACAGCGCCGAACTGCGTCAGATGTGGGAAGCCGAGCTGGGCGAGATGCGCGAGCGCATCCACGGCATGCGCAAGCAGATGGTTGCGCTGCTGGCCGAATACGGCGCCAACCGCGACTTCAGCTTCGTCGGCCGCCAGGTGGGCATGTTCTCCTACTCGGGCCTGACCGTTGAGCAGGTTGCCCGCCTGAAGAACGACTTTGGCATCTACGCGCTGGATACCGGCCGCATCGCCGTCGCCGCGCTGAACCAGAGCAACATTCACGTGGTCACCAAGGCCATCGTCGAAGTGCTGTAACTGCTTGATTTGGCTTTCGAATTGTTAGGGGGTGGGTTGACTTCCCCCTGGCAATCGGTAAGATACGCACAGATTCCGCGATAGCTCAGTCGGTAGAGCAAATGACTGTTAATCATTGGGTCCCTGGTTCGAGTCCAGGTCGCGGAGCCAAATACTGAGAAAGCCCCCGAATGCGCAAGCATCGGGGGCTTTTTCGTTGTGGCTGAAATCAGTTTTTCAGCGGCTCGGTCACCGGCTTGCCGTCATCCACCAGGCTCCACACCAGCAATTTGGCAGGCCGGGTCTTGCTGGCATTGCGCGAAATGCTGTGCACGGTACCGGGCGCTTCGTACCAGTACTCACCTGCCTTGTAGGTCTTTTCCTGTTCGTCGTTCAGCTTCGATACCACTGCCCCTTCCAGTACATAGGCCATTACCGCGCCCGGATGCTGGTGGGCGGGTGAAGCTTGCCCGGGGGCATAGCTGACCGTGAGCATGAACGCGCTTTTGCCTGGTGCATTCGAGGGTTGTTGTTGCTGCAGGATTTTGACCTGGTTGGCGGCGTCGCCGTGGGCCCAGGCAGTAGCGTGGCCACCGAACACTCCAGTGGTAATGAGCAAGGCAAACGCAAGGTGGGAAGTTTTCACAAGGTTTCTCCTGATTGGCAAGTGCCTGCAGGTTAGGCCCAGTGGCACACGGCGCAAACGGCCAATCAGGAGAAAAAACAGGGGGCCAGCGGCAATCGGCCTCAGCAATGGCGCCCGATCGGGTAGAACTCGCCGTGGCTCCAGACCCCGAGCCACTCCTCGCCCTCGATCATGCGCGGTACCGCCAGGTCGACCAACTGGTAGAACACATTGCGATGGATAAGCGCTTCCAGGTTCGTACGCATCAAGACGTAGGGTGACGGCTCCTGGGTAAGCGGATCGATCTCGACCCGCAACGGGTTTTGCGGCCCCGCCTCGGCCTGGTCCTCGACATTGCTGGTAAAGCGCAGCACCTGCGCCTCACCACTGCCCAGCACTTCCAGCGTCACCGCCACGAATGGCGCATCATCGACGCGGATACCGACCTTCTCCACCGGCGTGATCAGGAAATAGTCATCACCATCGCGGCGAATGATGGTGGAGAACAGGCGAACCATCGGTTTGCGCCCGATGGGGGTTCCCAGGTAGTACCAGGTACCATCACGGGCAATACGCATGTCGATATCGCCGCAAAAGTCCGGATTCCACAGATGCACCGGCGGCAGCCCCTTGTGCTTGGGAATCTGCGCCAGTAGATCGTTGGCCTTGCCGGAATCCGTCATCACCCTGCCCTCACTCGCTCATGCCTAGAAGGCTACGAGCGTACTCGCGCATCGGTGCGCCAAGCAAATCCTGGGGCGACTGGTCGTGGAACGTCAACAAACCGCCACGGCTCTTGATCCGCGCCGTGTCGATCAGATAGCGCGTGTTGGTTTCGATCAGCATCATCTGCACCACACCGGTATCCCAACCCAAACGGTCGACGGCCTGTTCGTCATACCACTCGTCGCCATTGCCGATACGGTCATCGGTGTGGGCGAAGCGGGTATACAACACATAGTCGGCGCCGACCGAACGCGCCTGGGCAATCGCTTCCTCCAGGCCCAGCGGGCCTTGGGCGCGACGCACCAGCGGGAAATACTCGACGAAGCTCTTGAACGCTTCCTCGGCCACCGCGTTCTGTTTCGGCACCGGGCCCTTGCCTGGCGGCATGAACGCGCCTTGGCCGATAAAGATGAACGAATCAGGCTGCAGGCGAATCGACAGGGTACGACGGGTGTCGCTGTGGTCCAGCAGGCCGGCATCGCTCATGTGGTAACGGACACCCTCGCCCATATCGCTGACATTCATGCAACCGCCCAACGCCATCAGCGTCAGCAGCAAGACCAGGCTACGCATCTTTCCTCCAGTGGCCGGTGACGAAAAACCGGCGAATAGCCGGCGGATGCAGCTTTTGCGCCAGCTTCAGCCGCCAATCACCTTCATCACCGTCACTCCCCCGGAGAATGCCAACTCCTGCTTGTCCGCCAGGGCCTTCACCAGCAACCGCTGCAAGCCTGGAAGCGCCAGATGACGGGGCTTTTCCAGCAGGTCGCCGACAAAATGACGATTACCCGAAGACAGGCAACCGTGCAGCCAGCCGGTAGAGGACAGACGCAGGCGCGAGCAGGTACGGCAAAACGGCACGCTTTCGTTGGCAATGACGCCGAAATGGCCGTGCCCTGGGATCTGGTAACGCAGCGCCGTCGCATCGAGCGGAGCGTCGACCTGTTGATAGCCATACCTGCCACCAATCACATCGAGCAATGCATCGAGCCCGACAAATTGCTGCAGGAACGCATTGCTGTCCCGGGCCAGGTGCCCCATGCGCATCAGTTCGATGAAGCGCAGTTCGAAACCGCGCGCCATGCAATAGTCGAGCATCGGCAGCACCTGATCGAGGTTCTGCCCACGCATCGGTACCATGTTGACCTTGATGCGCATGCCCATGGCACTGGCCTTGTCCATGCCTGCCAATACGCTAGCCAGATCACCACCACGGGCGATGCGGCGGAATGCCTGGGGATCGAGGGTATCGAGGGACACGTTCAAGCGGCGGATGCCGGCCGCCTGCAACTGCGGCAGCTTGCGCGCGAGCAGCTGCCCGTTGGTGGTCAGCGAAATGTCGTCAAGGTCGAGCTTGGCCACCGCCGCCAGAAAGGCATCCAGCCGAGGGCTGACCAGCGGTTCGCCACCGGTGATGCGCAAACGCTCGATGCCGGCGGCTTCAATGAGGTATGCCACACCACGCGCCAAGGCTTCAGCCGACAGCTCGTCCTGGGCAGCGACCAGGCGCTTGCCATCCGGCACGCAGTAGCTGCAGGCATAGTTGCAGGCAGCCGTCAGGCTGACGCGCAGGTTGCGAAAACGCCTGCCTTGACGATCGACGATCATGGATGACTCCGGCATGGATGAATCGGGGCTGGCAAAACTTGACTCATGGTTCAAGTTTTTGCAAGTCCCCATTTCACGCCAGGCTCACCCTGGGATAACGCGTGCCGTCTAGTTGGTGGCTTCCGGATCACGCTTGCGCTTGTTACCCATTCGCACGCCGATGTCCATGAGGAACTGGAAGAAGCCTTCCTGATCCTCCAGCACATTGCTCCAGAACGGCGAGTGGTACAGCGCCACGGCGCCGTGCACCAACGCCCAGGCGGCGCAGTAGTGGAAGTACGGTGGCACGTCTTCGAGCTTGCCTTCGCTGATGCGGCCCTTGATCAGCTGGGTCAGGCGGTCGAAGTTGGATGCACGGATGCTGTGCAGTTCCTCGACCATTTCCGGCACCTGGTTGCCCTTGACCACCTTCTCTTCCAGACGGTCGAACAGCCGGTAGCGCTGTGGGTCGCGCATGCGGAACTCGAAGTAGGCGCGCGACAGCGCTTCCTTGTCGCGATCGACATCGGCCGAGTGCAACAGCGCATTCAGGTCACGCTCATAATCGAGCATCAGGCGCAGGTAGATCTCCGCCTTGGACTTGAAGTGCTTGTAGATCGTGCCTTTGCCGATACCCACGGCGTCGGCGATCATCTCGACGGTGACGCTGTCTTCACCCTGTTCGAGGAACAGCTTCAGCGCTGTATCGAGGATTTCCTGTTCGCGACGGCGAAACTCACGGACCTTACGAGGTTCTTTCTGCATAGGAAGGACTGGATGACATTGAAGCGGTTTATTATGCCTAACTTGCAGGAAATTGCACGGATCATCCAACCATGTCTATGTTTCACGATGAGTTCGAACTGGCGCCGGGGTTGCGTTACCTGAACCATGCGGCCATCGCGCCCTGGCCGCGCCGGGCCAGCGAGGCGGTGGCACGCTTTGCCCGTGACAACGTACGCCTGGGTGCGAGCGACTACCCAAGCTGGCTAGCCACGGAGCGCAGGCTGCGCGAAAGGCTGGCGCGCCTGATCAACGCCCCCTCCTGGGCAGACATCGCGCTGGTGAAGAACACATCCGAGGCGCTGTCACTGGTCGCTTTCGGTCTCGACTGGCATGCCGGTGACCAGATAGTGATCAGCGATGAGGAATTTCCCTCCAACCGGGTCGTCTGGGAAGCGTTGGCCGAGCGCGGCGTGGGGCTGACCCAGGTGAGCCTTACCGGGCCAGATCCGGAAGCCGCGCTGCTCGCCGCCTGCGGCCCGCGCACGCGCCTGCTGGCAGTGAGTGCCGTGCAGTACGCCAGCGGGCTGCGCCTTGACCTGCCTCGTCTCGGCGAGGGCTGCCAGGCACGCCAGGTGCTGTTCTGTATCGATGCCATCCAGCAGATTGGCGCCCTGCCCTTCGACGCGCAGCGCTACCACTGCGATTTCGCCATGGCCGACGGCCACAAGTGGATGCTGGGCCCCGAGGGCCTGGGCTTGTTCTATTGTCGCGCCGCCTTGCGCCCGCAGCTGAGGCTGCATGCCTATGGCTGGCATATGCTCGAACGTCTGGGCGACTTCGAGCACCGCGAGTGGAAGCCAGCCCGAAGCGCCAGGCGCTTTGAATGCGGCAGCCCGAACATGCTGGGTGCATGTGCCCTGGAAGCCAGCCTGTCATTGCTGGAGGAAATCGGCATGGACGAGGTTGGCCGACAATTGCAACTGCGAGTGGATCAACTGCATCACGGTTTGGCCGGTATTCCCGGGATACACCTGCACAGCCCCGTGGCCCAGGAAAAACGGGCGGGTATCGTGACTTTCAGCCTTCATGGGCAGGACAGCGAGGTTCTCTATCGAGGGCTGCTGGCGGAACAGACAATCTGCGCATTGAGAGGGCCCGGTGTACGATTTTCGCCACATTTCTACACCAGCGAACAGATGATCGACGAAGCTGTCCAGCAAGTAAGGCGTCTTGCCATGCATTGAAGGAGGAAGGGAAGGCGGGCGTATTCCAAATCTGTTTAAAAAACGAACAGAGAAGCACTGGCACTGCGCCAAACCTGACCAATACTTGAAGTGTTGGCGCGGCGCATCCCCCCCAAGTGGCGCGCCGATAAAGGTGCTCAGGGACCGCGTACCTTTGTTTTACTCCTAATGGTCTTAACCCGGATTCCCCCCCCAGAACCCGGGTTTTTTTTGCCCAGAGCCAGCTGCCCAGTGCTAGCTCTTGCTCTTGCGCTTGCGCTTGCGCTTGCGCTTGCGCTTGCGCTCGCTCTTGCTTTTGCTTTTGCTTTTGCTTTTGCTTTTGCTTTTGCTTCTAAGCGCGCGATAGTTCAGGCGACGCAGAGTGCGACTTCAGGAGGCCGAACGCAGGCGTCTGGAGGGCCAGGGTGCGTAGCACCCCTTCGGCGTAGCCGAAGGCGCGAGATGTAGACTTGCGTAGCAAGTCGTAGGCCGCGCGGGCCCGGAGGGCGCCGGAGTGAGGGGACCCCGGAGCG
>NZ_QLTL01000033.1:0-14393 GCF_003269045.1 Pseudomonas sp. URMO17WK12:I7 | reverse complement strand
GCATCGAGGAACAGCAGGTGCGCCGTATCGTGCGCGCCGTCGGTGGCTCGGGCTTCAACCTCAACCTGTTCCCCAACGTCGCCTGCTCGATGGCGTTTTTCCGCGTGCTGCAGCCGATCTCGGTCACCGAGACGGAAATCCACCACTCGGTGATCACCATGGACGGCGGCCCGGCGGCAGCCAACCGCTACCGCCTGCGCCTGCACGAGCACTTCCAGGGCCCGATGGGCTTCGGCACCCCGGACGATTCCGAAGCCTGGGAACGGGTGCAGAAAGGCGCCAATGCCGGCGAGAACCTGTGGATCATGCTCAACCGCGGCCTGCCGGGCGAGAAGCCCAGCGAAGACGGCCTGGTCTCTGACGTCAGTGCCGAAACCGGCATGCGCGCGGCGTACCAGCAGTGGAAGAAGATGATGACTGCGGAGGTCAAATGATGAACCTGCCATTGCTCAATGAAGTCACCGCGTTCATCTGGCAGGAAGGCGACATGCTCGACCACGGTGAATACGGCACCTGGCTGAACCTGTGGACCGAGAAAGGGACCTATATCATCCCGATCGATCCAAAAGAGACCGACTACGAGAACACCCTCAACTACGCCTACGACGACCACCACATGCGTGGCCTGCGCGTGCAGCGGCTGATTGGTGGCGAGTCGATTTCCACCAGCCCGCAGCCACGCACCGTGCGCACGATCTCGCGTTTCCGCGTACTGGCCGACGACGGCGTCAACGTCACCGTGCGGGCCGCGCAGAACATCCGCGAGTTCCGCAAGGAAAGCCTCAAGCACTACAGCGCCGACCTGACCTACACCCTGGTGCGCGCCGAAGGCGGCTTCAAGATCCACCGCAAGGTGATCAGCCTGATCAACAGCGACGATACCCTCGCCGGTATCGGCTACATCCTCTGAGGCCAGGCCGATGAACGATCAACTGCTCGATGTGATCGTCCAGGCCCGCGAGGTGCAAGGGGGCGACGTCGTCGTCCTCGAACTGGCTGCCGTCGATGGTCGGGCACTGCCGCGCTTTGCCGCCGGCGCCCACGTCGACCTGCACCTGGCCCCCGGCCTTATCCGCCAGTACTCGCTGTGCGGCGACCCGGCGCAAGCCAGTGTCTATCGCCTCGGCGTGCTCAAGGACAGCCAGTCCCGCGGCGGCTCCGTGGCAGTGCACGAGCAGCTGCAGCCCGGCACGCCGATGCGTATCAGCGCACCGCGCAACCTGTTCCCACTGGCCAGCGATGGCCAACGCGCCATCCTGCTGGGTGGCGGCATCGGCATCACCCCGATGATCGCCATGGCCCATGCCCTGCACGCCCAGGGCAAGCCGTTCGAACTGCACTACCGTGGCCGCTCGCGCAGCCGCTGCGCCTTCGTCGATGAACTGCTGGCCGCACCGTTCGCCGCCAGCGTGTTCACCCACTTCAGCGACGAAGGCCCGGAACAACAGCTGGACCTGGCCCGCGTGCTCGGCCCGGGAAGCCCCGGTGTGCACCTGTACACCTGCGGCCCGGCGGGCTTCATGGACTGGGTGATCGAGGGCGCGCGCCAGCAAGGCTTCGATGAGCAGCACATCCACCACGAATACTTCCAGGCCGAGGTCGACACTTCGGGCGAGCGTTTCGAACTGGTCGCTGCACGCAGTGGCAAGACCGTGCAAGTGCACGCTGGGCAAACCCTGACCGCCGCCCTGCGCGAGGTGGGCGTCAAGGTCGAGGTGTCGTGCGAACAGGGTGTATGTGGCACCTGCCTGTGCGATGTGCTCGAAGGCGAACCCGATCACCGTGACCAATACCTGACCGATGAGGAAAAACAGAGTAACGAACAGATCGTGCTGTGCTGTTCCCGGGCGCGCGGCAAGCGCCTGGTGCTGGATATCTAAAACAACAAAAACAATACGTGACAGACAAGCGGGCCACAGACCTGCAGGGCTCCTCTGCCCAGTTGAACGACTGCCCAGACCTTGTACTGATCACATTTCCAGGATTACCCCATGGAACTCAAATGGCCGTTGCGTGCGAAATCGTTTTGCTTGTGTGTGGGCACTGTATTACCCCTGACCAGCTTTGCCGACGTGGTGGATGACAGCCACCTGTCGCTGAACTTCCGTAACCTCTACCTGAACCGCAACTTCACCAACCCCAGCGCCCCGGTGTCCAAGGTCGGCAACTGGTCGCAGGGTTTCGACCTGCAGTTCGAGTCCGGCTACACCGATACCCCGTTGGCCGTTGGCCTCGATCTCAATGGCCAGTACGCCTTTCGCCTGGACGCCACCGGCAACGATGGCTCGCTGCCGTACAGCCGCCATCGCCAGCAGGCCGCAGACGACTATAGCCGTGGCGGCGCGACGCTGAAGCTCAAGTACGCCAAGACTCAGGTGAAGATCGGTGACCAGAAGCCGTTCTACCCGGTCGCCTCCAACGACCCCAGCCGCCAGCTCGACACCCTCTACCAAGGTGCGGTGATCGAGTCGCGCGATATCGACAACCTGACCCTGGTCGGCGGGCGCTTCTGGTCGATCGTCACCCGCGAGTCGTCCAACCACGAACGGCTGTACCGTTATGGCACCAACGACAGCCTGGACAGCGACGGCCTCGACTTCGCCGGTGCCACCTACAACTTCACCCAGGACCTGCAGGGCAGCTACTTCCATGGCGTGCTCAACGACATCTACAAGCAGGATTACGGCGGCATCAAGCACACCCTGAAGTTCGCCGACGGCTACCAGCTGAAGACCGACGTCGGTTACTTCAACAACCGTGAAGACGGCGCCGCGCGCAGCGGCCCAGTGGACAACCGCGCCTACTTCGGCCTGGTGACCCTGGAAAAGAGCGGGCACATGATCGGCGCCAGCTACCAGCGCATGACCGGCGATACGGTGTTCCCCACCCTGAACGGCTACGTGCCGCAGCTGTGGCTGCCGAACTGGGCGAGCATCCCCTTCATCCGCCCGGACGAGCGCAGCTGGTCGGTGCGTTACGGCTACAACTTCGTGGCCATGGGCATCCCCGGCCTCAAGCTGTTCACCCGCTACATCAAGGGTACCGACGTCGATCGCGGCCCGGGCCTTGCACGCGACCAGGAAAGCGAGCGCGACATCATGCTCAGCTATGTCGTCCAGGGTGGCCCGTTGAAGGACCTTTCGTTCGACCTGAAGAACATGCGTACCCAGCAGAAGTACGGCAGCGACTACACCGAGTACCGCCTGATCACTTCCTACACCTGGAAGTTCTGGTAAGTGGCCCGCATGGAGATGGCTCATGACTAACCTCAACACCAGCATCACCCGTGATACCGACCCACGCACCATGCGCCGCATCGTCATCGCCTCGGTGCTGGGCAACGCCCTGGAATGGTACGACTTCTTCCTCTATGGCACGGCCGCGGCGCTGATCTTCGCCCCACTGTTCTTCCCCGCTGGCACCGACCCGGTGCTTGGCACCATGGCCTCGTTCGCAGGCTTTGCGGTGGGCTTTCTGGCCCGGCCACTGGGCGGCCTGATCTTCGGCCACATCGGCGACAAGGCCGGGCGCAAGAAGGCCCTGGTGATGACCCTGGCGATCATGGGCGCGGCGACCTTCGCCATGGGCCTGCTGCCCACCTTCGAACAGGCCGGCTACCTGGCCCCGACGTGCCTGGTGATCCTGCGCGTGCTTCAGGGCGTGGCCTCGGGCGGTGAATGGGGCGGCGGCGTGCTGCTGCTCAGCGAAAACGCACCCAAGGACCGCGTCGGCTTCTATGCGGCCTGGAGCCAGCTGGGCGTGTCGGGCGGCTTCGTGCTGTCGGCGGCGGCCTTCTACCTGGTGCAGATGCTGCCCCATGAAGACATGATGAGCTGGGGCTGGCGGGTGCCGTTCCTGGCCAGCATCCTGATTTTCGGCGTTGGCGTGTACATCCGCCGCCGCCTGCCAGAGAGCAAGGCGTTCGTCGAGGAACAGGCGCAACAGGACAAGCCCGAGCACCTGCCGGCCATGGAAGTGTTGCGCAAGCACCCCAAGGCGGTGCTGCAGGCGATGGGCATCCGCATTGCCGAGAACGGCAGCGCCTACCTGTTCCTGGCGTTCACCATCGCTTATGCCAAGTTCACCGGGCTGGATACGCAGCTGGTGCTGGCCAGCGTGATGGTGGCGATGATCGTCGAAGCCGGCACCATCGTGTTCTGGGGCTGGCTGTCGGACATCATCGGCCGGCGGGTGGTGTACGCCATCGGCTCGGTCGGCCTGATGGTCCTGGCGTTCCCGTTCTTCTGGATGCTCGATACCCACTCGCCGGTGTGGGTGTACCTGGCGGCGTTACTGGGCATGGCCTTCTGTCATGGCGCGATGATCGGCACCCAGCCAGCGCTGATGGGTGAGCTGTTCCCGCCCAAGGTGCGTTATTCGGGGTTGGCCATGGGGCATGAGATTGCCTCGATCTTCTCCGGTGGGTTGGCACCGCTGGCTGCGACGGCGTTGTTCAGCCTGTACAAGGATGCCTGGCCGGTGTCGGTGATGCTGGTGGTGATGGGCGCGATCACCACCTTGGCGGTGATCTCCATCAAGCCGCAGGCCAAGGCCTAGATTTGCTCGGTTTTGCCCGGGCCTTTCCGTGCGGGGAGGGTCCGGGCTTTTTATTTGGGGGCTTGCCTTGGGGTTTGCAGCGCCTGGTAAATCGAGCGCCGCCCGCGCGGCGCATCGCGGATAAATCCGCTCCTACATTTGTTGCAACGTGGCCACGCCTGACAGGCCATGGTTGTCAGCCTTGTCTGCAAGACTAAAGACATGCGCCAGGGCTGGCGACCATGGTGTAACAGGTTCGGTACGTTGCAACAAATGTAGGAGCGGATTTATCCGCGATGCGCCGCGCGGGCGGCGCTCGATTTCAAAAACACCACAACCGGCAAGGCAAACACCCTGAACCCCAATCAAATTGTCCACCCGTGCCAACCTCTTGCCCCTGCCTGCCATTCCACTCCCCAGCCATTTCGCCAAGCGCTAGGCCCCGGTAGCCTGCCGCGAGCCCAACTCGCGTCACGGAAAACAACATGACCAACGCCTTGAGCATCCACAACAAGATCACCCTGCTCGCCAGCCTGTGCCTGGCTGCCGTCGTCGTGCTCCTCACCGCACTGGCCCTGGCCCAACGCCAGGCCAGCGAAGACCAGGTCGGCAGCAACGCCAGTGACATGCTGCTGGCTGCCGCGCGCAGCAACCTGCGAGCCGAGGGCCAGGCCCAGGCGCTGCAGATCCAGCAAGGCTTCGCTCGCGCCTACACCTTTGCCGAAGGCGTCGGCCGCCAGGTCATGCACCTGCGTCAACGCGCAGAAATGCCACCTGCCGAACTGCGCCGCGACCTCACCCAGGTGCTGCGCGATGCCCTGGCCGGGCGCCCGGAACTGCTGGGGCTGTTCATCACCTTCGAGCCCGACGCGCTGGACGGCCACGACGCCGACTTCCGCGGGCAGCTGGAACTGGGCAGCAACGACCATGGCCGGTTCGCCTTGTACTGGCTGCAACCTGGCCCCGGCCAGCTGCAGGCTGTACCTGGCGACGAGAAGATGCTTGCCGACACCTCGCCCGGCCCCAGCGGTGCGCCGTTCAATGCGTTTTTCAGCTGCTCGCCTGCCAGCGCCAAACCCTGCTTGCTCGAACCCTACGTCGACAGCTCCAGTGGCACCGCGCGGCTGGTCACCAGCCTGACCCTGCCGCTGATCGACCAGGGCCGCGTAGTTGCCGTGATCGGCCTGGACATCGACCTGGCGACCCTGCAGCGCGATGCCGAGAAAGCCGCAGCAGCGCTGTACGACGGCCAGGGCGATATCGCCATTGTCAGCACCGCCGGGCTGCTGGCCGGTGACAGCAGCCACCCCGAACGCCTCGGTACGCTGTTCAAGGCACGCCACCCTGAGCAGGCCGCGGGCATGCTCGACGCCGCAGCCGCAGGCCACACACAGGCGTTTGAAGATGCCAAGTCCATGCGCATGCTGGTGCCGATTCAGCCACTGCCCGAAGCCAGCCCCTGGGCCGTGCTGGTGAGCGTCGGCAAGGACGTGCTGGGTGCGCCGGTGGCCGCCCTGCAAGAGCAGATGCGCACCCAGCGCCTGCGTAGCCTGGCCCTGCAGATCGGCCTGGGCCTGGGCGTTGCACTGCTGGGCGTGGCGATGATGTGGCTGACCGCGCGCAGCGTCAGCCGCCCGCTGCTGCGGGTCGCCTACCTGCTGGAAGACATTGCCGAAGGCGAAGGTGACCTGACCCGCCGCCTGGCCTACCCCGGCAAGGATGAACTGGGCCGCCTGAGCCGCGCCTTCGACCGCTTCCTGGAGCGCCTGCAACCGGTGATCGCGCAAGTTCAGGGCAGCGTGCGCGACACCCGCGACACCGCCGACCAGTCGGCGCGTATCGCCAGCCAGACCAGCACGGGCATGCAGCAACAGTTCCGCGAGATCAACCAGATGGCCACCGCGCTGCACGAAATGTCTGCCACTGCCCAGGCCGCCGCCCACAGTGCCGCGCAAGCCGCCGAAGCCGCCCGCCACGCCGACCAGGCCACCAGTGCCGGCGTGCAGGTGATCGAAAGCACCACCCAGGGCATCCAGGCCCTGGCCAGTGGCATGAGCGAAGGCATGCAGCGCCTGCACGCACTGGCCACAAGCAGCGAGCAGATTGGCGCGGTGATGGGCGTGATCCTGTCGATTGCCCGCCAGACCAACTTGCTGGCGCTCAATGCGGCGATCGAAGCCGCCCGCGCCGGTGACGCCGGCCGTGGTTTTGCCGTGGTCGCCGACGAGGTACGCGGCCTGGCCCAGCGCACCCAGGCCTCGGTGGAAGAGATTGGCGCGATCATCGACAACCTGCGCAACGGTACCCATGAGGTGACCGGCGCCATGCAGCACAGCTACGAGCAGGCCCAGGCCAATGCCGAACAGGCACGCCAGGCCCTGCAGGCACTGGCACAGATTCGCCAGGCGGTCAGCGTGATCACCGACATGAACGTACAGATCGCCTGCGCTGCCGAACAGCAGAGCAGCGTCGCCGAAGAGGTCAACCGCAATGTCGAGGCGGTGCGCGATGTCACCGCCTCTCTGTCCGGCCAGGCCGAGCGCTCGGCGGGGATCAGCCAGCAGTTGAACGACCTGGCGTCAGCGCAGCAAGGGCTGATCGAGCGCTTCAAGGCCTGAGGCAAAGCGCGGCGCCAGCCCGGCCTGGTGCAGGCGCTGCACCAGGTGCGCCAGGCGTGTTTGCCGATAGGCGTCGATGTCGGTATCGCGGTAGTCGTAGAAACCCACGCCATCACGCAGGCCATTGCGCCCGCTGGCCATGTTGTCCAGTACCGAATGCGGCGCCGTGTAGCGCTCGCCCAGGTGCTGGCTGAGGTAAGCCGAGGCATGGTGGAGAATGTCGCCACCGCCCCAGTCGATGAACTCCAGCAGGCCCAGTACCGAGAAGCGCAGGCCAAAGCCGGTACGCACGGCCAGGTCGATCTGCTCGGCGCTGGCGACCCCCTCCTCGACCATGCGCGCCGCCTCGTTCATCACCAGCGCCTGCAGGCGCGGCACGATGAAGCCGGGTGTGGCGTTGCACAGCACCGGCACCTTGCCGATGGCCTGCAGGGTGGCCAGCAGTTCGGCGACAACCGCTTCACAGGTTGCGGCGCTGCGCGAGACTTCCACCAGCGGCATCAGGTGCGCTGGGTTGAGCCAGTGGGCGTTGACCATGCGCGCAGGCGCGCTGAGCATGCCGGCCAGTTCGGTTACCAGGAAGGTCGAGGTGGTCGAGGCAATGATCGTATCCACCGCCACGTGCCGGTCGATCCAGGCGAAGGCTTCGCGCTTGGCTTCGAGCACTTCAGGCACCGCCTCGAACACCAGCCGGCAACCTTGCAATGCCTGGCCGCCCGCCTCAAGCGTCAGCAGCTGAACCCGCGACAACAGCCGTTCGGCCTGCTGCGCATCGATCAGCTCAAGGGCCACCAGGCTCTGCGCCTCAGTGGCAAGCCTTACCCTGACCGCCTCGAAGTAGCTGGCCTGGGCTCGCACCTGCCGCGCTTTCAGGTCGATGAGGCTGACGTGGACGCCGGCCTGGGCGAAGGCCAGGGCAATGCCCTCGCCCATCCGCCCGGCGCCAACCACGGCGACATGCCGCATCAACCCGCTCATGGCGCGATACCGTCGCGCAGCAAGGCCGCCATCTGCTCGCGGGCCAATGCCGCTAGGCCGAGGTTCTCCAGGGTACGCCCTTCGCCATACAGGTCACGCCCGGTAACTGCCGAGGCCAACGCCAGCAAACCCTGCGCCACCGGCGTCGGCACGCCGGCCCAGCGCCCGACCGAAACCAGCAACGCCAGGCCCAGGCGGGTGTCCTCAAGCATGTAGCGGTGCTGCTGCAGGTCGATCTTCTCGCGCCAGTCGCCGCTGTCGGTGAGCTTGCCATGGGCGCCACGGCCGTACATCCACTCATCGCCCTTGTCGGTGTTGTAGTGGTCGGCCAAGGGGAAATGGGGCGCCGGGTAGCCCAGCGCCTCACGCACACGCATGCGTTCGGCATCCAGCGCATTGGTCACCCGGCGGATCGACGGCTGGGTGCCTTCGTTGTGGATGTCCCACGACTCGAAGTGCTCCAGCGGCCCGGCATTCATCAGGATCAGTGGCGGGTGGATGACAGGCCCGGCGTTCATCAGTGCGCCACTGAGGGCATCTTCGATCGGCTCGACGCTGGGGTACGCTTCGCGCAGTACGCTGAAGGCATGTGCTGACAGGCGGCTGGGCAGCACGCCGGTCGGCAGGCGTGTGGCGTAGGCGCTGATCACCAGCTGGTCGGCGCCATGTTTGCGTACCAGGTAGGGCAAGGTACCGGTTTCGGCAAAGGCTACCTCGGCACGGTTGCCGCAGTCGCGCATGGCCTTGGCGAACACGTAGCTGCCAAAGGTGCCTGGTGGCAGGAACACCACCTGGCCGGCGCTGAGCAGCGGCGCCACTTCGGCCGCCAGGGCCGCGTGGCTGGTCGACGGCAAGGGGATGATTACCAGGTCCGCGCCCTGCAGCGCCTGGGCCAGGTCGCTGAAAAGCTGCAGGTTGTCGCCAAGGGCCAGCTGGCGGGTGCCGCGATAATCGCGCACGCTGAGGCTGCCAATCGCCTGCAGTGTTCGCAAGGCCGCAGCGTCACGGCGCCAGAGCCGGGTGGCATGGCCGCGCTCGGCCATTTCGACAGCCGCTGCATAGCAGCCGTGGCCGCCGCCAAGAACAGTGATTTGCATGGGTGGAACTCCGCGTGTGTGTGGTAGGCCGATGCTAGCCATCACGCGTGTTGCCAGCGCTGCAGATCACGCAGGCAGCCTACCGATTGCGCAGCTTTCAGCCTTTGAGCGTATCGGAGGGCCGGCAACCGAAACGCTGACGGTACTGCTGGGTGAAATGCGCGGGGCTGTTGATGCCAAAGCGCAGCAGCACGTCGGTCACGCTGCCCTCACCCTTCTGCAGCGCCTGGTGCACCGCCAGCAGGCGGCGGTCGCGGATGAACTCGACCGGCGTCTGCCCAAGGAACTGGCGAAAGCCGTTCTGCAGCGTGCGCACCGAAACCCCGCTGAGCGCACACAAGGTGGCCAGCGCCAAAGGCTGGTCCAGGTGTGCCTCGATGTGCTCGCGGGCACGGCGCACATGGCCGGGCAGCGGTATGCCTGCGGGTTGCAGCAGTGCACTGGAGTAGTTGTGCGGCAACTGGGTCAGCAGCAGTTGCACCAGGTGGTCCGCCAGGCCCTGACGCAACGGCGCCAGGCTCAATTGCAGGGCGAACAGCCGGCACAGGTAATCCAGGGTCAGGCTCAGCGCATGCACGCCAGGGTGGTCGGCCGACAGCGGCGCATCGAACGCCAGCGGCTGCTTCAGGCTGCGCCCCAAAAGCTGCTGCAAGTGCAGTTCCAGCGCCTCGCGGGGCATGCTGAGCACCGCATTGCGGCAGGCGCCGCCGGTGACGATACGGCTGCTGGTGAACGGTGAGCTGACGCTCAGCCCGCCCGCCGCCACGGCTGCATGTTCGCGGCCGTGGCGGATTTCGCACTTCCCCTGCAAGGTGGTGCGGAACAGGTACTGCGCACCCGTGCCTTCGAGGCAGACTTCCACCGGCGCATCGTAGTGCAGCTGCAGCAGCCGCACGCCGGCAAACTCCACGCCGCTGACCTGCAACTGCGGCGCAGCACCGTCCAGCACCCGCAGCCGATGCGGGCAGAGGTAACGGGCCAGTTGCACCTGCATCTGTGCCACATCCTGTGAATGGAACAGCGGAAAGCGCTCCAGCAGCCGGATATCCGCCAGCATCTCAGGCCTCGGCGGGGTGTTCGCGGCGCATGCTGTCACGGAAGCACTTGCAGCCCTTGGCCAGCAGCACGATGGCCAGCAGCGAGGCGCCGAAACTGACGATCGACATCGACGAGCCCACGGCGGCCGGGGCGCCGAAGTAGCGGTCGGTGATCAGCGCCACCAGCGTGGTACCCAGGCCCAGCCCGAGCAGGTTGCTGATCAGCAGGAACACCGCCGAAACCTGGGCGCGCACCTGGTTCGGCGACAGGATCTGCATGGCAGCCGTGGAAGCGGGCATCGGGAACGAGGCGAAGAACATCGCCGGCACCAGCAAGGTCACCGACAGCCACAGCGAGTCGACCTGCGAATACAGCACCGCTGGCACGATCATGCCAACTGCTCCGATCACCCCGGTGCGCATGGCCGCATCGCTGCGCCCGCGCTTGGCCAGGTGGTCGGTGAGCCAGCCGCCGAACACCACGCCGCTGGTGTTGGCCAACAGCAGGATGGTACCGAGCATGAAACCGGCCTGTTCGGGGCTCATGCCGAACTTGCGGATGTACAGCGCCGGGGTCCAGCTCATCATGCAGAACAGCGCCATGGCGTAGAACGAGAAGCCCAGGTAATGGCAGCCGAAAGTCGCCCGGTGGCGGCCGATGAAGCGCAGGCCATCGCTGAGGCGGACCTTGCGCACCTTGCCGTCGGCATCCAGCTGCGCGCCCTTGCGCTGCGGGTTGCGCACGGTCAGCCAGACCAGCAGGCCGACGATCACCCCAGGCAGGCCGACGATGAAGAACGCCAGCTGCCAGGCCTTCATTGCGCCGAGGATGGCCACCTCGATGGTCTGCGCGTCCTTGAGCAAGGTGATCACGTAGCCGCCGACCAGAAAGGCGATGCCACCCCCGACAAACGAGCCGATCGAGTAGATGCCCACGGCGCGACCGAGCTTTTCCTTGGGGAACATGTCGCTGAACATCGAGTAAGCCGAGGGCGACAAGGCTGCCTCGCCGACACCGACACCGATGCGCGCCAGGAACATCTGCGCGAAGTTCTTGCTCAGGCCGCAGGCGGCGGTGGCGAAGCTCCAGAAGATCACCCCGACGGCAATGATGCGCGGGCGCGAGAAGCGGTCGGCGAGGTAGGCGATGGGCATGCCCATGAAGGCATAGAACAGTGAGAACGCTAGGCCGTGCAGCAGGCTGAACTGGGTGTCGCTCAACTGCAGGTCGGCTTTGATCGGCTCGATCATCAAGGCCAGGATCTGCCGGTCAACGAACGAGAAGATGTAGGCCACCATGCACAGGATGACCACGTACCATTCGTAGAAATAGCGCTTGTTGTGCTGCTTGAGGTGTTGTTCTTGAGTGAGGGTATTCATGCTCGCGAATTCCTGATGGGACAGCCTGGAAAGGGATTACAAGGCAGTGACCTGTCAGTAACAGGCGAACGCACGCAGGGCGGGATTACGCATGACCAAGGACCTTTATTGTTATTGGAATGGAGGTATGGCGATTACTTGAATAGCAGCCTGTTTTCGCTTCGCTGTGGCAGCGGGCTTGCCCGCGAAGCCGACACCGTGGTGAATGGCACGGGCTTCGCCCGTGTTCGCGGGCACGCCCGCTCCCACAGGGATCGCGCCAGATTCCAGAAATGGAGCGAGACAGTTGCTCCCACAAGGGATCAGGTCAGGGCTCAGTCAACCTGCAGCGCCCGTGGCCGGTGGCTGCGTTCCTCGGCCTCTGGCGCCTTGGCGGTCTGCAGCTGGAAATCGAACGACAGCTCGGCAAAGCGCTCGCCCTGCACGCCACGGTCACGCGCCGCGGCGGCATCGTCGACAAAGCGCAGGTCGCCGATCAGGCCGTCGCGGGTGGCGTAGGCGAAGTCGTCCCACAGGTATTTGTCACCGGCGAAGTTGATCTGCGTGGTCAGGTGGCGGTGGCCAGGTGCGGAAATGAAGAAGTGCACGTGGGCCGGGCGCTGGCCATGGCGGCCGAGCAGGTTCAGGCACTCCTGGGTCGGGCCCTGCGGGTCGCAGCCATAGCCCGACGGCACGATGGAGCGGGCGCGGTAGCGGCCTTCGGCATCGGTGACGATGCGGCGGCGCAGGTTGTATTCGGACTGGGCCGAATCGAAGTACGAGTAAGTGCCCTGGGTATTGGCGTGCCACAGGTCCACGGTGGCACCGGCCAGCGGCTGGCCCGCGGCATCGAATACCCGGCCCTGGAGGAACATCACCACACCGGGGTCGGTGCCGTCGTCCATGCGCGCTTCACCCTCTGACAGCGGTGCACCGGCTACGTACAGCGGGCCTTCGATGGTGCGCGGGGTGCCGCCGCTCAAGCCGGCCTCGGCGTCCTTGGCATCCTGCAGCAGGTCGATGAAGTGCTCGATGCCAAGGCCTGCCGCCAACAGGCCTGCCTCGTTGCGCCCGCCAAGGCGGTTGAGGTAGTCGACGGCATGCCAGAACTCGTCTTCGGTGATTTCCAGGTCTTCGATCAGGCGTGCGGTGTCCTGCAGCACGCGCAGGATGATCTGCTTGAAGCGCGGGTTACCTTCGGCCTGGCCAAGGCCGGCCACTTGCTCGAAGAAGGCCTTGATATCGGCGGTGTGGGAGATCTTCACGGTCATTTCTGCTTACCTCGAATTGTTCTTGTCAGGTAGTCGTGGTTCAAGGGTGAATCAGCGGTCGTCGCTGTGGATCGACGAGGGGTGGCGGCACAGGCCGTCGACCTCGATGTCCATGTACGGGAACAGCGGCAGCTGTATCAGCGTGTCGTGCAGCGCCTCGACGCTGGGCACGTCGAATACGCTGTAGTTGGCGTAGTGCCCGGCGATGCGCCACAAGTGGCGCCAAGTGCCTTCGCGCTGCAGGCGCTGGGCCAGTTCCTTCTCGTCGGCCTTCAGTTGCGCGGCCTTGGCCGGGTCCATGTCGACCGGCAGTTTCACGGTCATCTTCACGTGGAACAGCATGCTGCTTTCTCCTGTCTTGCAAATGTCCAAAGGCTTACGCGGCCCCTGTGGAAGCGGGTTTACCCGCGAACACCGGCATAGCCGGTGCCATCCCTGTGGGAGCGGGTTTACCCGCGAACACCGGCATAGCCGGTGCCATCCCTGTGGGAGCGGGTTTACCCGCGAACACCGGCATAGCCGGTGCCATCCCTGTGGGAGCGGGTTTACCCGCGAACACCGGCATAGCCGGTGCCATCCCTGTGGGAGCGGGTTTACCCGCGAACACCGGCATAGCCGGTGCCATCCCTGTGGGAGCGGGTTTACCCGCGAACACCGGCATAGCCGGTGCCATCCCTGTGGGAGCGGGTTTACCCGCGAACACCGGCATAGCCGGTGCCATCCCTGTGGGAGCGGGTTTACCCGCGAACACCGGCATAGCCGGTGCCATCCCTGTGGGAGCGGGTTTACCCGCGAACACGGGCGAAGCCCGTGCCATCCACCGCGTCGCCTGCTTCGCGGCTAAAGCCGCTCCCACAGGGTTTTGTGTGTGTGTTCTTTTCAACGGCGGGCAAAACGCGCCAGGCGTTGTTCGTCGAGTGTCAGGCCCAGGCCCGGGGTGCGTGGCACGTGCAGCTGGAAGTCGCGGTACTGCGGCGGCTCATTGACGATCTCTTCAGTCAGCAGCAGTGGCCCGAACAGCTCGGTGCCCCAGGTCAGCTGGCGCAAGGTGAGGAAGGCATGGGCCGAAGCCAGGGTGCCGATCGAGCCTTCGAGCATGGTCCCGCCATACAGGGCGATGCCCGCCGCTTCGGCGATCTGCGCGGTACGCAGCACAGCGCGCGGGCCGCCGTTCTTGGCAATTTTCAGAGCGAAGATGCTGGCAGCGCCATCGGCGGCCAGGCTGAAGGCGTCCTCGACGCTCTCGATGGATTCGTCGGCCATGATCGGCGCCGGGCTGCGCTGGTTCAGGCGCACCTGGCCGCCACGGTTGATGCGCGAGATCGGCTGTTCGATCAAGTCGATGCCGTTGTCGCCCAGCACCTGGCAGGCGCGGATGGCTTGCGATTCGTCCCAGTACTGGTTGACGTCGACGCGCACGCTGGCGCGCTCGCCCAGCTCGCGCTTGATCGCCACCACGTGCTTCAAGTCCTGCTCCAGCGGGTTGGCGCCGATCTT
>NZ_QLTL01000032.1:0-15765 GCF_003269045.1 Pseudomonas sp. URMO17WK12:I7 | reverse complement strand
ATGACTGTTACCCTGATCAAGACCATCGCAATGGAAGACGGTCTGCGCTTCGCTATCCGTGAAGGCGGTCGTACCGTCGGCGCCGGCGTCGTAGCAAAAATTATTGAATAAGTAGTTGATTTACTTGATCAGGCCGGTATAATGGCCGGCCTGATGCAGCGTTACAGGTCAGTAGCTCAATTGGCAGAGCGACGGTCTCCAAAACCGTAGGTTGGGGGTTCGATTCCCTCCTGACCTGCCATTTCACCTCGGTGTGATGGCTTTCTTCTTACAGGATCCTCCTCGATGACCCCCAAAACTGAAGCCCAAGAATCGCGTTTTGATCTGTTCAAGTGGCTGGCTGTAGTGGCTTTGGTGGTTGTTGGTGTTGTGGGTAATCAATATTACTCCGCCTCCCCGATCCTGTACCGCGTCCTTGCACTTCTCGCCCTGGCTGCTGTCGCAGGCTTTGTAGCTCTGCAGACCGCGAAGGGTAAGTCGTTCTTTGCGTTGGCGAAGGAAGCTCGTACCGAGATCCGTAAAGTCGTGTGGCCGACCCGCCAGGAAACCACCCAGACCACGCTGATTGTCGTGGCTGTCGTGCTGGTTATGGCACTGCTGCTGTGGGGTCTTGATTCCCTGCTCGGCTGGGCGGTCTCCCTGATCGTTGGCTAAAGGTGTCCCGTGGCTAAGCGTTGGTATGTTGTGCATGCTTACTCGGGTTACGAGAAGCATGTAATGCGCTCCTTGATCGAGCGCGTGAAGCTGGCTGGCATGGAAGACGGTTTCGGCGAGATCCTGGTCCCGACCGAAGAAGTCGTCGAAATGCGCAACGGCCAGAAGCGCAAGAGTGAGCGTAAATTCTTCCCTGGCTATGTATTGGTCCAGATGGAGATGAACGAAGGGACCTGGCACTTGGTCAAGGACACCCCTCGTGTGATGGGCTTTATCGGCGGCACTGCAGACAAGCCTGCGCCGATTACCGATAAAGAAGCTGAGGCTATCCTGCGTCGCGTTGCTGATGGCAGTGACAAGCCGAAGCCGAAGACACTGTTCGAACCGGGTGAAGTGGTTCGAGTCATTGACGGTCCGTTCGCCGACTTCAATGGTAGTGTCGAAGAGGTTAACTACGAAAAGAGCCGTTTGCAGGTTGCAGTGCTCATTTTCGGTCGCTCTACTCCGGTGGAGCTCGAGTTCAGCCAGGTCGAAAAGGTCTAGGCGGACGAAGCATCCCATACCCCGCAGCCCTGTGTGCTGCGGGGTTTTGTCGTCACTGGGATAAAACGCAAGTCATCCGGGGAGCCATCAGGCGTTCGTACCCGATTTTGGAGTAGCTCATGGCTAAGAAGATTCAGGCTTACATCAAGCTGCAAGTTAAGGCCGGCCAGGCCAACCCAAGCCCACCCGTTGGTCCAGCACTGGGTCAACACGGTGTGAACATCATGGAGTTCTGCAAGGCCTTCAACGCCCGTACTCAGGGTCAAGAAGCCGGTCTGCCGACTCCAGTTATCATCACTGTCTACAGCGACCGTAGCTTCACCTTCGAGACCAAGAGCACCCCTGCCTCGGTTCTGCTGAAGAAAGCTGCTGGCCTGACCAGTGGTTCGGCTCGCCCGAACACCGTTAAAGTCGGTACTGTTACCCGTGCTCAGCTGGAAGACATCGCCAAAGCTAAACAGGCTGATCTGACTGCCGCTGACCTGGACGCAGCTGTACGCACCATCGCTGGCTCTGCCCGCAGCATGGGCCTGAACGTGGAGGGTGTGTAATGGCTAAGCTGACCAAGCGCCAAAAGGCAATCGCCGAGAAGATCGAAGCAGGCAAGGCCTACAACTTCGAAGAAGCCGCAACCCTGCTCGCTTCGCTGCCGGCTGCCAAATTCGTAGAGTCCTACGACATCGCCGTTAACCTCGGTGTTGACCCGCGTAAATCCGACCAGGTCGTTCGTAGCGCTACCGTGCTGCCACACGGCACTGGCAAGACCGTACGCGTTGCCGTCTTCACTCAGGGTCCAGCTGCTGAAGCCGCTCTGGCTGCCGGCGCTGATCGCGTAGGTATGGACGATCTGGCTGCCGAAATGAAAGGCGGCGACCTGAACTATGACGTCGTCATCGCATCGCCTGATGCCATGCGCGTTGTAGGTCAGCTGGGTCAGGTTCTGGGTCCTCGCGGCCTGATGCCTAACCCGAAAGTAGGTACCGTGACCCCAGACGTAGCCGGCGCTGTCAAAAACGCCAAGGCTGGTCAGGTTCGCTACCGTACCGACAAAAACGGTATCATCCACACCTCCGTTGGCAAAATCGGCTTCGAAGCTGACAAGCTGAAGGAAAACGTTGAAGCCCTGATCGCTGACCTGAAGCGTATCAAGCCGGCTTCTTCGAAAGGTATCTACGTCAAGCGCGTTACCCTGAGCACCACCATGGGCCCAGGTCTGATCATCGATCAGAGCTCGCTGAACGTGTAAGAACATGGTGGCGCGACTTGTCGCGCCACCAGCAAAAATTGGGGTCCCTGCCTGGCGGGGGCTATCCAAGACCGTAGGCGGCGCAAGCCTTAAAACCCCAGCCCACGCAGATGGTGCTCCCGATTCGTTTACCGAATCAGACACCAAAACGACATCCGGCTTCGGCCAGATGAAACGGTAAAAACCAGGAGTAAACCCGTGGCAATTAAACTCGAAGACAAGAAGGCCATCGTCGCTGAAGTCAACGAGGCTGCCAAAGTCGCTCTGTCCGCTGTCGTGGCCGATGCCCGTGGTGTGACTGTAAGCGCAATGACCGGACTCCGTAAAGAGGCCCGCGAAGCTGGCGTATACGTACGTGTCGTACGTAACACCCTGCTCAAGCGCGCTGTTGAAGGCACCGAATTTTCGATCCTCAACGACGCGTTCAAAGGCCCGACCCTGATTGCTTTCTCCAACGAACACCCGGGCGCTGCTGCTCGTCTGTTCAAAGAGTTCGCCAAGGGTCAGGACAAGTTCGAGATCAAGGCAGCTGCGTTTGACGGCAATTTCATTGCAGCGAACCAGATCGACGTGTTGGCTACCCTGCCGACCCGCGACGAAGCTATTGCGAAACTGATGAGCGTGATCCAAGGCGCTACCAGCAAGCTGGCTCGTACTCTGGCAGCCATTCGCGACCAGAAAGAAGCTACCGCTGCCTAAGGCACGCGAAATTCTTTCAAAATCATACGTTTAATTTGATGGCTGCGTAGGCCTTCACCCCAATACAGGATTTAAGTCATGTCTCTGACTAACGAACAAATCATCGAAGCAATCGGCCAGAAAACCGTTCTGGAAGTTGTTGAGCTGATCAAAGCGATGGAAGAAACCTTCGGCGTTACCGCTGCTGTTGCCGCTGCTGGCCCAGCTGCTGCTGCTGCCGTTGTTGAAGAGCAGACCGAGTTCAACGTTGTTCTGGTTGAAGCCGGCGACAAGAAAGTGAACGTGATCAAAGCCGTTCGCGAACTGACCGGTCTGGGCCTGAAAGAAGCCAAAGAGAAAGTCGATGGCGCTCCTCAGGTTGTAGCTGAAGGCGTTTCGAAAGAAGCCGCTGAAGACGCTAAGAAGAAGCTGGAAGAAGCAGGCGCTAAAGTCGAGCTGAAGTAATTTCGACTTTGCGATGCCAGCCTGAGCGTTGAGCGAAAGGCTGATGGCTGGTGGCTTATGCCACCGGCCTTTTTCCGTTATTGGTGGCTGGTCAATCCGGCCCCGATAACACGCTGCAAGACACCCATGTGGGTGCGCAAACCAAGGGGTTTGCACGATTTTCTGGCTGCTCCCGCCGGGAGAAGCCAAACAAGCAGGTGACCAAGCTGGGGAACGCTGATGGCTTACTCATACACTGAGAAAAAACGTATCCGCAAGGACTTTAGCAAGTTGCCGGACGTCATGGATGTGCCATATCTTCTGGCCATCCAGCTGGATTCGTATCGCGAATTCCTGCAAGCGGGAGCATCCAAGGATCAGTTCCGTGACGTCGGCCTGCACGCGGCCTTCAAGTCGGTATTCCCGATCATCAGCTACTCCGGCAATGCTGCCCTGGAGTACGTAGGCTACCGCCTGGGCGATCCCGCCTTCGATGTGAAGGAATGTGTCCTGCGTGGCGTGACCTTCGCGGTCCCACTGCGGGTCAAGGTGCGCCTGATCATCTTCGACAAGGAATCGTCGAACAAAGCGATCAAGGACATCAAAGAGCAAGAAGTCTACATGGGTGAAATCCCCCTGATGACTGAGAACGGTACCTTCGTTATCAACGGTACCGAACGAGTAATCGTTTCCCAGCTGCACCGTTCGCCTGGTGTGTTCTTCGACCACGACCGTGGCAAGACACACAGCTCCGGCAAGCTGCTGTACTCCGCTCGCATCATCCCTTACCGCGGTTCGTGGCTGGACTTCGAGTTCGACCCGAAAGACTGCGTGTTCGTACGTATCGACCGTCGCCGCAAACTGCCGGCGTCGGTGTTGCTGCGTGCGCTGGGTTACAGCACGGAAGAAGTACTCAACACCTTCTACACCACCAACGTGTTCCACATTTCCGGCGAAAAACTCAGCCTGGAACTGGTGCCTCAGCGTCTGCGTGGTGAAGTCGCGGTCATGGACATCCATGACGACAGCGGCAAGGTCATCGTCGAGCAGGGCCGCCGTATTACCGCGCGCCATGTCAATCAGCTCGAGAAGGCCGGTGTCAACCAGCTGGACGTGCCGATGGAATACGTCCTCGGTCGCACCACCGCCAAGGCCATCGTTCACCCGGCCACCGGCGAGATCCTGGCCGAGTGCAATACCGAGCTGACCACCGAGCTGCTGATCAAGATCGCCAAGGCTCAGGTCGTCCGCATCGAGACCCTGTACACCAACGACATCGACTGCGGTCCGTTCATCTCGGATACCCTGAAGATCGACACTACCAGCAACCAGCTGGAAGCCCTGGTCGAGATCTACCGCATGATGCGTCCAGGCGAGCCGCCGACCAAGGATGCTGCCGAGACCCTGTTCAACAACCTGTTCTTCAGCGCCGAGCGTTACGACCTGTCCGCCGTTGGCCGCATGAAGTTCAACCGTCGTATCGGTCGCACCGAGATCGAAGGTTCGGGCGTGCTGAGCAAGGAAGACATCGTCGAGGTTCTGAAGACCCTGGTCGATATCCGTAACGGCAAAGGCATCGTCGACGACATCGACCACCTGGGTAACCGTCGCGTTCGTTGCGTCGGCGAGATGGCCGAGAACCAGTTCCGCGTTGGCCTGGTACGTGTTGAGCGTGCGGTCAAGGAGCGTCTGTCGATGGCCGAAAGCGAAGGCCTGATGCCGCAAGACCTGATCAACGCCAAGCCGGTAGCGGCGGCGGTGAAAGAGTTCTTCGGTTCCAGCCAGCTTTCGCAGTTCATGGACCAGAACAACCCGCTCTCCGAGATCACCCACAAGCGCCGCGTCTCTGCACTCGGCCCTGGTGGTCTGACCCGTGAGCGCGCCGGCTTCGAAGTCCGTGACGTACACCCGACCCACTACGGCCGCGTGTGCCCGATCGAGACCCCTGAAGGTCCGAACATCGGTCTGATCAACTCCCTGGCAGCCTATGCCCGCACCAACCAGTACGGCTTCCTCGAAAGCCCGTATCGCGTGGTGAAGGAAGGCGTGGTCAGCGATGACATCGTGTTCCTGTCTGCCATCGAAGAAGCGGATCACGTGATCGCCCAGGCTTCGGCCGCGATGAACGACAAGAAGCAGCTGATCGATGAGCTGGTAGCGGTTCGTCACCTGAACGAATTCACCGTCAAGGCGCCGGAAGACGTCACCCTGATGGACGTTTCGCCGAAGCAGGTTGTTTCTGTCGCTGCGTCGCTGATTCCGTTCCTCGAGCACGACGACGCCAACCGTGCATTGATGGGTTCGAACATGCAGCGCCAAGCTGTACCAACCCTGCGTGCCGACAAGCCGCTGGTCGGTACCGGCATGGAGCGCAACGTTGCCCGTGACTCCGGTGTCTGCGTGGTTGCTCGCCGCGGTGGTGTGATCGACTCGGTCGACGCCAGCCGTATCGTCGTTCGCGTTGCCGATGACGAAGTCGAGACCGGTGAAGCCGGTGTGGATATCTACAACCTGACCAAGTACACCCGTTCTAACCAGAACACCTGCATCAACCAGCGTCCGCTGGTAAGCAAGGGTGACAAGGTTCAGCGTGGCGACATCATGGCCGACGGCCCGTCCACCGACATGGGTGAACTGGCACTGGGTCAGAACATGCGCATCGCGTTCATGGCGTGGAACGGCTTCAACTTCGAAGACTCCATCTGCCTGTCCGAGCGTGTGGTTCAGGAAGACCGCTTCACCACCATCCACATTCAGGAACTGACCTGTGTGGCGCGTGACACCAAGCTTGGCCCAGAGGAAATCACTGCGGACATCCCGAACGTGGGTGAAGCCGCTCTGAACAAGCTGGACGAAGCCGGTATTGTTTACGTAGGTGCTGAAGTCGGCGCTGGCGACATCCTGGTCGGCAAGGTCACGCCAAAAGGCGAAACCCAGCTGACCCCGGAAGAAAAACTGCTGCGCGCAATCTTCGGTGAGAAGGCCAGCGACGTTAAAGACACCTCCCTGCGCGTACCGACCGGTACCAAGGGTACTGTTATCGACGTACAGGTCTTCACCCGTGATGGCGTAGAGCGCGACAGCCGCGCCCTGTCCATCGAGAAGATGCAGCTGGACGAGATCCGCAAGGACCTCAACGAAGAGTTCCGCATCGTCGAAGGTGCAACCTTCGAGCGTCTGCGTGCTGCCCTGAACGGCCAGGTGGTCGACGGTGGCGCGGGCCTGAAAAAAGGCACCGTGATCACTGACGAAGTGCTGGACGGTCTGGAGCACGGCCAGTGGTTCAAACTGCGCATGGCCGAAGATGCACTGAACGAGCAGCTGGAAAAGGCTCAGCAGTACATCGTCGATCGCCGTCGCCTGCTGGACGACAAGTTCGAAGACAAGAAGCGCAAGCTGCAGCAGGGCGATGACCTGGCTCCAGGCGTACTGAAGATCGTCAAGGTCTACCTGGCAATCCGCCGTCGCATCCAGCCGGGTGACAAGATGGCCGGTCGTCACGGTAACAAGGGTGTCGTCTCGGTAATCATGCCGGTAGAAGACATGCCGCACGACGCCAACGGTACTCCGGTCGACGTCGTACTGAACCCGCTGGGCGTACCTTCGCGTATGAACGTTGGTCAGATCCTTGAAACCCACCTGGGCCTCGCGGCCAAAGGCCTGGGCGAGAAGATCGACCGCATGATCGAAGAGCAGCGTAAAGCCGCTGAACTGCGTACCTTCCTCACCGAGATCTACAACGAGATCGGTGGTCGTCAGGAGAGCCTGGAAGAGTTCACCGACGAAGAGATCATCGCCCTGGCGAACAACCTGAAGAAAGGCGTGCCGATGGCCACCCCAGTCTTCGACGGTGCCAAGGAGCGTGAGATCAAGGCCATGCTGAAACTGGCAGACCTGCCAGAAAGCGGCCAGATGGTGCTGTTCGACGGCCGTACCGGCAACAAGTTCGAGCGTCCTGTGACCGTTGGTTACATGTACATGCTCAAGCTGAACCACTTGGTGGACGACAAGATGCACGCGCGTTCCACTGGTTCCTACAGCCTGGTTACCCAGCAGCCGCTGGGTGGTAAGGCGCAGTTCGGTGGTCAGCGTTTCGGGGAGATGGAAGTGTGGGCGCTGGAAGCATACGGCGCGGCATACACCCTGCAAGAAATGCTCACAGTGAAGTCGGACGACGTGAACGGCCGTACCAAGATGTACAAGAACATCGTGGATGGCGATCACCGTATGGAGCCGGGCATGCCCGAGTCCTTCAACGTGTTGATCAAAGAGATCCGTTCGCTCGGTATCGATATCGATCTGGAAACCGAATAACACGTGACGCGAAGGGGAGTGGGGCAGGTAATGCCCGCTCCCTGCTCCGCCAGGAGGAAAGGCCTTGAAAGACCTACTGAATTTGCTGAAAAACCAGGGTCAAGTCGAAGAGTTCGACGCCATCCGCATCGGTCTGGCGTCGCCTGAAATGATCCGTTCGTGGTCGTTCGGTGAAGTTAAGAAGCCGGAAACCATCAACTACCGTACGTTCAAGCCTGAGCGTGACGGCCTTTTCTGCGCCAAGATCTTTGGCCCAGTCAAGGACTACGAGTGCCTGTGCGGCAAGTACAAGCGCCTCAAGCACCGCGGTGTGATCTGCGAGAAGTGCGGCGTTGAAGTTGCCCTGGCCAAGGTTCGTCGTGAGCGCATGGCGCACATCGAACTGGCCTCGCCGGTTGCCCACATCTGGTTCCTGAAGTCGCTGCCGTCCCGTATCGGCCTGCTGATGGACATGACCCTGCGTGACATCGAGCGCGTGCTCTACTTCGAGAGCTACGTCGTGATCGATCCGGGCATGACCACCCTCGAGAAGGGTCAGCTGCTCAACGACGAGCAGTACTTCGAAGCGCTGGAAGAGTTCGGTGACGACTTCGACGCCCGCATGGGTGCCGAGGCTGTCCGTGAGCTGCTGCACGCTATCGACCTGGAGCACGAGATCGGCCGCCTGCGCGAAGAGATTCCGCAGACCAACTCGGAAACCAAGATCAAGAAGCTGTCCAAGCGCCTGAAGCTGATGGAAGCTTTCCAGGGCTCGGGCAACCTGCCTGAGTGGATGGTCCTGACCGTCCTGCCAGTGCTGCCGCCGGACCTGCGTCCGCTGGTTCCGCTGGATGGTGGCCGCTTCGCGACTTCCGACCTGAACGACCTGTATCGTCGGGTGATCAACCGTAACAACCGTCTGAAGCGCCTGCTCGATCTGTCGGCGCCGGACATCATCGTGCGCAACGAAAAGCGCATGCTGCAGGAAGCGGTTGACGCCCTGCTGGACAACGGCCGTCGCGGTCGCGCCATCACTGGCTCGAACAAGCGTCCGCTGAAGTCTCTGGCCGACATGATCAAAGGTAAGCAAGGTCGCTTCCGTCAGAACTTGCTCGGTAAGCGTGTGGACTACTCCGGCCGTTCGGTAATTACCGTAGGCCCGACCCTGCGTCTGCACCAGTGCGGTCTGCCGAAGAAGATGGCCCTCGAGCTGTTCAAGCCGTTCATTTTCGGCAAGCTGGAGATGCGTGGTCTGGCGACCACCATCAAGGCTGCCAAGAAGATGGTCGAGCGCGAGCTGCCAGAGGTGTGGGACGTGCTCGCCGAGGTGATCCGCGAACACCCCGTACTGCTCAACCGTGCACCGACGCTGCACCGTCTGGGTATCCAAGCCTTTGAGCCGGTTCTGATCGAAGGTAAGGCTATCCAGCTGCACCCGCTGGTCTGTGCCGCGTACAACGCCGACTTCGACGGTGACCAGATGGCCGTCCACGTGCCGCTGACGCTGGAAGCCCAGCTCGAAGCGCGCGCGCTGATGATGTCGACCAACAATATCCTGTCGCCAGCCAACGGTGAGCCAATCATCGTTCCGTCGCAGGACGTTGTACTGGGTCTGTACTACATGACCCGTGAAGCCATCAATGCCAAGGGCGAAGGTCGCGTGTTTGCCGACCTGCAGGAAGTCGACCGCGTATTCCGCGCCGGCGAAGCTGCCCTGCACGCGAAAATCAAGGTTCGTATCAACGAAACCGTGAAAGACCGCGATGGCAGCATCACCAAGAACACCCGCATCGTCGACACCACTGTCGGCCGTGCGCTGTTGTTCCAGGTTGTACCGGCAGGTCTGCCGTACGACGTGGTCAACCAGCCGATGAAGAAAAAGGCGATCTCCAAGCTGATCAACCAGTGCTACCGCGTGGTTGGTCTGAAAGAGACCGTCATCTTCGCCGACCAGCTGATGTACACCGGTTTCGCTTACTCGACCATTTCCGGCGTTTCCATCGGTGTTAACGACTTCGTTATCCCGGACGAGAAAGCCCGCATCATCGGTAACGCTACCGACGAAGTGAAGGAAATCGAGAGCCAGTACGCCTCCGGCCTGGTAACCCAGGGCGAGAAGTACAACAAGGTCATCGACTTGTGGTCGAAGGCGAACGACGAAGTGTCCAAGGCGATGATGGCCAACCTCTCGAAAGAGAAGGTCATCGACCGTGAGGGCAATGAAGTCGATCAAGAGTCCTTCAACTCGATGTACATGATGGCTGACTCGGGTGCGCGGGGTTCCGCAGCCCAGATCCGTCAGCTGGCCGGTATGCGTGGCCTGATGGCCAAGCCGGACGGCTCGATCATCGAGACGCCGATCACCGCGAACTTCCGTGAAGGCCTGAGCGTACTCCAGTACTTCATCTCGACTCACGGTGCTCGTAAGGGTCTGGCGGATACCGCACTGAAGACTGCGAACTCCGGTTACCTGACCCGTCGTCTGGTAGACGTTGCCCAGGATCTGGTGGTTACCGAGATCGACTGCGGTACCGACCAGGGCCTGCTGATGACCCCGCACATCGAAGGCGGCGACGTTGTAGAGCCGCTGGGTGAGCGCGTACTGGGTCGTGTCATTGCCCGTGACGTGTTCAAGCCAGGCACCGAGGACGTCATCGTTCCAGCCGGTACCTTGGTCGACGAGCAGTGGGTAGAGTTCATCGAGCTGAACAGCATCGACGAAGTGATCGTGCGTTCGCCGATCAACTGCGAAACCCGCTTCGGTATTTGCGCCAAGTGCTACGGTCGCGACCTGGCTCGCGGTCACCAGGTGAACATCGGTGAAGCTGTCGGCGTTATCGCTGCGCAGTCGATCGGTGAGCCGGGTACCCAGCTGACCATGCGTACGTTCCACATCGGTGGTGCTGCAAGCCGTACCTCGGCTGCCGACAGCGTCCAGGTGAAGAACGGCGGTATGGTGCGTCTGCACAACCTGAAGCAGGTCGAGCGCGCCGACGGCAACCTGGTTGCCGTATCCCGTTCGGGTGAGCTGGCCATTGCCGACGAATTCGGTCGTGAGCGTGAGCGTTACAAGCTGCCTTACGGTGCGGTGATTTCGGTCAAGGAAGGTGACAAGGTCGAAGCTGGCGCAATCGTCGCCAAGTGGGACCCGCACACCCACCCGATCGTTACCGAACTGAAAGGTACCGTGACCTTCGTGGGCATGGAAGAAAACATCACCATCAAGCGTCAGACTGATGAGCTGACCGGCTTGACCAACATTGAAGTGCTGGACGTCAAGGATCGCCCTGCCGCAGGCAAGGAAATCCGTCCGGCAATCAAGATGGTCGATGCCGCTGGCAAGGACCTGTACCTGCCAGGTACCGATGTACCGGCACAGTACTTCCTGCCGGCCAACGCCCTCGTGGGTGTGGCTGACGGTGCCCAGATCGGTGTTGGTGACGTTATCGCGCGTATCCCGCAAGAAACGTCGAAGACCCGTGACATCACCGGTGGTCTGCCGCGCGTTGCCGACCTGTTCGAAGCGCGCCGTCCGAAAGAAGCCTCGATTCTGGCTGAAGTCAGCGGCACCATCGCGTTCGGTAAAGAGACCAAGGGCAAGCGTCGTCTGGTCATCACTCCGACCGACGGTAGCGATCCGTACGAAGAGCTGATTCCGAAGTGGCGCCACCTGAACGTCTTCGAAGGCGAACAGGTAAACCGCGGCGAAGTTATCTCCGACGGCCCGAGCGATCCGCACGACATCCTGCGTCTGCTGGGTGTGAGCGCGCTGGCGAAGTACATCGTCAACGAGATCCAGGACGTCTACCGTCTGCAAGGCGTTAAGATCAACGACAAGCACATCGAGACCATCCTGCGTCAGATGCTGCGCAAGGTCGAGATCGCCGAGTCGGGTGATTCCAGCTTCATCAAGGGCGACCAGATGGAACTGACCCAGGTGCTGATGGAAAACGAGCGCCTGGCAGCGGAAGACAAGTTCATCTCCAAGTACACCCGTGTACTGCTGGGTATCACCAAGGCCTCGCTGTCGACCGAGTCGTTCATCTCCGCGGCTTCCTTCCAGGAAACCACCCGCGTACTGACCGAAGCGGCTGTAACCGGCAAGCGCGACTACCTGCGCGGCCTGAAAGAGAACGTGGTCGTGGGTCGTCTGATCCCGGCCGGTACTGGTCTGGCCTACCACAGCGAGCGCAAGCGTCGCCGTGATGCCGACAAACCGCTGCGTGTAAGCGCCAGTGAGGTGGAAGCCGCACTGACCGAAGCGCTGAATTCCAGCGGTAACTAAGTACAGGGCAGGGCCCCGGCAAGCCTCGAACGACCCTCGGCGACATAAAATGTTGCCGATGATCGGGCGAGGAGGGCCGGGGCCTCGTCTTGACTGGGTGCAAGATCCTCCGTAGACTTTTGTACCCTTAAATTTGGTGAGGCTCCGTCTCGCCAATTTTTGGCTTTCTTGCAAGACAATAGAGTCGCAAGACAATCAGTGGAGCTAGTAGATGGCAACTATCAACCAGCTGGTACGTCAGCCGCGTAAGCGTTCGGTCGAGAAGTCCGACGTTCCTGCGCTGCAGAACTGCCCGCAGCGTCGTGGCGTGTGCACCCGTGTGTACACCACCACGCCGAAAAAACCTAACTCGGCACTGCGTAAAGTATGCCGTGTGCGTCTGACCAACGGTTTCGAGGTTTCCTCGTACATCGGTGGTGAAGGCCACAACCTGCAAGAGCACAGCGTCGTCCTGATCCGTGGCGGCCGTGTAAAAGACTTGCCAGGTGTTCGTTACCACACCGTTCGCGGCTCTCTGGATACTTCGGGCGTTAAAGGCCGTAACCAGGGTCGTTCGAAATACGGTACCAAGCGTCCGAAGTAATCGGCCGTTTGCAGACATCCATTTTTTTGAGTCGATAAGAGTAAGGTCGGGCAGGGGTCGCAGACCCACGTCCCGGGCTAACCTGAAGACCGTTTGAGGGCTTATCATGCCAAGACGTCGTGTAGCAGCAAAACGTGAGATCCTTGACGATCCGAAGTACGGATCCCAGATCCTCGCCAAGTTCATGAACCACGTGATGGAAAGCGGCAAGAAGGCCGTAGCCGAGCGCATCGTTTACGGTGCTCTGGATACCGTCAAAGCACGCAAGAACAGCGACCCCCTGGAAATCTTCGAGAAAGCTCTCGACGCCATCGCTCCGCTGGTCGAAGTAAAGTCCCGTCGTGTCGGCGGTGCCACTTACCAGGTTCCGGTTGAAGTTCGTCCATCCCGTCGTAACGCTCTGGCAATGCGCTGGCTCGTAGACTACGCCCGCAAGCGCGGCGAGAAGTCGATGGCTCTGCGCCTGGCCGGTGAGCTGCTGGATGCTGCCGAAGGCAAAGGTGCTGCAGTCAAGAAGCGTGAAGACGTGCACCGTATGGCAGAAGCCAACAAAGCGTTCTCGCACTACCGCTTCTAATTCAAGCATCAATCATTTTGCGAGGGCTTTATGGCTCGTACTACAGCTATTAACCGCTACCGTAACATCGGTATCTGTGCTCACGTTGACGCGGGCAAGACTACCACTACCGAGCGGATCCTGTTCTACACAGGTCTGAGCCACAAGATGGGCGAGGTGCATGACGGCGCCGCGACCACTGACTGGATGGTGCAGGAGCAGGAGCGGGGTATCACCATTACCTCCGCTGCCGTTACCACCTTCTGGAAAGGTTCCCGTGGTCAGTACGACAACTACCGCGTAAACGTCATCGATACCCCTGGCCACGTTGACTTCACCATTGAAGTAGAGCGTTCGCTGCGTGTACTCGACGGCGCGGTCGTTGTGTTCTGCGGTACCTCCGGCGTTGAGCCGCAGTCCGAAACCGTATGGCGTCAGGCCAACAAGTACGGCGTTCCACGTGTTGTCTACGTGAACAAGATGGACCGTGCTGGTGCCAACTTCCTGCGCGTTATTGGTCAGATCAAGAACCGTCTGGGTCACACCCCGGTTCCGGTCCAGCTGGCTATCGGTGCAGAAGATGACTTCCAGGGTCAGGTTGACCTGATCAAGATGAAAGCCATCTACTGGAACGATGACGATAAAGGCACCACCTATCGCGAGGAAGAAATTCCTGCCGATATGCTGGAGCTGGCTGAAGAGTGGCGCTCCAACATGGTTGAAGCGGCTGCCGAGTCCAGCGAAGAGCTGATGAACAAGTATCTGGAAGGCGAAGAGCTGACCGTCGAAGAGATCAAAGCCGGTCTGCGCGCGCGCACCCTGGCCAGCGAGATCGTTCCGGCTGTCTGCGGTTCGTCGTTCAAGAACAAGGGTGTTCCCCTGGTTCTGGACGCCGTTATCGACTTCCTGCCTGCTCCGACCGAAATCCCGGCGATCAAGGGTATCCACCCTGACCTGATCGACACGCCGAAGGATGAAGTCAAGCCAGAGCAGTACGATGAGCGTCCTGCTGACGACAACGAGCCGTTCTCGGCCTTGGCGTTCAAGATTGCCACCGACCCGTTCGTGGGCACTCTGACCTTCGTCCGCGTCTACTCGGGCTTCCTGACCTCCGGTGACTCCGTCATCAACTCGGTCAAGGGCAAGAAAGAGCGCGTTGGCCGTATGGTGCAGATGCACGCCAACCAGCGTGAAGAGATCAAAGAAGTGCGCGCTGGCGACATCGCTGCTCTGATCGGCATGAAGGACGTCACCACCGGTGACACCCTGTGCAACGCCGACAAGCCGATCATCCTCGAGCGTATGGACTTCCCTGAGCCGGTAATTTCGCTCTCCGTAGAGCCGAAAACCAAGGCTGACCAGGAGAAGATGGGTATCGCTCTGGGCAAGCTGGCCCAGGAAGACCCGTCGTTCCGCGTCAAGACCGACGAAGAAACCGGCCAGACCATCATCTCCGGTATGGGTGAGCTGCACCTGGACATCCTCGTTGACCGCATGAAGCGCGAGTTCAACGTCGAGTGCAACGTCGGCAAGCCGCAGGTTTCGTACCGCGAGAAGATCACCAAGTCCAACGTCGAGATCGAAGGCAAGTTCGTTCGTCAGTCGGGTGGTCGTGGTCAGTTCGGTCACTGCTGGATCCGTTTCTCGGAGCCGGACGTGGACGAAAAGGGCAACATCACCGAAGGTCTGGTGTTCACCAACGAAGTCGTTGGTGGTGTGATTCCTAAGGAATTCATCGCCCCGATCCAGAAGGGTATCGAAGAGCAGATGAAAAACGGCGTTGTTGCCGGCTATCCGCTGCTCGGCCTGAAGGCTACGGTATTCGACGGTTCGTACCACGACGTCGACTCCAACGAAATGGCGTTCAAGATCGCCGCTTCGATGGCGACCAAGCAACTGGCCCAGAAGGGCGGTGGTGTGGTGCTTGAGCCGATCATGAAGGTCGAAGTTGTAACCCCGGAAGAATACCTGGGTGACGTGATGGGTGACCTGAGCCGTCGTCGCGGGATGATCCAGGGTAATGAAGACTCGGTGTCCGGCAAGGTAATCACTGCTGAGGTACCGCTCGGAGAGATGTTCGGTTACGCAACCGACGTTCGTTCCATGTCTCAGGGTCGCGCAAGCTACTCCATGGAATTCTCCAAATACGCCGAAGCTCCGTCGAACATCGTCGAAGCACTCGTTAAAAAACAAGGCTAATCCCCTTTAGGCAAGAGGTTCACTGTCGTGGCTAAAGAAAAATTTGATCGTTCCCTTCCCCACGTTAACGTCGGCACCATCGGCCACGTTGACCACGGTAAGACCACTCTGACCGCAGCTCTGACTCGCGTCTGCTCCGAAGTTTTCGGTTCGGCCGTCGTTGAGTTCGACAAGATCGACTCGGCTCCGGAAGAAAAAGCACGCGGTATCACCATCAACACCGCTCACGTCGAGTACAACTCGAACATTCGTCACTACGCTCACGTTGACTGCCCAGGTCACGC
>NZ_QLTL01000031.1:0-26556 GCF_003269045.1 Pseudomonas sp. URMO17WK12:I7 | reverse complement strand
GACATCGCCACCGCCACGCCGCAGAACACCCACCTGCACAGTGGCAAGCACCTGACCGTGAGCACGGGTGAAGACGTCAGCATCGCCAGCGGCAAGTCGCTGCTGGCCAGCGTGGTGCAGAGCATCAGCCTGTTTGCGCAGAACGCCGGGGCCAAGCTGTTTGCCGCCAAGGGCAAGGTGGAATTGCAGGCGCAGAGCGATGCTATGGAGCTGATTGCCAAACAAGGCATAAAGATCACTTCCACCGCCGCCGGCATCGAAGTCGCCGCGCAGGAAGGCATCTTGCTCACCAGCGGTGGCGGCTACATCCGCATCAAGGACGGCAACATCGAGATTCATGCGCCAGGGACGATTGATATCAAAGGGGCGAAGAAGATGTTCAGCGGGCCGGCACAGCTCAACCGGGAGAGCCCGGCCTGGCCTGAATCGTCTGTGACCCAGAGCCTGTCGTTCTTTGCCGGGAATACAAATGCGGGCAGCTCTGGCGCTTGGGCTGGCATGCCTTACAAACTTTATGCTGGCGGCTCAATGATCGGGCAGGGGGTGATGGACAAGTCCGGAATGATAGCTGTCGACCACCACCCGACGACATCTGACTATACCGTAGAACTTGCAAATGGGATTCGCTATGACATACCTGTAGGCGGCCAGTACAAGGGAGAAAACAAAAATGCCGAACTGGCTAATAGCGGCTTTCACCGCCACGAAAGCAAAACCCATCCGGATGTCAACCAGCCCGGCACGCGTAGCTTTTTCAGAGACAGCTATGCATCGCTTAACAACCCAGATTCAGAGGAGAATTAAATGACGACCTCCAGTTCAATTACTTCTCCGATCGCTACGGGTAAAACAACGTCAGCCACGTTAAATCTTCCGTGGTTTTTACAAAAAACTGAATATCACCCGGTCCCGGCAACGTTTGAGCCCTTGGTGAATGGCGAACGTGCGTTTGGTGCGCTGTATGATGCGATCATGGCTGCTACAACAAGCATTGATTATATCTGCTGGGGCTTTCAGCCCTCGATGCATTTCAAGCGCAATGGCAATACGGGCGATTTGTGTATAGGGGATTTGCTGGTAAAAAAAGGGGCTGAGGGCGTAAAGGTCAGGATTCTTTGCTGGTATCTACCGCCAGCACAATTCATGGAAAATCCAACACCCGGCAACAATGCAATAAGTTTTTTTTCTGCAGGGAAGCAAAATCGTAATGACGCGCAAGAAGAGTATGATTTGAAATGGTATGAGCAAGCCCGGCTCACTGGCGTAGCTGATCGAAACTCTATACTGAATGATTCACCCTACTACCTGAAGAATGTAGAGTTTGCGACGCGGGGCTTTGGGGCCATAGAGCGCGTGGAGATTGTTTGGCAGCTTCTCGTGAACGGTGCGGATAAGAACGGTTCAAAACTTAATAAACTCTTGAGCACTGGGGCGATGTCGGCTGCTCCTACCCATCATCAAAAAATGGTGCTCATTGACTATGAAAAGCCTGATAAAGCTATAGGCTTTGTCATGGGGCACAACACGTTAGACGCATACTGGGATAAGGACGATCACAGCTATGCGAGGATGCACGCTCGTTTTGGTAGAAATGGTGCAACGCCGCGGCAGGACATCTCCAGCAAAGTAACAGGGCCGATCCTTGAGCACCTCAATCACAACTTCTGTCAGGCGTGGAAGCGTGAAACCGGCGTTGATCTGCTGTCGAAACGTAAAAATAGTGCAGCGAATTTAAAGGTTCGACCCGATGCAGGCACACCTGTCATGGCGCAATTGCTTCGTACGCAGCAGCAGGAAGGGGTGCATGATATCAAGGCGCTTTATCTGAAGGCGACCAATAACGTCACAAATTATATATACATGGAGAATCAGTATTTCAGATGGGAGCCTGTTGCAACCGCAATAAAAAATGCGGCGCAAAAGCAGCTGGAGTGGGGCAGGAACCATGCGAAACATGGAGCCATTTACCTGTTTGTCGTGACTAACTCAAGCGACGAAGGAATGGGTGACGGCTCAATGAACACTCACAGGATGTTGCGCAGCCTGGGGCGGGAAGATGTCATGCCTACCGTTTCGAAGCTTGAGCGTAATGAAAAGCTGGATGAACAACTTAGGCTTGCACGCTCAGAAACGATAAGCGCCAGGCAATCCTTGATGTCACTGAACTATGTTGCACAACCCCTGGTAGATTCCACGCTCTTGCAAAAGATGAAAAATGAGCGTGAAGCCAAAGTCGCAGCGGCAGAAGCCAGGCAGAAGGAGCTTGAGGCGTCGATTGCGACCAAGAAAGATGCAGCCATTGTTCCAGTAGAGATCCCAGGGCTCAAAGTGCACATCTGCACATTGGTCGCTCCTGATTCACCGCCAGATAACTGGATGCCCGTTTATATTCATAGCAAGCTAGCGATAATCGATGATGTATTCACGACGTTAGGCTCCGCCAATATAAACATACGCAGCATGGAGGTCGACAGCGAGCTCAATATATGTCATGAGAGTCCTGCGTTGTCAAAACCTCTTCGCCAGCACCTTTGGGATATACATACGAAGGGGATGGGTGCGCAAGACGATGCAGCGCAAGCATTTCTAAAGTGGAATGACATTATTTTGGAAAATAATCAACGTCAAGAGCACAATAAAATTTCATCATTGGATCAGAAAAAAGCTCCTTATGCTTCGCTGATAGAATTCTTTCGCGGCAGCCCAGCACGTAAAAATTTGGATTAAAATGTATAAGTATATATATATCGCGTGTGTTGTTCTTATTGGCTTAACTATAGCATTTGAGGAGCACCTAATGCCAATGCGGTCTGAAACGTCCGATACGTCCGAAATGTATAAAGATCTCACGTTTGAATGCCGTCGTGAGGCTGATGTGCTTCCGCCATTGGATCCAAGCGCAGATTCGCTTTATAAGTACGGGCTTTTTCTAGAGCAACAGGAGGGGCCCAAGGATTTCAATGAAATTGCAAAATACTATCGTATTGCAGCATCTCATGGTCACTACAAAGCTTCTACCAATTTGCAAGCACTCATCTCTCAGGGGCTGGCTAATTCTCCCGACCCACAAAAGGAAACAATTGAACTTGTTGAAAGCGCTATAGCTCAAGGCATACCTGGCGCCTATTATGATATGGCACATTACCTTGAATTAGGTTTTGGCGTTGAGCAGGATCGCGATAAAGCAAACGTTTATTTCCGTAAGGCGGCAGACTTGGGAAGCCCTGATGCGCAGTTCTATGTTGCAAGTCTGTTGGGTCGTGTTATAGGAGCACATAGCGTAGTGACGGAGATGCGTCGTTGCGCGGCTTTCCAGGGGCACAGGCGAGCTGCGGAGAATTTGGCGGTTTCTCTACGCGTGAGTGCCAATTATAACGAAGCGGTGCAGGTTTATCAGCAAGGCGTAAAATCGGGAGATGCTGCATCAGCCAGAAAACTTGGAGAAGCTTTTGATGGTCCGCCAGAAGACAGTCTTTATTATATTGCATTGAAGGTCGATAAGGAACGCTCTGTAAGATACAAGAAAATAAGTGATTTTTTAGAGGAAAATGAGCAGCTTGGAGCAAAGCTGCCCGATATAGATGATATCGTACCTCTTCCGCCAGCCCAGCTCCCCAGTTGGGATGGTTCGTTTCAATGGCAGAAGGAGCGAGCGACGAAAAAAAACCTAGTGAAGCCTAATCAGGACTTGGTTGAGCGTTTAAGTGCAGAGAAACATCTTGATCCAGAAACTGGTCTTCCGCAGAAAACCCGAGCCATGTAAATCGGGTTGACGGAAATAACATGGATTAAAGGGGCGGATAGAAAATGCCAGACATTCTACTCTATATATTAATAGCCGTGATTTTGGCGATCCCGCTTTCCGGGGCCTGTTACGCTCCTTTCAAGGCGATCGTATTCTTGTTCAGCGGGAAACGACCTTTGGATTGTATTCCTAAGTATCAATTTCTTATTTCATTTGTCCTGTCGCTTCCTGGGGCTTATTACTCTATGGTCTTCTTTGCTGTCGGTAGGGGTAAATATGAATCCTGTTTGTATCTGTCTATCTATTTGTTTGTGCAAGCCTGTCTGATGCTTATATTTACATTTAAAGCAAAAGCATCGCCCCCGCAATAATGCACTTTTTTATCACTCGAAATCGTGCTCTGCATCAGAGCGGTCGCGCGCAAGTGCCGAAGGACGCATTGACCAAAATCATGATTGCGTCCGGGCTGACAGGTGCCTGGCCGAAGAAATTCAGCGCCTGTGAGATCGAGCGCTCCCCGCGCGGCGCATCGCGAGCAGGTTCGCTCACATTTGTTTCTCAACCGTTTCGTTTAGGAGCGAGCGCAGCTCGCGATGCGCCGCGCGGGCGGCGCTCGGTCTCAAGGGCGCTGAAAATTCAAAGGCATGCACCTCTGCGCCGCACCCCTCACTTCGGATAAAGCGGCGGTAAACTCCCACTCTCCCCAGTCGGCAACAACACCTGCTCCGCCGGCGGAATCGTCCCAATGGCCCGCCACAGATCCTCACCCTGCCAATACTGCCCGCTCTCGCTGTACAACGCCCCGTTCAACCCATCCAGCGCATCCGACAACGGCACGAAGCGCGCCGCCATCTCGGCCAGGGTCTCCGGCTGTTGCCGCGCCCAGGCATCGAGCGCCTGGCGGGTGGCCTGTGGGTCGTTGGCCTGGCACGCACGCTTGAGGTCGTCCAGCAAGGTGCGTGGGCTCGGGCCGTTCTGCGCAGCACGCAGCACCGCCGGTTGCGAGCGGGCGCGCCACCACAGGGCGAAGCCGAGCACCGTGGTCAGGGCGAACAGCAGGGTGGCGAGCTGCCAGGGCCAGAGCAGGTGATTGGCACCGCTGCTGTCGCCAACCGGCGTGTCGGCGCTCAGTGCCGGGTTGTCCTGCACGTCCAGCATGCGCGCCGGCAGGCTGCTGTGCTCCAGGTGGTCTTCGCGGGTGTTCCACCAAGTGACTTCCACTGCCGGCAGGGCCAGATTGCCGCTGTGGGTCGGCACCAGGGCTTCGCGCTCCTCGCGGTTGGCGGTCATGCCACGTTCGCTGATTTCGTTGCGCAGCACCGGTTGGTCAGGGTAGCGGCGCAGGCCGACGATCTCGGTGGCGGGCAGTTGCGGCAGCTGGGTGCTCGACAGGCCTTCGGCTCGCAGGGTGATGCTGCGCGTCAGCGAGTCGCCGATCTGTGGCTGCTGGCTGGCCGGGTCGGGGTTCCAGTGTTCTTCCAGTGTCAGGCTGCGTGCCGGTAGCCAGGGTACGTTGGCAGGCCAGGCGGCAGGGATGGGGCGCACGGCCAGGCGCAGCGGCAGCGAGCTGACCTGCACCTGGCGGCCGGCCCGGGCGGTACCGGCGGGTTGCTGACCGTTGTCGGCGGCGGTGGCGGTAAACGTCAACGGTGGAATCTCCAGGCTGCCGCTTTCCTGCGGGTACACCGCGTAGCGGGTTTCGATCACCCCGTGGCGCACGCCGTTGATTTCTTTCTCGTAGGTGCGCGATTCACCCAGCGGCTCGACCTTGGCGTTTTCCAGCTGCAGCGGGCTCAGGCTGCTGTCGTCATACAGCGACACCGAATGGTAGATGCGCAGGGTCAGCACGGCCTGGGCCTGGACGTACACCTCGTTGCTGTCCAGGGTGGCTTCGACGAAGACTTGCGAGGCGACCTCCGGGCGGCTGGCGTCGGCCTGCAGCACTTGCAGGTCGATGGCCTGGCTCTGCGACTGGCCCAGTTGCAGCTCGGGGATGCGCAGGCTGCCGCTGCGCCTTGGCAGCAGGGTGATGATCCAGCGGGTGCTGGCGCGGGTCTCACCGTCGAGGGTGTGCAGGCTGTTCAACTGGCGTGTGCCGCGCACTTCGAAGTCGCTCTCCAGGGCGCGCAGGTCAGGCTTGCCAAACTGGGTCACGTCCTGGCTTTCGAGGGTCAGCTCAAGGGTTTCGCCGGCCTCCAGGCGCGTGCGGTCGACGCTGGCCTGCAGCGTGGGTAGGGCTTGGGCCATGGCGGCCCACAACAGACCGAGAAGCAAGACGCCGAAGCGACTCATCGTGTTTTTTCCTGATGCAATTGCTGTTCATACCAGAATTTGCGCCGCAACAGTTCCGCCGGGTTGTCGGGGATTTCGCGCAGCCATTGTTCCAGGGCCTGGCGCTGCTCGGCATCGAGGCTGGTCGATACCGGGCGCTGCGGCGGCTGGGTGATGCTGTCGTCATCGCCACCCTGGTTGCCAGGCGCTGCCTGGCTGTTGTTGCTGCCTTCACCGGGTTGTTCGGCGTTGGCCTGTTCTTCACTGCCTGGCGTGCCTTGGGCGGGGCTGCTGGCCGAGCTGCTGTTGCCTTCGGTTTCGCTGCCGGGGGTGCCTTGGGCATCGCTGTTGGCCGGTTGTTCCTCGGCCTGGGCATCACGTTGCTGCAGCAATTGCTGCACCAACGCCTGGTTGGCCAGCGCCGGTTGCAGGTCGGGCTGGCGCTCCAGGGCCTGTTCGTAGGCGTCCAGGGCGGCTTCCAGCTCGCCGCTGCGGGCCAGGGCATTGCCTCGATTGTAGTGGGCCGCGGCGCTGTCGCCCTGGGCGAAGGCTTCGGCGGCACCGGCGTAGTCGCCGGCCTGGTACAGCGCCATGCCGCGCCACTGCGGGTCCTGGAAGTGCCGTGCGGCATCTGCCGGGCGTTGCTTGCGCAGCAGCATCTGGCCTTGTTGATCGGGGCGTAGCCACAAGTCGTTGAACTCGAAAGCCTGGCTGGGTTGTGGCAAGGCCAGCAACAGCGGCAGGCAGAACAGCCAGCCGCGACGCCCGGCACAGGCAGCCAGCAGCAACAGTGGAAGCAACAACCAGTAACCCTGGTCGGCCCAGCTGTCCAGTTGCAGGGTCTGGCCGGCATCGCGCAGGTGGCGCGGGTTGTCGAACAGGCCAAGGCCGCGCAGGTCGAGGTCGTCGATGCGGGCATGGCGGTAGCGCCCGCCGGTGCCGTTGACGAAGGCCTTGAGGCTGGCACTGTCGAGCCGCGGCAGGAGGATGCCACCCTGGTCATCCTTGAGGTATTCGCCATTGGCCTGGCGCACCGGGGCGCCGTCGCTGGTGCCGATGCCGAGCATCAGCAGGCTCGGGCCCTGGCGGCCGAGGGCCTGGGTGATGCCTTGGCGTTCTGCTGCACTGAGTGCCGAACCGACGAGCAGCAGGCGACCCTGGCCGAGGCCGCTCTGGGCCAGCAGGGCCAGGCCTTTTTGTACGGCCAGGTCAGCACGCTGGCCGGGTTTGGGCATGATCGACGGGTCGATGGCCTCCAGCAGGTTACGCGTGGTGCCCAGGTCATCTGACAGCGGCACCAGGGTGTGCGCACTGCCGGCATAGACGATCAGTGCGGTCTGGCTGTCGTTGCGGTGTTCGAGCAGGTCGAGGATCTTGCGCCGGGCCTGTTCCAGGCGGTTGGGGGTAACGTCTTCGGCAAGCATCTGCGGGGTCAGTTCGAGCAGGATCACCAACGGGTCGGCCGGGCGCTGGCGGGTTTCCTCGAGGCGCTGCCAGCTCGGCCCGAGCAGGGCCAGCACCACCAGCAGCCAGGCCAGGCCGAGGGCTACCCAAGGCAGCTTGCTGTTGCTGCCGCTGCCACCGCCGAGCAGTACCGGGTGGAAGGCTGCAGGCAATATCATCTGCCAGCGCCCGGCGCGCTTGCGCCGGTGCCACAGTTTGAACAGCAGCCAGCCGAGCAGGGGCACGACAAGCAGCCAGAGCGGGCGCAGCCATTGCGGCCAGAGATCGATCATCGCCGTTTCCTCAGGCGCAGGCGTTTCAGGCGTTGGCGCCATTCCGGATGGGGCTGCAGGAAACGCGGTTTGCGCAGCACCTTGTGCAGCAGGTTGTCGGGCCATTGCACTGCAACCACCAGCAACACGCTGAGCAGCAGGGCCAAGGCCAGCGGCCAGGCATACAGGGCCTTGGCCGTGCGCGCCTGGGTTGGTTGCTGGGCCACCGGCTCCAGTTGGTCGAGGGTGTCGCCGATGGCGTTCAGCTCGGCGCCGTTATGGGCGCGGAAGTAGGCGCCGTGGGTGATGTCGGCAATTTCCTTGAGCGACGCTTCGTCGAGGTCCAGGCTCGGGTTCAGGCCAAGCAGACCGGGCGTGCCGCTGGCCTCGGGGTTGGCACCGATGCCGATGGTGTAGATGCGCACACCTTCCTGGGCGGCCAGGCGGGCGGCGGTCAGCGGGTGGATTTGCCCGCCGTTGTTGGCGCCGTCGGTGACCAGCACCAGCACCCGGCTTTGTGCCGGGCGTTGGCGCAGGCGCTTGACCGCCAGGCCGATGGCGTCGCCGATGGCGGTGTTCTTGCCGGCGATGCCGATCTGCGCCTCGTCGAGGAAGGTGCGCACGGTGCGCCGGTCGAAAGTCAGCGGTGCTTGCAGGTAGGCCTGGCTGCCGAACAGGATCAGGCCGACACGATCGCCTTCGCGGTCCTGCAGAAAGTCGCCGAGCAGTGCCTTGACCAGGTCGAGGCGGCTGATGTCTTCGTCTTTCCATTGCATGTCGGGGAAGTCCATCGACCCCGAGACATCCACGGCCACCAGCAGGTCGCGGCCGCTGGCGGCCACCGGCACCGGCTCGCCGAGCCATTGCGGGCGCGCGGCGGCCAACAGCAGCAACAGCCAGATCAGCACGTACGGCGCCTGTTGGCGAAGGGTTGGCAGGTTCAGGCGTGCGCGGCGCCCGGCCAGGCCTTCCAGTTCGTCGAGGAAGCCGACCTTGAGCACCGGCTCGCCACTGTCGGCGGCGGGCAGCAGCAGGCGCGCCAGCCACGGCAGCGGCAACAGCACGAAAATCCACGGCCAGGCCAGTTCAAACATGTTTGCGAATCCAGGTTTCGACAGCCTGGCTGAGCCCGACAATGGCCTTGTCGTCGAGCTTGCACTCGGGCTTGTAGGCACCTTCGACCAGCACCATCCAGCGGGTCAGGCCGGCAGCCGGGCAACGGTTGTCGAGAAAGGCCAGCCACTGGCGGCCGTTCAGGGTATGGCTGTTGGCGCCAGGGTAGTGGTTGCGGCACAGGCGCTTGAGCAAGGCGTTGATCTGCTGCAGCCAGGCGCCGGCCGGGGCGCCGTCGTAGGGGCGTGGCAGGCGGGCGAGTTCGGCCAGCGCTTCCAGGCGCACCGGGTCGAGCGGCAGCTCGGCGCGCACCACCGGGCGCTTGCCCGGGCGCCAGCGGCGCAGCCGCCACAGGCCCCAGACCAGCAGCGGCAGCAGTGCGAGCAGCAGCCACCAGCCCGGCGCTGGCGGCCACAGGCCGATCGCCGGCGGCGCGATCAGCGGTTGCAGCTGGTCCAAGGGGTTCATTGACCACTCCCAGGGCGTTGGGCGTTCAGGTATTCGCGCAATTGCTCGATCATCTCGCTCTGGGTGCTCAACGGCATCAGCACTACGCGCAGCTTCTGCGCCATCAGCTCCCAGCGCTCGACGCGCGCTTCGGCTTGTTGACGGTAGGCCTGGCGCAGGTTGGCGTCGAGGGTGTCGAGCTCCAACTGCGCGCTGCGCTGGGCAAAGCGCAGCAGGCCAGCAGCGGGCAGGGCGTGGTCGAGCGGGTCGGACACTGGCATCAGCAGCAGGTCGCAATGACGTGAGAGCATGGCCAGGTGTTGCTCGGCCTGGGGGCTGAGCGAGCGTTCGTCGCAGATGACGATGGCCAGGCTGCCGGGGCGCAGCACTTCGCGGGCGCGGCGCAGGGCCAGGCCGAGGCTGTCGGCCTGGGGGGCGGCTTCGGTGTGCAGGGCCTGGTTGACCTTGGCCAGGCGGTTGAGCAGCTGCAGCAGGCTCTGCTTGCTGCGCCGGGGTTTGATCTCGTGGTGCTCGTTGTCACCGAACACCAGCCCGCCGATGCGGTCGTTGTGGCCCAGCGCGGCCCAGCCGAACAGCGCGGCCGCCTCGGCGGCGAGCACCGACTTGAACATCAGGCCCGAGCCGAAGAACAGGCGTTGGCTCTGTTCGACGAGGATGAAGATCGGCCGTTCGCGTTCTTCGTGGAACAGCTTGGTGTGCGGCTCCTGGGTGCGTGCCGTCACGCGCCAGTCGATGTTGCGCACATCGTCACCAGCCTGGTACACGCGCACCTGGTCGAAGTCCACGCCACGCCCGCGCAGCTTGGAATGGTGCAGGCCGACCAGCGGGCTGCGCTGGCCAGGGCGTGAAAACAGCTGAATCTCGCGCACGCGGTGGCGCATGTCGATCAATTCGGCGAGGCCGATGCGAATGCCGGGTTCGGCCTGCTGCGTGGTGGGCATGGGTCAGGCGACGGCTACGACGTCGAGGATGCGCTGGACCACACGGTCCTGGTCGATCCCCGCAGCTTCGGCTTCGAACGACAGGATGATGCGATGGCGCAGTACATCGAACAGCACCGCCTGGATATCCTCGGGGCTGACGAAGTCGCGCCCGGCCAGCCAGGCATGGGCGCGCGCGCAGCGGTCGAGGGCGATCGAGCCGCGCGGGCTGGCGCCATAGGCGATCCAGTCGGCCAGCTCGGCGTCGAACTTGGCTGGGGTGCGGGTAGCCATGACCAGCTGTACCAGGTATTCCTCCACGGCGTCGGCCATGTACAGGCCGAGGATTTCCTTGCGCGCGGCAAAGATCGCCTGCTGGCTGACCCGACGCTCGGGTTTCACTTCGCCGCCCAGCGCTTCGCCACGGGCCTGGGCGAGGATACGGCGCTCTACGGCAGCATCGGGGAAGCCGATCTTTACATGCATCAGGAAGCGGTCGAGCTGGGCTTCGGGCAGGGGGTAGGTGCCTTCCTGCTCGATCGGGTTTTGCGTGGCCATCACCAGAAACAGCGGCGACAGGTCGTAGGTGCTGCGGCCCACGCTGACCTGGCGCTCGGCCATGGCTTCGAGCAGTGCCGACTGCACTTTGGCCGGGGCGCGGTTGATTTCGTCGGCCAGCACCAGGTTGTGGAAGATCGGCCCCTGCTGGAACACGAAACTGCCGGTTTCCGGGCGATAGATTTCGGTGCCGGTGATGTCGGCCGGAAGCAGGTCGGGGGTGAACTGGATGCGATGGAACTGCGCCTCGATGCCTTCGGCCAGCTCTTTGATGGCCTTGGTCTTGGCCAGGCCCGGTGCACCTTCGACCAGCATGTGGCCGTCGGCCAACAACACGATCAACAGCCGTTCGACAAGCTTTTCCTGGCCTAGGATCTGGGAGGAAAGAAAGGTGCGTAGCGCGATCAGCGCTTCACGGTGTTCCATCGGTGGCGGTTCCTGGGTCTGGGCCAAGGCGCGGGCGACCTGGCTGGGGGGGATACTTTAATCTATCCGTGATGCCGCGTCGAAATCTGCGCAGTGACTTTGCGTGATTGCTGATTCGCCGGCGCTGCGATCTGTTGCCTGCTCAATACCTTCCCAAGTGAAGGAGCAGTGGCATGAACGAGCAGTGTGGTAGCTGGCATATAGGTGTTTTTTTCGACGGTACTGGCAACAACGCGAGCAATGCGGCTGCCTCCTGTGGGGGCATTGCCAACGGCAAAGGCAGCTATGGCAATGCGCGCAGCAACGTGGCGTTGCTGCATGGGCTCTATCCCAGCGGGGTGGTGCAGGGGCGGGTGTACTTCAAACACTATGCGCAAGGCATTGGCACGACCGCAGGGGCGCCAGATTCGGCATTCGGTCAGGCCACGGGAAGGGGTGAGACAGGCGTGCTGGCGCGTGTCGAACAAGCACTGGCAGTGATCGCCGGGCAGCTGCGCGATCACATGGCCGCTCAGGCGCAGGCGATGCCGGGGCGCATCGAATTCGACCTGTTCGGTTTTAGCCGCGGAGCGGCGGCGGCCAGGCACCTGGCCAATCGGCTGGGGGCCGGGGAGCAGGGCTTGCCGGCTGAACTGCAGGGCGAGCGGGTGATCAACTTCATCGGCCTTTTCGATTCGGTGGCGGCGATGGTTGCCCCCCTGCGGGGAAACTTCGATCCGGCAAATGCCCGGTATGCCGGCTTGCGCCTTGGCCTGGGCGCGAAGGTAGCCCGGCAGGTGGTGCAACTGGTGGCTGCCGATGAGCGTCGGCACAACTTTGCCTTGGTGCGTAGCGGCAACGACATCGTGGTGCCGGGTGTGCACTCCAACATCGGAGGCGGTTATCCGCCTTGCATGCGTGAGCAGGTGATGCTGTGCAAGCCCTTTTCGAACCAGGTGCCGCAGTGCACGCCGGCAGAGCGGACGGCGGCCTATGCGGCTGCAAAGGCTTTGCTGGCGTCGACGCCGGCAGCTGATGGCGATCGATGCCTGCGGGTGGTGACCTGGGAGGAGCCGGTGGCGGGTGGGCGGGCGCAGCGAGACACTCCGCAGAAAACGGTCTACGCCGCGGTGCTCAGCGAGCGCGAGGTGCTTGGCCATCTGTCTCGGGTGTACCTGAGCATCATGCGTGAACTGGGGGTTCGGGCCGGGGTACCTTTCCTGCCGCTGGGCGATGACGAGGACCATCGGCTGCCGCCGGCATTGCTGGGCATCAGTGACAAGCTGCACGACTATGTGTTGGGCGGGGCAGAGTCGGCGGCGCTTTCGGCTGAGGAACAGGCGTTGTTGCGGGCCAGGTATGTGCATGCATCAGCCCATTGGAATGCATTGAAGGGCATGCGCAACAGCAGGCTGGATGTGTTGTTCGTCGATCGGCCAGAGGAGGGGGGCAGGGTGCTGCATGACAACCCGGTTTGATTGTGGCGGCCCCTTCGCGTCGAACCGCAGCGAAGAGGCCGTATCCTTCGGGTTTCAGTTTTTCGCGCTGGAGTGCTTGCGCCCTTGGTCGCACAGGGCGAACACCACCACCAGCACCCCGGCAATCGCCAGGATCAGCGCCACGCCATCGGTGGAATGGGTCGCAGACCCGGCCACCAGGGCCAACCCGCCCAGTGGCGCCAGGCCACCGGCTACTGCCGTGCCGATTTCGCGGCCGGTGCCAAAGCCCGACGAGCGTGTCTGGGTCGGGAACTGACGGCTGAGGAACGAACCCTGCGGGGCGAACATCATCGGCGCGAGGATGCCAGTGCCGATAGCGATGGCGATGTAGATCTGGGTGGGCTCACCGGTGCTCAACAGCTGCAGGAACGGGTAGGCGAACAGCGCCGACAGTACCCCACCGAGCATCAGTACGGTCTTGCTGCTCCAGCGGTCGCACAGCCAGCCGAAGAACGGCACGGCGAAGATCGCCACCAGGCTGGCGATGGTCACCGACAGCGAGGTGACATGCGCCTGCACGCCCTTGAACTGGGTCAGGTAGGCCAGCGAGAAGGTCTTGAAGATGTAGCTCAGGGCGTTGTAGCCGATGGCCACGAAGAACACCACGGCCAGGCCCTTGAGGTCATTCTTGAACAGCAACTTCAGCGGCGACACCTGCGGCTTGCTGCTGTCGGCCTGGTCCAGCTCCTTGAAGTCCGGCGTCTCGGGGATGCTCTTGCGCACCCACAGGCCGACAGCCACCAGGGCGATGCTGGCAATGAACGGGATGCGCCAGCCACCGGCGAGCAGGAAGTCGTTGCCATTCATGGTCAGCAGGTACACGGTCAGCGACGACAGCAGCAGCCCCAGGTTCAGCCCCAGCGCCGGCCACGCACCCTGGCTGCCGCGCTTGCCTTCACTGGCATGTTCGTAGGAGGTGACTGCCGCGCCGGACAGCTCGGCGCCCGCGCCCAGGCCCTGGATGATGCGGATTACCACCAGCAGGATCGGTGCCCAGATGCCGATGCTGGCATAGCTTGGGATCAGCCCGATCAGCGCCGTGCACACGCCCATCATGCAGAAGGTGATCACCAGCACATGCTTGCGGCCGAAGCGGTCACCCAGGTAGCCGAACAGGATGCCGCCGAAGGGGCGGGCGATGAAGCCGATGGCGAAGGTGGAGAAGGCCAGCAGCGAGGCCACCGCCGGGTTGCTCGCATCGAAGAAGACCTTCGAGAACACGATCGCCGCCATGGTCGCGTAGAGGTAGAAGTCGTACCACTCCAGCATCGAGCCAAAGATGGTCGCCGCTGCCACCTTGCGCAGGCGCTTGCGTTGCTGTTGCGGAGTTTCGTGCGCGGCCGGGGCCGCCTCATGTACCGACATGGGGGGTTCCTTATTGTCTTTGTAGTTGTGGGTGCTGCAGGTTTCAGCGGGCCTTGAGGATCTTTTCGGCGATCATCTGGCCGATGGGAATGGCCGAGGTGGCAGCCGGCGACGGCGCATTGCAGACATGCACCATGCGCGGTGTCTCGGCGAACAGGAAATCGTGCACCAGGGTGCCATCGCGCATTACCGCCTGGGCGCGAATGCCCGCTTCGTAAGGCAGCAGGTCTGCCACTTCCAGCGATGGGCAGTATTTGCGGCACTGCTCCAGGTAACCGCGCTTGAACAGCGAGTTCTTCATCTCGGTGGTGCCGGAGCCGAGGTTGTTCCAGATGGTCTTCCAGAAGCCTGGGAAGCTGGCGTACTCGGCCACGTCGCGCCAATTGACCGAAAACTTGCGGTAGTTCTCGCGGCCGAAACCGAGCACGGCATTCGGGCCGACGGTGACGCTGCCGTCGATCATGCGGGTCAGGTGCACGCCGAGGAACGGCAGTTCCGGGTCGGGGATCGGGTAGATCAGGTGGTTGACGATCTGGTTCTTGCTGGCCGGCAGGCGGTAGTACTCGCCGCGGAATGGGATGATCTGGTGGTCGATCTTCACCCCGGCCAGGCGCGCCAGGCGGTCGGATTGCAGGCCGGCACAGGCGACCAGCTGGCGGGCGCGCCAGGTGTGGCTGTCGGTGCCGATGGCGACGTGGTCGGCATGCTCCTGAATCGCGCGCACGCTGGTCGAAAGGTGCACCTCGCCGCCGGCCTGGCGGATCACCTTGGCCATGGCGTTGCACACTTGGGTGTAGTCGACGATGCCGGTGGCATCGAGGAACAGCGCGCCCTTGCCGACGATGTTCGGTTCGCGTTCAGCCAGTGCGGCGGCGTCCAGGCGCTCGACTTTCAGGCCGTTCTGCTGCGAACGCTCATACAGCGCCTGCATGCGCTGCACTTCCAGGTCGTTGGAGGCCACCAGCAACTTGCCGCAGACCTCGAAGGCGATACCGTGCTCGCTGCAGAAATCCTTGGTCGCCTGGGCACCACGCTTGCACAGTTCGGCCTTGAGGCTGCCGGGTGCGTAATAGATGCCTGCATGGATCACGCCACTGTTGTGGCCAGTCTGGTGGCGGCCGAGGCTGGCTTCCTTTTCCAGGATCAGCAGGGATGCGCCCGGGCGCTGTTCGAGCAGGGCCATCGCAGTGGCGAGGCCGACGATGCCGCCGCCAATGATGCAGTAGTCGTAAGTCATGCAGGGGTACCTTGCTGTTCTTGTCGGTGGATCTGCTTATCAGGTTGTCAGACTAAGTGGTGCGTAAAAAGGCCCTCGCCAGGCCGCGTCGGTATCTGCGGGGTCAGTCGAGGGCGGGGAGGTCTATCTTCAAGCGCCTGGCCGAGGCGCGCAGGTGTGCTTCGGCGCAGGCTGCGGCAGCCTGGCGGTCACCCGCTGCGATGGCCTGGTACAGCGCCTGGTGTTCGCGGTTGGCATCGGCCGAGCCCCCCACCGAGTGGGCGGCGGAGTTTTCCCAGGCGGTGCGCCGGGCGCTGGCCAGCTGGCCGCCGAGGAAGTCGTGAAACGCCACGAAGTAATCGTTCTTGCTGGCTTCTGCAATTGCCCGGTGGAACGCCACGTCGGCAGCCGAAGCGGTGGCGAAGTCGCTGCGCTTGTCGAGCATTTCCTGCAGGGCCTTGGCCATATGGGCCAGGTCCTGTTCATCGCGGCGGCGGGCGGCGATGGCGGCGGCCTGGGTTTCGATCCACAGGCGCATCTCGAACATCTGCACCAGGTCCGGTTTGCGGCCATTGCTGCCGGGGAAGCGGAACACGGTGCCGGCGGGTGTTTGCGAAATGTAGGAACCGAGCCCGCGACGGGCGATCAGTACGCCGTCGGCCTTGAGCTGCGCCACGGCCTCGCGCACCACCGAGCGGCTGACGTTCAGCTGTTCGGCCAGTTGCTGTTCGGTGGGCAGGCGCGATTCGGCAGCCAGGCGGCCGGAATCGATCTCGGCGCGGATGGCGCTGACGACCCGCTCGACCAGGGTGTCGGGGCGCTGGAGCTCTAGCATGGAAACGGTTGCCTAGTTATCAGGTTGTCAGACAATGCCTGTGTGGGGATGGGCTGTCAATGGTGCGTTGGGGCTGGAGTGCATGTCTGGAGAGATTCATTGCCTTTGAGATCGAGCGCCGCCCGCGCGGCGCATCGCGGATAAATCCGCTCCTACATCTGTTGCAACGTAGCCATGCCTGACACGCCATGGTTGTCAGCCGATTCGCACGGCTCAAGTCATGCGCCAGGGCGGGCGACCATGGCGTAACAGGTCCGGCACGTTGCAACAAATGTAGGAGCGGATTTATCCGCGATGCGCCGCGCGGGCGGCGCTCGATCTCCCACGCGCTGAGAATCTATCGGCATACACCCCGCAGCCCCAATATCTCAGCGTTCGCTGATGAAGGTGCCAGTACCATCGAGGATATTGCGCAGGGTCAGCGCCACTTCCTCAAGGTCGGTCCCCGCCGAAGTCAGCACGATCTCCAGCGCCTCATCCCCTTTCAGCGCATCGCGATCCCCGGCCGCCACCTCGATCAGCAAGCGCTGCGCACTCAAGGTCACCTTCAGCCCATCCAGGGTCGACGGCTCGTCATCCAGGGTCAGGTCGACGGTGTCTTCATCCGGGTAGCGGGTCAGCAGAAACATCTGCCCCTTGTCGCTGTGGCAGCACAGGGTCGCCATGTTGTCTTCCTCGTCATCGCAAGGGGTGGCGAACAGCAAGGCGGTGTGGATTTGCATGGCTACGACTCGGGTCAAGGGAAATGAGAGGGAATTCTGACAGCCTTGCAAACATCCATAAACGTAAAGTTGCCAGCCCTTGACCGAAATTGTCGCAGCCTCGCAAGCGGCAATGACCGCTCAGTCGTTAAGCTTCGGCGAGCCCTGAGCGTGCCTGCCACGTTCAACGTCTGGTTTTTACCGTCCGGCTTGCCACGGGTTGGCTATCGTTGATCCGTACATGGCGGACGTGCGCGACGCTTCAACTAATACAAAGCCCAAGCGGAGTACCACAGATGGCGTTCTTCACCGCAGCCAGCAAAGCCGACTTCCAGCATCAACTGCAAGCGGCCCTGGCGCAGCACATCAGCGAACAGTCCCTGCCACAAGTGGCGCTATTCGCCGAGCAGTTCTTCGGCATCATCTCTCTGGACGAACTTACCCAGCGCAGGCTTTCCGACCTGGCCGGCTGCACCCTGTCGGCGTGGCGCATCATCGAGCGCTTCGACCCCGAGTACCCGCAAGTACGGGTGTACAACCCCGATTACGAACGCAATGGCTGGCAATCGACCCACACCGTGGTCGAAGTGCTGCACCACGACCTGCCGTTCCTGGTCGACTCGGTGCGCACCGAGCTCAACCGCCGCGGCTACAGCATCCACACCCTGCAGACCACGGTGCTGAGCGTGCGCCGGGGCGCCAAGGGCGAACTGCTCGAACTGCTGCCCAAGGGCACCCAGGGCGAGGGCGTGTGCCACGAATCGCTGATGTACCTGGAAATCGACCGCTGCGCCAATGCCGCCGAACTCAACGTGCTTACACGCGAGATCGAGCAGGTGCTGGCCGAAGTGCGCGTGGCCGTGGCCGATTTCGAGCCGATGAAAGCCAAGCTGCGTGAAGTCGTCGCCGAGGTGGAAAACACCGCCTATGGCCCGGTCCAGCATGAAAAGGGCGAGGTCAAGGCCTTCCTCGAATGGCTGCTGGACAACCACTTCACCTTCCTCGGCTATGAAGAATTCACCGTTCAGGCCGACAGCTCCGGCGGCCAGATGGCCTACGACGAGCAGTCGTTCCTCGGTCTGCCGCGGCGCCTGCGGGTGGGCCTGACAGCGGAAGAACTGCGCATCGAAGACTATGCCGTGGCCTACCTCAACGAGCCGCTGCTGCTGTCGTTCGCCAAGGCCGCGCTGCCCAGCCGCGTGCATCGCCCGGCTTACCCGGACTACGTGTCGATCCGCCAGCTGGGCGCCGACGGCAAGGTCATCAAGGAACACCGTTTCATGGGCCTGTACACCTCGTCGGTGTATGGCGAGAGCGTGCATGCCATCCCTTACATCCGCGTGAAGGTTGCCGAGGTCGAGCGCCGTTCCGGCTTCGACCCGAAAGCGCACCTGGGCAAGGAACTGGCCCAGGTGCTCGAAGTGCTGCCGCGCGACGACCTGTTCCAGACCCCGGTCGATGAGCTGTTCAGCACCGTGATGTCGATCGTGCAGATCCAGGAACGCAACAAGATCCGTGTGTTCCTGCGCAAGGACCCGTACGGGCGCTTCTGCTACTGCCTGGCCTACGTGCCGCGTGAGATCTACTCCACCGAAGTGCGGCAGAAGATCCAGCAGGTGCTGATGGAGCGCCTGAAGGCCAGCGACTGTGAGTTCTGGACCTTCTTCTCCGAGTCGGTGCTGGCGCGCGTGCAACTGATCTTGCGGGTCGACCCGAAAAACCGCATCGACATCGACCCGCAGCAGCTGGAAAACGAAGTGATCCAGGCCTGCCGCTCGTGGCATGACGACTACTCGGCACTGGTCATCGAGAACTTCGGCGAAGCCCAGGGCACCAACATTCTCGCGGACTTCCCCAAAGGCTTCCCGGCGGGCTACCGCGAGCGCTTCCCGGCGCACTCGGCCGTAGTCGACCTGCAGCACGTGGTGGCGCTGTCCGAGAGCAAGCCGTTGGCGATGAGCTTCTACCAGCCCCTGACCCGTCTGGGCGACCGCCTGTTGCACTGCAAGCTGTACCACGCCGACACCCCGCTGGCGTTGTCGGACGTGCTGCCGATCCTGGAAAACCTCGGCCTGCGCGTGCTCGGCGAATTCCCTTACCGCCTGCGCCACGCCAGCGGGCGTGAGTTCTGGATCCATGACTTTGCCTTCACCTACAGCGAAGGCCTGAACCTGGATATCCAGCAGCTCAACGACACCCTGCAGGATGCCTTTGTCCACATCGTCAACGGCGACGCCGAGAACGACGCCTTCAACCGCCTGGTGCTCACCGCCGGCCTGCCGTGGCGTGACGTGGCGCTGTTGCGCGCCTATGCCCGCTACCTCAAGCAGATCCGCCTGGGCTTCGACCTCGGCTACATCGCCAGCACCCTGAACAACCACACCGACATCGCCCGCGAGCTGACGCGGTTGTTCAAGACCCGCTTCTACCTGGCGCGCAAGCTCACCAATGAGGACCTGGACGACAAGCAGCAGCGCCTGGAGCAGGCGATCCTCACTGCCCTGGACGAGGTCCAGGTGCTCAACGAGGACCGCATCCTGCGGCGCTACCTGGACCTGATCAAGGCCACCCTGCGCACCAACTTCTACCAGCCGGATGCCAACGGCCAGAACAAGTCGTACTTCAGCTTCAAGTTCAACCCCAAGCTGATTCCCGAGCTGCCCAAACCGGTACCGAAGTTCGAGATCTTCGTCTACTCGCCACGGGTCGAGGGCGTGCACCTGCGCTTCGGCAATGTCGCCCGCGGCGGCCTGCGCTGGTCGGACCGCGAAGAAGACTTCCGCACCGAAGTACTGGGCCTGGTGAAAGCCCAGCAAGTGAAAAACTCGGTGATCGTGCCGGTTGGCGCCAAGGGCGGTTTCCTGCCGCGCCGTCTGCCGCTGGGCGGCACGCGCGACGAAATTGCCGCCGAGGGCGTGGCCTGCTACCGCATTTTCATTTCCGGCCTGCTCGACATCACCGACAACCTCAAGGACGGGGGCGTGGTGCCGCCGGCCAACGTGGTGCGTCATGACGATGACGACCCGTACTTGGTGGTGGCGGCCGACAAGGGCACCGCGACCTTCTCTGATATCGCCAACGGCATCGCCATCGATTACGGCTTCTGGCTCGGCGATGCATTCGCCTCGGGAGGCTCGGCCGGTTACGACCACAAGAAAATGGGCATCACTGCCCGTGGCGCCTGGGTCGGCGTGCAGCGCCATTTCCGCGAGCGCGGCATCAACGTGCAGGAAGACCCGATCACCGTGATTGGCGTCGGCGACATGGCCGGTGACGTATTCGGCAACGGCCTGCTGATGTCCGACAAGCTGCAACTGGTGGCGGCGTTCAACCACCTGCACATCTTCATCGACCCGAACCCGGACCCGGCCACCAGCTTCGTCGAGCGCAAGCGCCTGTTCGACCTGCCGCGCTCGGCCTGGAGCGACTACGACGCCAGCATCATGTCCGAAGGCGGTGGGATCTTCCCGCGCAGTGCCAAGAGCATCGCCATCAGCCCGCAGATGAAGGAACGCTTTGCCATCGAGGCAGACCGCCTGACCCCGACCGAACTGCTGCACGCGCTGCTCAAGGCGCCGGTCGACCTGCTGTGGAACGGCGGCATCGGTACCTACGTCAAGGCCAGCAGCGAAAGCCATGCTGATGTCGGTGACAAGGCCAACGATGCCTTGCGCGTCAACGGCAACGAGCTGCGCTGCAAGGTGGTGGGGGAGGGCGGCAACCTCGGCATGACCCAGCTCGGCCGTGTCGAGTTCGGCCTGCACGGCGGCGCCACCAACACCGACTTCATCGACAACGCCGGTGGCGTGGACTGCTCCGACCACGAGGTCAACATCAAGATCCTGCTCAACGAAGTGGTGCAGGGTGGCGACATGACCGAGAAGCAGCGTAACCAGCTGCTTGGCAGCATGACCGACGAAGTGGCCAGCCTGGTGCTGGGCAACAACTACAAGCAGACCCAGGCGTTGTCGCTGGCAGCCCGCCGAGCCCGTGAGCGGATCGCGGAATACAAGCGCCTGATGGCCGACCTCGAAGGCCGTGGCAAGCTGGATCGGGCAATCGAGTTCCTGCCATCGGAAGATCAGTTGGCCGAGCGCCTGGCCGCTGGCCAGGGCCTGACCCGCGCCGAGCTGTCGGTGCTGATCTCGTACAGCAAGATCGACCTCAAGGAGCAACTGCTCAAGTCGCTGGTGCCGGACGACGACTACCTGACCCGCGACATGGAAACCGCCTTCCCGCCGTCGCTGGTCAGCAAATTCGCCGACGCCATGCGCCGTCACCGCCTGAAGCGCGAAATCGTCAGCACCCAGATCGCCAACGACCTGGTCAACAACATGGGCATCACCTTCGTCCAGCGCCTGAAGGAGTCGACCGGCATGAGCCCGGCCAACGTTGCCGGGGCCTATGTGATCGTGCGCGACATCTTCCACCTGCCGCACTGGTTCCGCCAGATCGAGGCGCTGGACTACCAGGTGCCGGCGGAAATCCAGCTGACCTTGATGGACGAGCTGATGCGCCTTGGGCGCCGCGCCACCCGCTGGTTCCTGCGCAGCCGGCGCAACGAGCAGGACGCCGGGCGTGACACCGCGCACTTCGGGCCGAAGATCGCCCAGCTGGGGCTCAAGCTCGACGAGCTGCTGGAAGGGCCGACCCGCGAGCGCTGGATGGTGCGTTACCAGAGCTTCGTCGACGCCGGGGTGCCGGAGTTGCTGGCGCGCATGGTTGCCGGTACCACGCACCTGTACACCCTGCTGCCGATCATCGAGGCCTCCGACGTGACCGGCCATGACCCGGCGCAGGTGGCCAAGGCATTCTTCGCCGTGGGCAGCGCGCTGGACCTGACCTGGTATCTACAGGAAATCAGCAACCTGCCAGTGGAAAACAACTGGCAGGCCCTGGCCCGCGAGGCGTTCCGCGACGACATCGACCTGCAGCAGCGGGCGATCACCATCTCGGTGTTGCAGATGGCCGATGGCCCGGAGGACATGGACGCCCGTGTGGCGCTGTGGGCCGAGCAGCACCGGGTGATGGTCGAGCGCTGGCGCGCCATGCTCGACGACCTGCGCAATGCCACGGGCACAGACTATGCGATGTACGCGGTGGCCAACCGCGAGCTGGTCGACCTGGCCATGAGCGGGCAGGCGGCGGTGGTGCCGTCCTGAGTCAGGTGGTGAGGTAAAAGAAAGCCCCGGCAGCGATGCCGGGGCTTTTTTTGTACTCCTGCGGCGGCCTCTTCGCGGGTAAACCCGCTCCCACAGGGATCTTACTGACCTTGGGTATGTGCAATACCTGTGGGAGCGGGCTTGCCCGCGAAAGGGCCGCTGCAGGCTTACTTGAACCTGCGCTCCACACCTTTTTCCACGAGGATCTTCGCCGAAATCTCTTCCACCGAAAAATGCGTGGAGTTGATGTTGGGAATGTTCTCGCGGCGGAACAGGTTCTCTACCTCACGCACCTCGAACTCGCACTGGGCAAAGCTCGAATAGCGGCTGTTGGGCTTGCGCTCGTGACGGATGGCGGTCAGGCGGTCGGGGTCGATGGTCAGGCCGAACAGCTTGTTGTGGTGCTTTTTCAGCACCGCCGGGAGCTGCAGGCGCTCCATGTCGTCCTCGGTCAGCGGGTAGTTGGCTGCGCGGATCCCGAACTGCATGGCCATATACAGGCAAGTCGGGGTCTTGCCGCAGCGCGACACGCCAACCAGGATCAGGTCGGCCTTGTCGTAGTAGTGGGTGCGGGCGCCATCGTCGTTATCCAGGGCGAAGTTGACCGCCTCGATCCGTTCCATGTAGTTGGAGTTCCCACCAATCGAGTGCGACTTGCCCACGGAATACGACGAATGGGCTGTCAATTCCTGCTCGAGCGGGGATAAAAACGTCGAAAAGATGTCGATCATGAAGCCGTTCGACGTCGCCAGGATCTCACGGATGTCCTGATTGACGATGGTGTCGAAGATGATCGGGCGCATGCCGTCGCGCTCGGCGGCAGTGTTGATCTGCTGCACCATGGTCCGTGCTTTTTCCGGGCTGTCGATGTACGGACGGGTGAATTTATTGAACGGAATGCTCTCGAATTGAGCGAGCAGGCTTTGGCCCAGTGTTTCGGCGGTGATGCCGGTGCCATCGGAGATGAAAAACGCGGTTCGTTTCATTTGCGATCTGGGCCTTAAGCTGATGACGTTTCTTGGATATGATAAGTTCGGTTTGCCGAATGCGGCTGTCGGCATTCTGCCATATTTTACGAGCCTATTTTCCAGGTCCAGGCCACATGCGTCCGGCCCAGTCAACGATGGCAGGCGGGCGCCCTTGAGCTTTTCCAATACAGTTAGTGGAGAGATCACCTTGGTAGAGTACGTAGTTTCCCTCGATAAGCTCGGCGTCCATGATGTAGAGCATGTGGGGGGCAAGAACGCATCCCTGGGCGAGATGATCAGTAACCTCGCCGGTGCCGGCGTGTCGGTGCCGGGCGGCTTTGCCACTACGGCTCAGGCGTACCGTGATTTTCTTGAACAAAGTGGCCTGAACGACAAGATTCACGCTGCCCTCGACGCGCTGGACGTGGACGATGTCAGCGCCCTGGCCAAGACCGGCGCGCAGATCCGCCAATGGGTGATGGAAGCTGATTTCCCGGCGCGTCTTGATTCGGAAATCCGAACCGCTTTCGCCGCCATGGCCAACGGTAACGACAACATGGCCGTTGCCGTGCGTTCCTCGGCCACCGCCGAAGACCTGCCTGACGCCTCGTTCGCTGGTCAGCAAGAGACCTTCCTCAACATTCGCGGCGTCGACAACGTGATCCGCGCGGCCAAGGAAGTGTTCGCTTCGCTGTTCAACGACCGCGCCATTTCCTATCGCGTGCACCAAGGCTTCGACCACAAACTCGTCGCCTTGTCGGCGGGTGTGCAGCGTATGGTCCGCTCCGAAACCGGCACCGCCGGCGTGATGTTCACCCTCGACACCGAGTCGGGCTTCCGCGACGTGGTGTTCATCACCGGCGCCTACGGCCTGGGTGAAACCGTGGTTCAAGGCGCGGTCAACCCGGATGAGTTCTACGTCCACAAAAACACCCTGCAGGCCGGCCGCCCGGCCATCCTGCGCCGCAACCTGGGCAGCAAGGCCATCAAGATGGTCTACGGCGAAGAAGCCAAGGCCGGCCGTTCGGTCAAGACCGTCGAGGTCGATCGCGCCGAGCGCGCCCGCTTCTGCCTGAGCGACGACGAAGTCAACGAACTGGCCAAGCAGGCGATGATCATCGAGCAGCACTACCAGCGCCCGATGGACATCGAATGGGCCAAGGACGGTGACGACGGCAAACTGTACATCGTTCAGGCCCGCCCTGAGACGGTGAAGAGCCGCGCCAGCGCCAACGTCATGGAACGTTACCTGCTCAAAGAGAAGGGCACCGTGCTGGTCGAAGGCCGTGCCATTGGCCAGCGCATCGGCGCCGGCAAGGTCCGCGTGATCAACGACGTGTCCGAGATGGACAAGGTGCAGCCGGGCGACGTGCTGGTCTCCGACATGACCGACCCAGACTGGGAACCGGTGATGAAGCGCGCCAGCGCCATCGTTACCAACCGTGGCGGGCGTACCTGCCACGCGGCGATCATCGCCCGTGAGCTGGGTATCCCGGCCGTGGTCGGTTGTGGCAATGCGACCCAGGTGCTCAAAGACGGCCAGGGCGTGACCGTATCCTGCGCCGAAGGCGATACCGGTTTCATCTTCGAGGGCGAGCTGGGCTTTGACGTCAAGCAGAACTCGGTGGACGCCATGCCAGAGCTGCCGTTCAAGATCATGATGAACGTCGGCAACCCGGACCGCGCCTTCGACTTCGCCCAGCTGCCTAACGCAGGTGTGGGCCTGGCGCGTCTGGAATTCATCATCAACCGCATGATCGGCGTGCACCCCAAGGCGCTGCTGAACTACGCCGGCCTGCCAGCCGAACTGAAGGAAAGCGTCGACAAGCGTATTGCCGGTTACAACGACCCGGTCGGCTTCTATGTCGAGAAACTGGTCGAAGGCATCAGCACCCTGGCTGCAGCCTTCTACCCGAAAAAGGTCATCGTGCGCCTGTCGGACTTCAAGTCCAACGAATACGCCAACCTGATCGGCGGCAAGCTGTACGAGCCGGAAGAAGAAAACCCGATGCTGGGCTTCCGCGGCGCCTCGCGCTACATCAGCGAGTCGTTCCGTGACTGCTTCGAGCTCGAGTGCCGTGCGCTCAAGCGCGTGCGCAATGAAATGGGCCTGACCAACGTCGAGATCATGGTGCCGTTCGTGCGCACCCTGGGCGAAGCCAGCCAGGTCGTCGACCTGCTTGCCGAAAACGGCCTGGCCCGTGGCGACAACGGCCTGCGCGTGATCATGATGTGCGAGCTGCCGTCCAACGCGATCCTTGCCGAAGAGTTCCTCGAGTACTTCGACGGCTTCTCGATCGGCTCCAACGACCTGACCCAGCTGACCTTGGGCCTGGACCGCGACTCGGGCATCATTGCCCACCTGTTCGACGAGCGTAACCCGGCCGTGAAGAAGCTGCTGGCCAACGCCATTCAGGCGTGCAACAAGGCCGGCAAGTACATCGGCATCTGCGGCCAAGGCCCATCGGATCACCCGGACCTGGCCAAGTGGCTGATGGAGCAGGGCATCGAAAGTGTCTCGCTGAACCCGGACTCGGTACTCGAGACCTGGTTCTTCCTGGCCGAAGGCCAAGGCGCGGCCTGATGCGGTAAATTGCGGGGGCGCGTCTGGCGCGCCCCCGCCTGGTTTTTTCCAGGGCGAGTTCCAGCGATGGATCCCGCCCTTTTTTGTGCACCAAGCAACCTTATGCAAAGCAGCAGCAACCTTTTTCCCGTGGCCTTGCTCAGTGCAGAGCGCCGCGGCGACCTCAGCGAAGACGTATACCGGATCAAGGCCGGCAACAGCCCGGATCCTAGCGTCGAACTGGCCGTGACCCGCCTGGGTCTGGCTGATCAGGGCCGGGCCCAGGGGGTGCCGGTGATTCTGCTGCATGGCAGTTTCTCCAACCGGCGCTTCTGGTACTCGCCCAAAGGCATTGGCTTGGGTGCCTACCTGGCGCGGGCCGGTTTCGATGTGTGGATCCCGGAGATGCGTGGCCATGGCCTGTCCCCGCGCAATATCGCCTGGAAGCACAACAGCGTCGCCGACTATGCCCGCGACGACCTGCCACTGATCAGCGCGTTCGTGCGTGAGCAGTCTGGCCAGGCGCCGCACTGGGTCGGCCACTCCCTGGGTGGAACCACCCTGGTGGCGGCCTTGGGCGGCGGCTATCTCAAGGCTGAGCAGGTGGCCAGCGTGGCGCTTTTCGGTACCCAGATCAGCCGTGTCTACTGGCCGCTCAAAGTGCCGCCGCTGACCTGGGGAGCAAAACTGCTGCTCAGGCGCTGGGGGCAGATTTCCGGGCCGCGTTTCAAGCGTGGGCCGGAGGATGAGCCGATCGGCCTGGCCCTCGAGAGCATGCGCTGGCATGGCCTGTTCGGCCGTTTTGGCGACAAGCACGGTGATTGGTGGACGGGTTTGGCTGAAGTGGATGTGCCGCTTCTGGCCGTGGCGGGCGCCGGTGACTTCCAGGACCCGGTATGGGCATGCCGCAAACTGTTCGATCAGCTCGGCGGGGAGCGCAAGCAGTTCCTGCGCCTGGGGCGCGAAGAAGGCTTCGAGACCTTTGGGCATGTCGACATGCTGGTGAGCAAGGCGGCACAGGCGCAGGTCTGGCCGTTGGTGGAGCGCTGGTT
>NZ_QLTL01000030.1:0-36383 GCF_003269045.1 Pseudomonas sp. URMO17WK12:I7 | reverse complement strand
CGCAAGCAGTTCCTGCGCCTGGGGCGCGAAGAAGGCTTCGAGGCCTTTGGGCATGTCGACATGCTGGTGAGCAAGGCGGCACAGGCGCAGGTCTGGCCGTTGGTGGAGCGCTGGTTGCGCGACCCGCTGCTGCCGGTGCATGAGTCGACGGTGATGCGCGAGCCTGTACCTGTTGGCTGAATCAGTCTCGCCTGTTCTGGCCTCTTCGCGGGTAAACCCGCTCCCACAGGGGTAGCACCGCTCTGAAGGGCTGTGCAGTCTCTGTGGGAGCGGGTTTACCCGCGAAGAGGCCAGAACAGGCGAAACATGACCGTCCGGTCCCGGATGACTGCGACGGCTTCTACGGTGTAGCCTTGGCCGATAACCGCTTTCGTTGTGACTGACAGGAGCTTCCCATGCAGCATTACGTAACGCCCGACCTGTGTGACGCCTACCCGGACCTGGTTCAGGTGCTGGAACCGATGTTCAGCAACTTCGGTGGCCGTGATTCCTTCGGTGGCCAGATCGTCACCATCAAGTGTTTCGAAGACAATTCGCTGGTCAAGGAGCAGGTCGAGCTCGATGGCAAGGGCAAGGTCCTGGTGGTCGACGGGGGAGGCTCGCTGCGCCGTGCCCTGCTCGGTGACATGCTCGCGGAGAAGGCTGCGAAAAATGGCTGGGAAGGCCTGGTGATCTATGGCTGCGTGCGTGACGTCGACGTGCTGATCCAGACCGATGTGGGTGTGCAAGCCCTGGCCAGCCACCCGATGAAAACCGACAAGCGCGGTATCGGCGACCTGAACGTGGCCGTGACCTTTGCCGGAGTGACCTTCCGCCCGAATGAATACCTGTACGCCGACAACAACGGCGTGATCATCTCGCCAAACCCGCTGAAAATGCCGGAGTGATGCGCAGTACGCGCTGATGGAGCTTTGATGTTCGAGGAAGACAACGCGCAGTGGGGGCTGGTGCATGCCCTGGTGCTCGATGGTGAAGGTGGCGCGCGTTCGATTGCCCGGACCGAGCTGGACGGCTTGCAGTTGCAGCCTCAGGAAAGCCTGTGGCTGCACTGGGACCGCAGTCATCCGCAAACCCGCACCTGGCTGTTGCATGACAGCGGCCTGAGCGAGTTTGCCTGTGACCTGCTGCTGGAGGAAAACACCCGGCCACGGTTATTGCCGCAGCCGGGGGAGCAGCTGCTGTTGTTCCTGCGTGGGGTCAACCTCAACCCGGGGGCCGAGCCCGAAGACATGGTCTCGGTACGCATTCATGCCCAGGCGCAGCGGGTGATTTCGCTGCGCTTGCGGCCATTGCGTGCCAGTGATGAAGTCCTGCAGCAATTGGAAGAGGGCAGGGGGCCGAAATCCGCGTCCGAACTGTTACTGTTGATGGGTGAGTTGCTGACCGAAAAGGTCCAGAGCCTGGTCAGCGACCTCTCCGAACTGGTCGACCTTGAAGAAGAAAAGGTTGAATCCGACGAACGGTATACCCCTGAGCAAGGCAGCTTGCAGCAGATCCGTCGGCGCGCTGCGGGCTTGCGCCGGTTCCTGGCGCCCCAGCGGGATATCTATGCCCAGCTGTCGCGCAGCAAATGGAGCTGGTCTTGCGATGCCGACGCCGATTACTGGAACGAGCTGAACAACAGCCTGATCCGCTACCTCGAAGAGCTCGAACTGACCCGCGAGCGCGCAGCGCTGGTGCTGGAAAGCGAAGACCGCCGGCGCAGCGAACGAATGAACCGGACCATGTACCGCTTCGGCATCATCACCTGTATCTTCCTGCCCATGAGCTTTATCACCGGGCTGCTCGGCATCAACGTCGGCGGCATTCCGGGGGCGAGCAACCCATACGGTTTCCTGCTGGCCTGCATTGTCGTGCTGGCCCTGGCGGTGGGGCAGTGGTGGTTGTTCCGGCGGTTGCGCTGGGTATGACGTTGCCGCGTTATCTTGAAACATCCGCCCCTGTGCGATGTGTGACCCGTCGCCCGGCCGTCTCGTCTCTGACTGATACTGCGCGAGGTGCCCATGCACGATCCGTTTGAACAATCCCTGCGTGACCTGCTCAATGCGTCGCCCTCCGGTGAGGAGCGAGACGATGCCGCGTGCCTGGGTCGCGTGCTCAAAACCGCCAACCGCCAGGTCGGCGCCGGTGATCTGTTCAGCCTGCTTGGCCGCTGGAGCCAGGCGTTGCTGATCGCCGTGAACAATGGCTCGGCGCACGTTGCGCCGGTGCGTCGACACTCTACCCGCAACGCTGCAGATGGCAGCAAAGCAGATAAGGCCGATTGAATATGGAACTCGATCTCTGGACCCAGAGCCTGGTCACTGCGATGACCGCCCTATGGACCAAGGTAGCGAACTTCATCCCTAACCTGTTCGGCGCGCTGGTCGTGGTGCTGCTCGGTTTCGTGGTGGCCAAGCTGCTTGACACACTGCTTTCCAAGCTTCTGGCCAAAGTCGGCCTTGACCGCCTGATGGCCGGCACCGGGCTGACCAAGATGCTTGGCCGGGTCGGCATCCAGGTGCCGATCTCGACCCTGATTGGCAAGGTCGTGTACTGGTTCGTGTTGCTGATCTTCCTGGTATCGGCCGCTGAATCGTTGGGCCTGGAGCGTGTTTCGGCAACCCTCGACATGCTCGCCCTTTACCTGCCCAAGGTCTTTGGCGCAGCGCTGGTGCTGCTGGCCGGCGTGCTGCTGGCGCAGGTTGCCAACGGCTTGGTGCGTGGCGCTGCCGAAGGTATCGGCCTGGAATACTCCGCAGGCCTGGGGCGCATCACTCAGGGCCTGGTGATCATCATCAGCATCTCGGTGGCGATCAGCCAGCTCGAGGTCAAGACCGACCTGCTCAACCACGTGATCGTCATTGGGCTGATTACCGTTGGTCTGGCCGTTGCGCTTGCGATGGGCCTTGGCAGCCGCGAAATCGCCGGGCAGATCCTGGCCGGCATCTACGTTCGCGAACTCTACCAGGTCGGCCAGCAGGTGCGGATTGGAGAGGTTGAAGGAATGATCGAAGAGATCGGCACGGTCAAGACGACGCTGTTGACCGATGATGGCGAACTGGTGTCGCTGTCCAATCGCGTGCTCCTCGAGCAGCGAGTCAATAGCCGCTAACCGCACAAAAGCTGTTAATGTATGCCGCCGCGAAATCAGCCCAAAGGGGCTGAGCGGCGACATTGACCTGACTGTCGGCCAGATCCGTTTTGAATAAAGTTCATTCGCCGCCCATGCGTTATGACCCCCGCGAACTCACCGACGAGGAGTTGGTGGCGCGTTCGCATGAGGAGCTGTATCACGTAACCCGCGCCTATGAGGAGCTCATGCGGCGCTATCAGCGGACCCTGTTCAACGTCTGTGCGCGTTATCTGGGGAACGACCGCGATGCTGATGATGTCTGTCAAGAAGTGATGCTGAAGGTGCTGTACGGTCTGAAGAACTTCGAGGGCAAATCCAAGTTCAAGACCTGGCTCTACAGCATTACCTACAACGAATGCATTACCCAGTACCGCAAGGAGCGTCGTAAACGCCGGTTGATGGATGCCTTGAGCCTGGACCCTGTAGAAGAGGCGTCGGAAGAGAAGGCTCCGAAACCGGAAGAAAAAGGCGGGCTGGACAAGTGGCTGGTGCATGTGAACCCGATCGATCGGGAAATTCTGGTGTTGCGCTTTGTCGCAGAACTGGAATTCCAGGAAATCGCCGATATCATGCACATGGGCCTGAGCGCGACGAAAATGCGCTACAAGCGCGCGCTAGACAAGCTTCGTGAGAAATTTGCAGGTCTGGATGAAACTTAGTCCCTTGTAAATATCTCTAACGGATCGGTGAGTTCTGCTAGACTTGCCGTCGAGTTGTCCCCCGGATGTTGGTGGGACTGCTTAACTATCACCAGATGGGGATTTAACGGATGAAATTGAAAAACACCTTGGGCTTGGCCATTGGCTCGCTCGTCGCAGCTACTTCGTTCGGCGTTATGGCTCAAGGCCAGGGCGCGGTCGAAATCGAAGGCAACGTGACCAAGCAGTACTACGACAGCGAGCGTAACTTCAAGAACGACGGCACCAATCCTGGTGTTCGTCTGGGTTACTTCCTGACTGACGACGTATCCCTGGACCTGGGCTACAACGAGACTCACAACGCTCGTGGCGAAGTCTTCAACAAGGACATCAAAGGTTCCAAGGCCAAGCTGGACGCTACCTACCACTTCGGTACCGTCGGCGACGCTCTGCGTCCGTACGTTTCCGCTGGTTTCGCTCACGAGAGCCTGGGCCAGGCCACGCGTAACGGCCGTGACCACTCCACCTTCGCCAACGTTGGCGCTGGCGCCAAGTGGTACATCACCGACATGTTCTTCGCCCGTGCCGGCGTAGAAGCCATGTACAACATCGATAACGGCAACACCGAGTGGGGTCCAACCGTTGGTGTTGGTCTGAACTTCGGTGGTAGCGGTGGCAAAGTTGCTGCAGCGCCTGCTCCAGTTGCCGAAGTCTGCTCCGACTCCGACAACGACGGTGTTTGCGACAACGTCGACAAGTGCCCAGACACCCCAGCCAACGTTACCGTTGATGCTGATGGCTGCCCGGCTGTTGCCGAAGTCGTTCGCGTTGAGCTGGACGTCAAGTTCGACTTCGACAAGTCGGTCGTCAAGCCAAACAGCTACGGCGACATCAAGAACCTGGCTGACTTCATGAAGCAGTACCCACAAACCACCACCGTGGTTGAAGGTCACACTGACTCCGTCGGCCCAGACGCTTACAACCAGAAGCTGTCCGAGCGTCGTGCCAACGCTGTGAAGCAGGTCCTGACCCAGCAGTACGGCGTAGAATCCAGCCGTGTTGACTCGGTTGGCTACGGCGAAACCCGTCCGGTTGCCGACAACGCCACCGAAGAAGGCCGTGCTATCAACCGTCGCGTTGAAGCTCAGGTAGAAGCCCAGGCCAAGTAATTGGTCTGAAGCTTCAATGAAAAACCCGGCCTCGGCCGGGTTTTTCTTTGCCTGGGTTTTCTTTTTTGTCTGTGCTGGCATTACCCAGCCATTGCCGCCCATGCCTTCATCACCTGCGCCCTAACCACTTCGCCGATCACCAGAATTGCCGGGCTGCTCAGTCCGAACGCCCGAGCATCCTCGACCATTCGCGATACATCGCTGCGACACTCCCGCTGCTGTGGCAACGACGCATTCTCGATCATCGCCACCGGCATCCCCGGCGCCATGCCGCCCTCCAGCAGCCCCCGGCGGATCTGCTCAAGCCGCGCCACGCCCATGTAAATCACCAGGGTCGTGCCGCCCTGGGCCAGTGCTGCCCAATTCAGTTCGCTGTCATCCTGGGTGTGCGCGGTCACCAGCGTCACCCCTCGGCTGACCCCGCGCGAGGTCAGCGAGATCCCGCACTGGGTGGCTCCGGCCAGGCCTGCGGTAATGCCGTTGACCAGTTCCACGTCGATGCCATGGCCTTGCAGCCACAGTGCCTCCTCGCCGCCCCGGCCAAAGATGCACGGGTCACCGCCCTTGAGCCGCACCACGCAACGCCCCTGCCGTGCATGGCGCAGCATCAAGCGCTGGATGAAGGCCTGTGGCGTGGAACGGCAGCCGCCGCGCTTGCCCACTGCAATTACCCTGGCGTGCGGGCAGTGCTCCAGTACGGCCGGGTTGACCAGGTCGTCGATCATCACCACTTCGGCCTGTTGCAGTGCGCGCACGGCCTTGAGCGTGAGCAGTTCAGGGTCGCCAGGGCCGGCACCGACCAGCCAGACTTTTGCATTCATCAGTGTTTCCTCATCGGCAAGGCACATTCAGCCCCTGAGCAGGGCGAACAGCAGTAACAGGTTGAACAACAGCGATAGCAGGGCCAGCGTTCGCCAGACTTTCAACGGCTCGCGCTCAAGCAGCGGGCGTGGGCGGTTGGGCAGTTCCTGGCGGTCACCGCGTTCGAGCAGCAGTAGCCACTGCTCAGCGGTTTCAAAGCGTTGTGACGGGTCCGCTGCCACGGATTGCTGAAGGTTGTGCTGCAGCCATTCGGGCAGGTCGGGGCGATAGCGTGAGGCATTGACCGCCTGGCCGAAGCGTGGGCGCTGGAACGCTTCAATCTCGCCGTAGGGGTAGTGCCCGGTCAGCAGGTGATAGAGCGTGACGCCCGCCGCGTACAGGTCCTGCCGTGGGCTGGGCGGTTGGCCTTCGAAGGCTTCCGGAGCGATGAACGAAGGCGTGCCTGGCAGCTCGTGCAGCGGGTCCTGGGAGAGACCGGGGCAATACGCCAGGCCGAAGTCCAGAAGGCGCAGCTGGCCGTCATCACCCAGGTGCAGGTTGTCGGGCTTGATGTCGCGGTGCAGCAGATTGCGCCTGTGCAGTACGCCGACCGCTTGCAGCAGCTGGCGGGCGACCTCCATCCACTGTGCCAGCGGTAACGGGCCATTTTCGGCGAAGTGCGCCGCGAGGGTTCTGCCACTGTGTTCGCGCATCACGTAGTACAGGTGTTGACGCCGGCCTGCGGCATGCAGCTCGGGAAAGTGACGGCCTGCGACCCGGCGCAGGAACCATTCCTCCAGCAGCAGGGCTTGAGCGGCGCCCGGTTCCTGTTCGCGGTCCTCGGGTAAAGTCTTCAGCAGCCATGGTTGGCCCTGCGCGTCACGCACACGGTAGAGCAGTGACTGGCGGCTGTGCGCCAGGCGCGTTTCGACCTGCCAACCATCGATCATCTGGGCGTCACGCAGCGGGCCCGGCAATGGCCACTGCTGCAGTTGCACCAGGGTGTCGCCGAGGTTGGCTGTGCCCAGTTGCTCGACCCGCACCAGCAAGGCGCTGGCGTTATCCTGGCTGCCGTTGTGCAGGGCGCTGGCAACCAGGGTGTCGGCGGCAGACTGCAGGTCGGGCTGCTCGCGCAGCACGGCCTGGATGTGTTGGTCGCCAAGGCTTGCCCATACGCCGTCGCTGAGTAGCAGGTAGCATTCGCCGGCCTGCAGTTCGCCGTCCAGATAGTCGACCAGCAGGTGCTGATCCAGCCCCAGCGCGCGCTTTAGCACGTGCTGCATGCCGGGCTGGTCCCAGACGTGGTCTTCGCTCAGGCAATGCAGGTGCCCGGCGTGCCAGCGATAGGCCCGGCAATCGCCCACGTGCGCCAGGGTGAAGCGGCGCCCTCGCAGGACCAGGGCGCTCAGTGTGGTCAGTAAAGGCTGGTTGCCTTGGGCGCGCAGCCAGCGGTTCTGTGCCAGCAGCAGGCGGTCCAGGGCCTGGGCCACGCCCCAGGTGGCGGGGGTGGCGTAATAGTCCATGGCCAGGGCCTGCAAGCTGGCGCGGGCTGCCAGGCCGCCGTCGGCACACTGGCTGACGCCATCGGCGAGGGCGAACAGGTAGCCTTTGCTGGCGGCCAGCTCCGGCGCAGGCGTGACCAGGCGCAGGGCGTCCTGGTTCTCTGTGCGTGGCCCGGTGGCGCTGGCCTGGGCAAAGCTCAGTTGCAGGCTCATGGCGCTGCCTCAGACCCGCGCAGCGGTAACGGCTGCCGAGCCCCAGGTGGTGCGCCAGCGTTGCTTGACCCCGTGCAGGCCGAACCAGGCGAGCAGGCCAAGGCTGGCGAACAGCCACAGGCCAAGCTGATAGTCGCCGGTATGCTGCTTGATAGCGCCGAGCCCTGCCGCCAGCAGGAAGCCGCCGATGCCACCGGCCATGCCGATCAGCCCGGTCATTACGCCGATCTCTTGGCGGAAGCGTTGCGGTACCAGCTGGAACACCGCGCCATTTCCGGCGCCGAGGCCGAGCATGGCACTGACGAACAACGCCAGGGCCGCTGCAGCGCTCGGCAGGTTGAAGCCGACTGCCGCTATGCAGATGGCGGCCACGCTGTACATGCCGAGCAGGGTGCGGATACCGCCGAAACGGTCGGCCAGGGCGCCCCCCAGCGGGCGCATCAGGCTGCCGGCGAACACGCAGGCGGCGGTGTAGTAGCCAGCGGTGACCGGGCTCAGGGCGTACTGGTCACTGAAATAGCCGGGCAGCGCGCTGGCCAGGCCGATGAAGCCACCGAAGGTGACACTGTAGAAGAACATGAACCACCAGCTGTCACGGTCGCCCAAGGCTTTCAGGTAGTCGGCTGCGGCCTTCGGCTTGGGCCGTTGTGGGGCATTGCGGGCGAGCAGGGCGAACAGCGCCAGGGTCAGCAGCAGCGGGAGCACCGCAACGCCGAAAACGTTGTTCCAGCCGAACGCAGCAGCCAGCACGGGCGCCAACAGGGCGGCGAACACCGTGCCGGAGTTGCCCGCGCCAGCGATACCCATGGCCTTGCCCTGGTGCTGTGGCGGGTACCATTGCGAGGCCAGTGGCAGCGATACGGCGAACGAGGCGCCGGCAACACCGAGGAACACGCCCAGCAGCAGGGCTTGTTCATAGGTGTGCACCCCCAGGTACCAGGCGCCGGCGAGGGCGACGATGACGATCACCTGGCCGATCAGGCCGGCGGTTTTCGGCGACAGGCGATCGACCAGCACGCCCATGACGAAACGCAGCACCGCACCAGCGAGAATCGGCGTGGCCACCATCAGGCCGCGTTGCTGGGCGCTCAGTTGCAGGTCGGCGGCGATCTGCACCGCCAGTGGGCCAAGCAGGTACCAGACCATGAAGCTCAGGTCGAAATACAGGAACGCGGCGAACAGCGTGGGCACATGCCCGGATTTCCAGAAGCTGGTACTCATCGAACACCTCACTCGGCAATGCAACGGAAACGAAAAAGACGCCGCTACCCGGTCCACTGGTGTGGAGGGGGAGCGACGTCTTTGTCGGGAGTTTTATGAGGCAACCGCCGTTGGCTACCGGTGGAATATCTTCAGCAAGAGCTGGGCCAACTCTGTGCCTTGCATGCACGATCCCTGTAGGAGCGGCCTTGTGTCGCGAACGGCTGCGAAGCAGCCCTGGCTATTTCAGCATTTGCCCGAAGACTGTGGGGCTGCTTAGCAGCCGTTCGCGACACAAGGCCGCTCCTACAAGGGGCGCGATTGCGGTGCTAGCCGAGCATTTCATGCATGGCGATGATCTGCTCGGCTACCTGGATGAGCTTCTGCTGCCGGCTCATGGCCTGCCGGCGCATCAGGGTGTAGGCCTGTTCCTCGTTGCAGTTCTTCATCTTCATCAGCAACCCCTTGGCCTGCTCGATGCGCTTGCGCTCGGCCAGTTGCTGGTCGCGGGCCAGCAGCTGGGCCTTGAGCGCCTGGTCGCTTTCGAAACGGGCCATGGCCACATCGAGGATCGGCTGCAGGCGTGCGGCATGAATGCCTTCAACGATGTAGGCGCTGACCCCGGCCTGGATCGCCTGGCGCATTACGGCCGGGTCGTGCTCGTCGGTGAACAGCACGATTGGCCGCGGCTGGTCGCGGCTGACCAGCACCACCTGTTCCATCACGTCGCGGTCGGGGGAGTCGGTATCAATCAGCACCACGTCCGGGCGCACCGTTTCGATGCAGGACGGCAGGTCAATGGTCAGGTCCGGGGCTTCGATCACCTCGAAGCCCGCTTCGCGCAAAGCGGCCTTGAGACGGCCAAGTTTGTTCCGGGTATCGTCGATCAGCAGTATGCGCAGCATGGCGATGCCCCTCACAAACCGATCCGGGCACCGGGCGTATCGCCCAGGGCGTGCAGGCGGAAGCTGCGGGCATAGGCATACGGGTCAGTGCCGTCCCAACGCACACCGTCGATCAGCAGGCTGCTGCGCATGGCTGACTCGGGGCATGGCACGCCGAGCGACGCGGCGGCCTCGCGGTACACCTGCAATTGCTGCACCTGGCGAGCCACGCCCAGGTAGTCAGGGTCATCGTGCAGCAGGCCCCAGCGGCGGAATTGGGTCATGAACCACATACCGTCCGACAGATAAGGCCAATTGGCGCGGCCTTGGTCGTACAGGCGCAGGGCGTGCCGGTCGTGCCAAGCGTTGCCCAGGCCGTCCTGATAATTGCCCAGCAGGCGCGGTTCGACATGTTCCAGCGGTGTGTCCAGGTAGGCGCTACCGCTGAGCAGTTGTGCGGTGCTGCGCAGGTTCTCAGGGCTCTGTTCGATGAACCGGCTGGCGGCGAGCACCGCCTTGATCAGTGCGCGTGCGCTATTGGGGTACTGTTCGACGAAGGCGCGAGCGCTGGCCAGTACTTTTTCCGGGTGGTCGGGCCAGATCGACTGGCTGGTAGCCAGGGTGAAGCCCAGGCCTTGGCCGACGGCGGCAGCGGCCCAGGGTTCGCCGACGCAGAAACCGTCGATGCGCCCAGCCTGGATGTGCGCCGCCATCTGAGCGGGTGGCACCACTACGCTGCTGACGTCATGCAATGGGTGGATACCCTGGCTGGCCAGCCAGTAATACAGCCACATGGCGTGGGTGCCGGTGGGGAAGGTCTGGGCAAAGGTCAGCCGTGCGCCATGCTGGTGCACCAGGTGCGCCAGTGCCTCAGGGCTGGTCACGCCTTTGTGCTGCAAGGCTGGCGACAGGTGGATGGCCTGGGCATTCTGGTTCAGGCCCATGAGCACCGCCATGTCGCTGGCTGGCACGCCACCGATGCCCAGGTGCACCGCGTAGACCAGGCCATAGAGGCAGTGGGCGGCATCCAGCTCGCCGCTGGCCAGCTTGTCGCGCAAGCCGGCCCAGGAGCCCTGGCGCTTGAGGTTGAGCGTCAGGCCCTGTTGCTGGGCGAAGCCCTGGGTGGCGGCGACCACCACCGAGGCGCAATCGGTCAGGGCCATGTAGCCAATGTTGAGGCTGGGTTTTTCCGGCGCGTCGCTACCGTTTACCCAGGCGAGAGGTGCTGTATTCACAAAGGTCCTCGCCCGTACTGAATAGGCTGTAGGCAAGCGAAGTAGCAACCCATGTGCCAAGCCCCTGTCATGCCAGGCGCGCGCTGGCTATAATCGCTGCCTCACTCACCCCGAGCCTTGCCCGCCCATGTATACCCTGGCCCGCCAGCTGCTGTTCAAGCTTTCCCCGGAAACCTCCCATGACCTGTCCCTGGACCTGATCGGCGCCGGTGGCCGGCTTGGGCTCAACGGTGTGCTGTGCAAGCAGCCGGCTGCGCTGCCGGTGACCGTGATGGGTTTGAACTTCGCCAACCCGGTAGGGCTTGCGGCGGGCCTGGACAAGAACGGCGCGGCCATCGACGGCTTCGCCCAGCTGGGCTTTGGCTTCGTCGAGATCGGCACCGTGACCCCACGCCCGCAGCCTGGCAACCCCAAGCCTCGGCTGTTCCGCCTGCCGCAGGCGGCGGCGATCATCAACCGCATGGGGTTCAACAACCTGGGCGTCGATCACCTGCTCGAGCGCGTGCGTGCTGCGCGCTATGACGGGGTGCTGGGCATCAACATCGGCAAGAACTTCGATACCCCGGTCGAGCGTGCGGTCGACGACTACCTGATCTGCCTGAACAAGGTCTATACCGAGGCCAGTTACGTCACCGTCAACGTCAGCTCGCCGAACACCCCAGGCCTGCGCAGCCTGCAGTTCGGCGACTCGCTCAAGCAGCTGCTGGATGCCCTGGCCGAGCGCCGTGAGCAGTTGGCCGCCGAGCAGGGCAAGCGGGTGCCGCTGGCGATCAAGATTGCGCCGGACATGAGCGACGAGGAAACCGCGCTGGTGGCCTCGGCGCTGATGGAGTCGGGAATGGATGCGGTGATTGCCACCAACACCACCCTGAGCCGCGAGGGAGTCGAAGCGCTGGAGCATGGTGGCGAGGCCGGTGGCCTGTCGGGTGCGCCCGTGCTTCAGAAGAGCACGCACATTGTGAAGGTGCTTGCAGGTGAGCTGGGTGGCAAGCTGCCGATCATCGCCGCCGGTGGCATTACCGAAGGCCGTCATGCGGCCGAGAAGATCGCTGCTGGGGCGAGCTTGGTGCAGATCTACTCGGGGTTCATCTACAAGGGGCCAGCGCTGATCCGTGAAGCGGTGGATGCGATCGCGGCAATGCCCAAGGCCTGACGGCGGGCATAAAAAAGGGCCCCTTCAAGGGGCCCTTGGGCCGAAGCCCGCCGCCCGGATAGGGCGCGCATGGTAACTCGAATTCAGTGTCCTCGATCAGCCAACGGCGTGATTTTCGTTGAGTCTATGGATGCCAGCGGTGCCAGTCATTCCGTCCCAGTTATCACCGCGACCTTCGCGCCAGCCGTTGATCCAGGCTTGGCGAACTGAAGGTAGAGTAAAGGGGCAAAGTTCGCGGGATTTGCCGGTGACCCCGTATTGGTAGCCACGTGAATATGCTCTTTCCAACGGATCACGCTTAAGTCTTCTCATAGGGTGTTGCCCTCACTTGTTGACTGTAATGTCCCGTCGGCCTCTCCGAGGCCGGGCAGAGTCGTTCTGCCGGTTTTGCGCTCGCTGCCGGCGTGGCGAGCTGAAGGTGCCGCCTCGTTGCGAAGCGGCCTGAGACCAGTTCTATCGAATGCAGGTCAACGTGTGAATGATCGATTTGTCATAAGCACGTAACCTTTCCAAGGGTGAGGGGATAAGTAAATAAATGCGACTCAACCTTGTTTGACGTTGAGCCCGCTATGATCAGGGTTTGCCGAACCTTGACGTCATTTCGCCAGCGTTGCTGGGGAATGACAGAAATATCTGGTAATGCGACGAAGGGTCACACTGGCCCCGAAGTCGACCGAAATTATTTGAACTGCCTGATGATCTAAGCTGTTTTTGCCACCTGGCGAGCGGCTGATCGATCAGGCGGCCCGGCCGTCCGGCTGCTATGAAGCAGTGGGGAAGGCCACCCGGACGCTTGCTGGAAGGGCGTTCGGGCAAACATCGGCAAGGCGATGCGTCGCCTCGTCACTTACATAGCCCAAGGCGCTGGAATACTCATGTCGGACCGTTTCGAACTCTATCTCACCTGCCCCAAAGGCCTGGAAGGCCTGCTTGCCGAAGAGGCCCGAGGCCTCGGCCTGGATGATGTGCGTGAGCACACCTCGGCCATTCGCGGCGCCGCCGACATGGAAACCGCCTACCGCCTGTGCCTGTGGTCGCGTCTGGCCAACCGCGTGTTGCTGGTGCTCAAGCGCTTCTCGATGAAGAACGCCGATGACCTCTACGATGGCGTGCACGCCGTCGACTGGGCCGACCACCTGGCTGCCGACGGCACCCTGGCCGTGGAATTCAGCGGCCATGGCTCGGGCATCGACAACACCCATTTCGGTGCGCTCAAGGTCAAGGACGCGATCGTCGACAAGCTGCGCAACCGTGAAGGCCTGCGCCCGTCGGTGGAAAAGGTCGACCCGGATGTGCGCGTGCACCTGCGCCTGGATCGCGGCGAAGCGATTCTGTCCCTCGACCTGTCCGGTCACAGCCTGCACCAGCGTGGCTATCGCCTGCAGCAAGGCGCCGCGCCGCTGAAGGAAAACCTGGCGGCAGCGGTACTGATTCGCGCCGGCTGGCCGCGCATTGCCGCTGAAGGTGGCGCCCTGGCCGACCCGATGTGCGGTGTCGGCACCTTCCTGGTGGAGGCGGCGATGATCGCCGCCGACATCGCGCCCAACCTCAAGCGTGAGCGCTGGGGCTTCAGTGCCTGGCTCGGCCACGTACCGGCGACTTGGCGCAAGGTCCACGAAGAGGGGCAGGCCCGCGCGCAAGCCGGCCTGGCCAAGCCACCCCTGTGGATTCGCGGTTATGAAGCCGACCCGCGGCTGATCCAGCCAGGGCGCAATAACGTCGAGCGCGCAGGCCTGGGTGACTGGGTGAAGATCTACCAGGGCGAAGTCAGCACCTTCGAGCCGCGCCCGGACCAGAACCAGAAAGGCCTGGTCATCAGCAACCCGCCGTACGGTGAGCGGCTGGGTGACGAAGCCAGCCTGCTGTACCTCTACCAGAACTTTGGCGAGCGCCTGCGCCAGGCCTGCATGGGCTGGGAAGCGGCGGTGTTCACCGGAGCCCCGGAGCTGGGCAAGCGCATGGGCATCCGCAGCCACAAGCAATATGCCTTCTGGAACGGCGCGCTGCCGTGCAAGCTGCTGCTGTTCAAGGTCCAGCCTGACCAGTTCGTCACCGGCGAGCGTCGCGAGGCCCAGGCCGACAATGGCGAGACCCGCCGCCCTGCAGCAGTAGCGAGCGAGCCGGCACGCCTGTCGGAAGGCGCGCAGATGTTCGCCAACCGCCTGCAAAAGAACCTCAAGCAGCTTGGCAAGTGGGCCCGGCGCGAGCAGGTCGACTGCTACCGCCTGTACGATGCCGACATGCCTGAGTATGCCTTGGCGGTCGACCTCTACCAGGACTGGGTGCATGTGCAGGAATACGCGGCCCCGCGCTCGATCGACCCGGACAAGGCCCAGGCGCGCCTGCTCGATGCCCTGGCGGCGATCCCCCAGGCATTGAACATCGACCCGCAGCGTGTGGTGCTCAAGCGCCGCGAGCGCCAGAGCGGCACCCGCCAGTACGAGCGCCAGGCGACCGAAGGGCGTTTCCAGGAAGTCAACGAAGGCGGCGTGAAGCTGCTGGTCAACCTCACCGACTACCTCGACACCGGGTTGTTCCTCGACCACCGCCCGATGCGCATGCGCATCCAGCGCGAGGCCAACGGCAAGCGCTTCCTCAACCTGTTCTGCTACACCGCCACGGCCACTGTGCACGCGGCCAAGGGCGGTGCGCGCAGCACCACCAGTGTCGACCTGTCGAAAACCTACCTGGACTGGGCGCGGCGCAACCTGTCGCTGAACGGCTTCTCCGAACGTAACCGCCTGGAGCAGGGCGATGTCATGGCCTGGCTGGAAGGCAACCGCGACAGCTACGACCTGATCTTCATCGACCCGCCGACCTTCTCCAACTCCAAACGCATGGAAGGGGTGTTCGATGTTCAGCGTGACCATGTGCAACTGCTCGACCTGGCCATGGCCCGTCTTGCACCGGGTGGCGTGCTGTATTTCTCGAACAACTTCCGCAAGTTCCAGCTCGATGAGCATGTGAGCACGCGCTATGCGGTCGAAGAAATCAGCGCCCAGACCCTGGACCCGGACTTCGCCCGCAACAACCGCATCCATCGCGCCTGGCGCCTGCAGTTGCGTTAATTCGACAAGGCGCATTGCGTGCCTAATGGCCAATAGCTATAACTCAGCACAGGGCCAGAGAATTCGCAGGACGCTGACGTGATGAGATCGATCTATGTCGAAGTGGGGCGTGCGTGCGAAGGTGCTGGGCCTGTGCAGCGAGGCGATGGCTGCCTGGGCGGTGGCGCTGGTGGCGTTGGTGGCCGGCGTGCTGCTTTCGGCTGCCTTGGCGCTGGCCGCGCAGGCGTTCTACAAGCAGCAGTTGCGCCAGCGGTTCGAGCTGCTGGCCAGCGAACGTCATAGCCGCATCGCCGAGCGTTTCGACGACCAGGAGCAACGCCTGGATGGTTTGCGGCGCTTCTTTACCTACTCCAACGACATCACCCCGAACGAATTCGATGGCTATGCGCGGCCCTTGCTGCAGCGGACCCAGGCCTATTCCTGGGCGCCGCGGGTCGAGGCCGGGCAGCGACGCGAGTTCGAGCGCCAGGCCAGTGCCTGGTTGCGGCAGGATTACCTGATTCGCGAACTGGATGGCGCAGGAAACTGGCACCCTTCGCCACGGCGTGACCACTACTACCCGGTGCTCTACACCCAGGCCGACACCTTGCAGGGGCAACCCTACGGGCTCGACCTGCGTAGCCAGCCGGCCCGCGAGCAGACGTTGGCGCGGGCACTGCAGCCAGGCAGCATGGCGGTTTCCGAGCCGCTGGACATGCTCAGCGTCGCTCCTGGCTTTGGCCGTGGGCTGCTGATGGTGGCACCGGTGTTCTCTGACGAACGGCCGGCTGAGCCGCCAGCGGGTTTTGTCATGGCCTTGCTGAACATGCGCCAGTTGATCACCGAAGGCCTGCCTGTCGCTGCGGATGACAATCTGGTGGTGCGCATCATCGACCCGAGCGGGCGCGATGGCCATGAAGTGCTGTTCGATTCGCAGAACCCGGTGGCGGCATTGGCCTTGGGCAGCACGCAGCTGCTGCACCTTGCCGACCACCATTTCCAGCTCGACATTCGTCCGAGCCAGGCATTTCTGCAAGCCAACCAGTCTGCCGCTGCTTTGACCGTGGGGCTGCTCGGCGGCTTGCTGAGCCTGCTGCTGAGCGCCTTGCTCTACAACCTTTTCAGCCAGCGTCAGCGTGCCTTGACCCTGGTCGAGCAGCGCACGGTGGCGCTGCGGGTCAGCGAGCAGTCGTTGCGCGATACTCACAATCAGTTGCGCAGCGTTCTGAATGCCGCAACCCAGGTGGCCATCATCGCGACCAGCCTCAAAGGCGAAGTCAGCACTTTCAACGCCGGTGCCGAACGCATGCTGGGTTATTCGGCCATTGAAGCCATCGGGCACCTGCAGCTGGAAGATCTGGTGATGCCAGAAGAGCTCAACCAGCGCGCCCATGCCTTGAGCCTGCGCTATGGGCGGCACATCGCCGGTGGCCAGGCGATGTTCGCCGAGACCATCCAGGACAGTGGTGGCGAGCCGGGCGAGTGGACTTTGGTGCGCAAGGATGGCAGCCATTTGCTGGCCAACATGCTGGTGACTGCCGTACTCGATGAGCAGGGGCTATGGGTTGGCTACCTGGCGATCTGCATCGATGTCACCGAGCGGCGGCGAGTGCACGAGGCCTTGGCCCTGCGTGATCGCTTGCTGGAGAAACTCAGCGCGGAAGTGCCCGGCGGAATCTATCAGTACCGGCTGGATGCCGATGGTCACTCATGCTTTCCGTATGCCAGCCAGGGCTTGTTCGACATCTACGAGGTCGATCTGCAGTTGTTGCGCGAGGATGCCACGGCGGTATTCGAGCGCATTCATCCCGATGACCTTGAGCGCGTGCGCCGTTCGGTGCGTTATTCCGCCGAACACCTTTCGCCGTGGCGTGAAGAGTACCGGGTGTGCCTGCCGCGTGCCGGGTTGCGCTGGGTGCGCGGCGAAGCGACGCCCGAGCCTGGCGAAGAGGGTTGCACGCTGTGGCATGGCTACCTCACCGATATCTCCGACCTCAAAGGGGTCGAGGAAGAGTTGCGTGCATTGTCGGTGACCGATGCGCTGACCGGTATTCATAACCGCCGTTATTTCCAGGAGCGGCTCAAGGTCGAACTGGACCGCGCCCAGCGTGATGGGCTGGATCTGGCGGTGATCATGCTCGACATCGACCATTTCAAACGGATCAACGATCAATACGGCCATGCCGTGGGTGACCATGTGTTGCGCAGCCTGTGCCAACGGATCAGTCAGCGTTTGCGCCGCACCGATGTGTTCTGTCGGTTGGGTGGGGAAGAGTTCATGGTGCTGTGCCCGGGCAGCAATGCCGAGCAGGCACGGATGTTGGCCATTGAGCTGTGGCATGGGGTGCGCAGCGTGCCGGTGGAAGGAGTGGGCAAGGTGACCGCGAGCTTTGGTGTGGCCGGATGGCGGCTGGGGGAGGGGGCGGATGCCTTGCTGCTGCGCGCGGATGCCGGGGTGTATGCGGCCAAGCAGGCTGGCCGAGACAGGGTCGAGGCAGAGTTGACCTGACCTTTCTTCTTGGTCTGTGCCGGCCCTTTCGCGGGTAAACCCGCTCCCACAGGTCAACCACTGCCCTTGAGAGTGGTGCTGTCCCTGTGGGAGCGGGTTTTACCCGCGAAGAGGCCAGTACAGGCTACAGCCGTATCAAGGCGCCGCAGCGGTCGCGCTGTTGTTCAGTTTCGGCTGGCGATACAGGTCGAGCAGCACCTGGTCAAGTACTTGCGAGGCTCCCCACGGCTTCGGATCGTTGAGGATCGCCGCCACCGCCCAAGTGTTGCCGTTGCTGTCACGGCTAAAGCCGGCGATCGCCCGCACGGTGTTCAGGGTGCCGGTCTTGATGTGCCCTTCACCGGTCATGGCGGTGCGCTTGAGGCGTTTACGCATGGTGCCGTCCATGCCCACCAGCGGCATCGAGCTGATGAACTCGGCCGAGTAGGGGCTGTTCCACGCGGCCTGCAGCAGTGCCGCCATCTCGCGGGTGCTGACCCGCTCGGCGCGCGACAGGCCGGAGCCGTTCTCCATCACCAGGTGCGGCGCGGTGATGCCTTTCTTCGCCAGCCACTGACGCACTACGCGCTGCGCTGCGCGTGCGTCGTCGCCATCGGCGTCGGTGCGGAACTGTGCACCCAGGCTCAGGAACAGCTGCTGGGCCATGGTGTTGTTACTGTATTTGTTGATGTCGCGGATCACTTCTACCAGGTCGGGCGAGAAGGCCCGGGCCAGCAGGCGTGCGCTCTTCGGCACATTTTCGAAGCGGTCACGGCCCTGGATGCTGCCACCCAGTTCGTTCCAGATCGCCCGCACGGCGCCGGCGGCGTAGGTCGGGTGGTCAAGCAGTGACAGGTAAGTCTGCGAGTTGCAACCATCACCCAGTTGGCCGGTGACGGTCACGCTGATACCGTCGGCCTGCGGCACGGGGTTATAGCGAACGTCGCCGCTGCATTGCTTGGAGGCTACGGCCTTGACCTGGTTATCGATGTGGATGCTGGCGATCGGAGGTTCGACGGCAACGGTCACCTTGCCGCCGTCGTTGCGGGCAACAAAGCGCAAGGCCTTGAGGTTGATCATCAGCGAGTCGGGCTTGACCAGGAACGGCTTGTTGACGTCCCCGCCGTCATCATCGAACTGTGGCAGGTTGGGTTGCACGAAGTGGCTACGGTCCAGCACCAGGTCGCCGGTAACAGTGCGTACGCCATTGGCGCGCAGGTCACGCATCAGCAGCCAGAGCTTCTCCATGTTCAGTTTGGGGTCGCCGCCGCCCTTGAGGTACAGGTTGCCATTGAGCACGCCGTTGCTCAGGGTGCCATCGGTGTAGAACTCGGTTTTCCACTGGAAGGTCGGGCCGAGCAGTTCAAGGGCGGCGTAGGTGGTGACCAGCTTCATGGTCGAAGCCGGGTTGACCGACACATCGGCGTTGAACACGGTGGCCGATCCGGGCCCGTTCAGCGGCAGCATGACCAGCGACAGGGCGCTGTCCTGCAGCTTGTTGGCCTTGAGCGCCTGCTGGACTTTCGGCGGCAGGGTGGTATTGACGGCAGCAGCCTGGCTGGGCAATGCGAGTGGCAACAGCAGGCCGGCGAGAACGAGGGGGCGGAGCTTTTTGATCATATGGATTAAGTACCCTGCGGACGAGGGAAAATGACAATGGGGCTGTAAGAGATGATCACCCCAGGAAATATAGAGCGCATTATGCCCCAAGCGCAGCGTTCATGCGCCACGTTCGACGGAAAAGCGCCTTTGCAGCGTGGAAACTGTTAAAGTGCCGCGCGTTATTACTCAAGAGGATTGTTTCATGGCTACCAACCGTTCCCGTCGTCTGCGCAAGAAGCTGTGCGTTGATGAATTCCAGGAGCTGGGTTTTGAACTGAACCTGGGTTTCAAGGAAGACCTGTCCGACGAAGCCATTGATGCCTTCCTCGACGCCTTCCTGGCAGAAGCCATGGATGCCAACGGCCTGGACTACGTCGGCGGCGATGATTTCGGCCTGGTCTGCCTGGCCAACCGCGGCTCGGTCAGCGAAGAGCAGCGTGCTACCGTCGAAGCCTGGCTCAAAGGCCGCAGTGAACTGACCACCATTGAAGTCAGCCCACTGCTGGACGCCTGGTATCCGGAAAAGCCGATCAACCCGGCTTCCTGATGCATGCGTGAGCGGCGCCCCGCGCGGGCGTCGCTCCGTCAAGCCCTGGTCAGTTCCCTGGCCAGCGCTTTCTCCGTTCGGCGCATATGCCGTGCCAGTACCTGCCGCTGCAGTTTGATGCAGGCTGCAGGCGACTGTTGCTCCTCCAGGGCCGCGCAGGCCTTCATCATGCCTTTTGCTTCCAGCAGCCGTGCCGCGCTGAGGATCTTGTGTGCCTGCTCGCGGATCTCAGCCGCCTGATGGACGGGATCGAGGGCCATGAGCAGCGTCAGGTCTTCTTGCAGGCTTGCGTGCACGGCAGACAGAAAGCGGTTACGGTTTTCGGGATTGTTGCCGACGATGCCGGCCAGTCCCGCAAGGTTGAACGGCGGGGCAACGACTTGCCGTAGATGGGGCGTGATTTTGGCCAGACATTGGCTGAGGGTGCGCAGGCTTATGGGCTTGAGCAGGCAATCGTCCATGCCGGCACTGAGGCACTTCTGCCTGACTTCGGGTTGAGCGTTCGCGGTGTAACCCAGAATGACGCAACGCGGGCGCCCGCTCTGGCGCTCTTCGCTACGAACGGCGGTGGCAACCTGGTAGCCGTTCATGTGCGGCATGTTGCAATCGAGCACCAGTACGTCGAACGGCGTGCGGCGCCATTTTTCCAGGCCCTCGCGACCATCGCTGGCGCTGGCATGGTTGAGCCCAAGGTAGCCCAGTTGCTGTGCCATCAGCATCAGGTTGGCAGGGTGATCGTCGATGACCAGCACGTTCAGGTCTTGAGCAGGTACTTCGACTTCTTCCACCTCCAATGCGGGTGGCACCGGGGTATCCACAAGCTCCAGCGGCATCAGCAGGCGAACCTGCGTGCCAAAGCCCGGAAGGCTCTTCATGCTCAGGTGGCCACCCATCATCTCGCACAGGCTGCGGCAGATAGCCAGGCCGAGCCCAGTGCCCGCACGGGCACCTTGGCTATGTGGATTGGCCTGGACAAACGGGTTGAACAGCCGCTGCAAATCATCGTCATGAATGCCGATGCCACTGTCACGCACTTCTAACTCCAGCGTTGGCGCTACGCTTGGGCCTTCGTCGCGCAAGCCAAGCGTGACGTGGATCTGGCCTTGCTCGGTAAACTTGATGGCATTGCTGACAAGGTTGGACAAGATCTGCTTGAAGCGCAGTGGGTCGAGCAAGCCATGGACGCGGGCGCTGGGTTCGATGCTGACTTGCAGGGCCAGGCCCTTCTGGCGGGCCTGGCCATCGAAAACGCGGCCAACCGACTCGACCAGTGCCGAGGGGTCGACTGCTTCCGGGCTCAGAGACAAGTGGCCAGACTCGATACGCACGATATCAAGGATGTCGCCGATCAGGCCAAGCAAGTCCTTGGCCGAGTGGTGGGCGACTTCCAGCGAGGTTGGGTCTACCTGCCCCTGCAGGGCGCGCCTCAGGGCCAGTTCGAGCATGCCGATAACCGCATTCATCGGCGTGCGGATCTCGTGGCTGATAGTGGCCAGGAAGGTGCTCTTGGCGCGGTTGGCGTCATCGGCCAGGCGCTTGGCCTCGCGCAGTTCCTGCACCAGCTTGCGGCGATCGCTGATATCGATCCAGCCGCCAATGATCCCTTGCACTTCACCCAGCGAATCACGATAGGGCAGGATCCAGTGGTAGATGGTGATTTCCCTTTCCTTGAGGCGCAAAGGTCGGTCGATGATCAGTGGTACGCCAGCAGCCATTACCTGCTGGTAGTCGGCCTGAATCTGACGTAAGTGCTCGGCGCCGGTGAACGGGGTTTCGTCCAGGCGCCTGCCAATCACATCTTCCAGGCGGGCCTGGACAGCTTCCAGGTAGCTGGCGTTACAACTTTGCAGGCGGCCTTCCCGGTCGCGCACGTACATCGGGTGCGGGGTGCCGTTAAGTAGCGCGCCCATGAACTCCAGCTGATCGTTAAGCGCGCGTTCGGCGCGTTGACGATGCTTGATCTGCCCGCGCAGGCGGGCGTTCCAGATCAATGCCAGCAACAGCAACAGGCCGGTGCCCACCAGCACTTGCAGGATAAGGCGGCGCCAGGCTGGCCAGCTTGCATCCTCATGAACGTCGTAGCCGCGCCAACGATTGTTGATGACACCCAGCTCTTCCGGCGAAATGCTCAGCAGGGCCTTGTCGAGGATCGTGGCAAGCGGCATGTCCTGTTCGCTGGTGGCCATGGCGAAAATGGCCGGCTCGCTGCCCACCGTGTTGCGAATGATCAGGTCGGTATTGCCGGCCAGGGTGTGGTTGGCGTCGATCAAGGGGATGATCACGGCGTCGACGGCGCCACTGTTGAGCAGCGCCACGGAATAATAGGAGCTCTCCGTCTCGATCCAGCCAACCTGTGGGAAACGGGTTGCCAGCAGGTCATCCAGGTTGCTGTAGCGGGAGATGGCAATGCGACGCCCATTGAGTTGTTCCAGCGAGCCGTACTTTTCATCACGTGCGCGGGTGACCAGCACATGCGGGCTTTCAAGGTAAGGCCGGCTCATGTGCAGGCTTTTGTCGGTGATACCGTCGCTGGCAATCGCCGCAATCATGTTCACGCGCCCGCTTTCCAGTCGCGCAAGCATGTCGGCGATGCCATTGGCCCGCTGCACCTCGAAGCGCAGGCCGGTACGCAGGCGTATCAGGTCCAACAGGTCGGCGGTTATACCGCGAAAATGGCCACTGCCATCGAAATAGGACAGTGGCGCTGCCGTTTCGTCGATGGCGACCCGCATCACCGGGTGGTTGAGCAGCCACTGTTCCTCCTCGGCTGTCAGCTGGAGTTTACGATCGCTCAGCAGCAGGTCACCGCCTGCACTCCAGCGCTTGAATATGCTGGTCCGCAAGGCGTTGGACTGGCGGTCCAGCGTTGCATTGACCAGCGTCTTGAGCTGAACGTCCTGAGTGCGCATGGCAAAACTGAAGCCGACATGCTCGTGCTGGCCGAAACTGGCCATGCGCAGGCGTGGCAGGTGCCCGCGAGTAAGCTGGTAGTGTGTGGAAATAGTGTCGCCGATGAACACGTCCGTCTGGCCAAATGCCACAGCGTTGAGGGCTTGAGTGGAAGAGCCGAATGCCAGCAATTCGGCCTTCGGGTAAGCTGCGTTGACCTTTTCCTCAGGCAGATAGTGATACAGCATGCCCAGGCGCATGCCAGCAAGGTCTCCATTGAGTGGCAGCCCTTCATCTTCCCGTGTGACCAGCACGGGTTGGTCGATGGCATAGGGGTGAGAAAGCGTAAGACCCTCGGTTGCCGCTTCGTAACCGTTGGCGCTGCCGAGCAGGTCAATGTCCCCCCGTTTGAGCGCCTCGACCGCCGCTTTCCTGTGTGGGTAGCGCATGACCTGGACCGGCAGGTTCAATGCCTTGCCGATCAGATTGGCGTATTCGGCGGTGAGCCCTTGGTAGACCTGGCCGCCGCCAGTGATGTCGAAGGGCGGGTAATCGGGCGCCGAGGTGCCCAGGATCAGGGTGCTTTTCCCTTGCAGCCATTGACGCTGTTGTTCCGTCAAGCGCGGGCTCAGCGGTTGGTTCGAAGAGCGGGCCAGCAGCGTATAGGGCACGACTTCATGGGATGAGGCCTGCGCCAGGTCGCAGGCCAGCGCCAGGATGAACCCCAGGCAGGCGATCAATTGCACCATCAGCACCTCAGACCAGCGCGTTGCGTTTGGCCATTTCGATCAGGTCGACCAGGGAGTTGGCATGCAGTTTCTGCATGAGTCGCTTCTTGTAGGTACTGACCGTCTTGTTGCTGAGGAACATGCCCTTGGCTATTTCCTGATTGCTGCGACCTTGGGCAAAAAGTTGCAGAACCATCAGTTCTCGATCATTAACCAGTCGGAAAAGTCGCAAATCGGAGTCCGCTGTTTCGTGGTTGGTGTGAATGGCTTGGCTGGGGAAATAGTTGTATCCGGCGATTACAGCCTTGATCGCGCTGAGCAGTTCATTAAGATCTTCCTGTTTGCACACATAACCCGCTGCACCTGAGTGCATGCAGCGAACGGCGAACAGCGCCGGAGATTGCGCGGTGAGGATCAGCACTTTCAGCGGCAGGGCCATGGCCTGGAAGCGCGACAGTACCTCCAGGCCGTCTAGCCTGGGGATGCTTATGTCCAGAATCACCAGGTCAGGCTGGGTTTCACGAATCATCTGCATGGCATCCACGCCGTTGTCAGATTCGCCCACAACCTTGTAATTCTGGTTTTCAAGCAGCATGCGGACAGCAAGGCGAATGACAGGATGGTCATCGACAATAAATACAGTATTCATGTTCAAGTTCCCTGCGGCGGATGACGGAGGCAGGTGGCACCTTACCCCAGTTGCAAGTCATCGGGGATGCGCGGCATGGAGATTCGCAATATATGGGAAACGGCTTACAGCCGAGTACATATTGAGCTACGAAGTGTAAGAATTTACATCGTTGTCAACGGTGTTTGGGCAAATTACCGGCTGCCTGTTTAGTGGGTGTTTAAAAGGTGGCAGCGCTTGTAGGAAGTTTCTGATGGCAATCAGCGTCGCTCGGTAGCGCACTGGGCGACGCTGCTTTTTTTCAGGTTGGGCTTGAGCGCCCGGTCATTTCCCGAGCCATCTCGCTGGCATAGCTGTCGGTCATGCCGGCGATGAAGTCGATCATGCGCAGGAATGCCTTGTGCAGAGAGTCGTGCGGGTGGGGAGCGTTGTTACCGATCAGGTCGAGCACGCGGCGGCTCTTGAACGAGGGGCTACGCCCGCCGTGCTGTTCCAGGGCGGCACCGCAGAACGTATTGAGGAGAATTTCCAGCGTGGTGTAGGCGCCGATCTCATGCAGCGTCTTGCGTTTGTCCTGGAAAATCTTGTTACGCGCCATGTCCTTGGCTTGCAGTACGCAGCGCTTGGCCGGGCCGTGCATGTGCTCGACCAAGTCGCCGCTCAGGCGCCCGGCCAGCAGTGCCTGCTGCTGCTCGACGAAGGCTTGGGCAGCGGCGTTGGTCAGGTGCTCGATGGCCTTGCCACGCAGAATGGCCAGTTTGCGTCTGCGCGAGTCGTCAGGGCCAAGCTGGCGATAGGTTTCCGGCAAGTCGTCACCCACCAGGTCGAGCAACAGCGCCTCGACTTCGGCGTAGTGCAGCAACTCCATCTCCAGGCCGTCTTCCAGGTCGATCAGGGCGTAGCAGATGTCATCTGCTGCCTCCATCAGGTAGACCAGCGGGTGGCGTGCCCAGCGCTGTTCTTCGAGCTGCGGCAGGCCGAGCTTGCGGGCGATCTGCTCAAGCAGCGGCAGTTCGCTCTGGTAGCAGCCGAACTTGTGCTTCTTGTAGCCCAGGGCGTCTGCATGCCGGGAGGTCCAAGGATATTTGAGGTAGGTACCAAGGGTGGCGTACGTGAGCCGGGTGCCGCCATCGAACTGGTGATACTCGAGCTGAGTGAGTACGCGGAAGCCTTGGGCGTTGCCTTCGAAGTTGAGGAAGTCGGCGCGCTCGTCGTCGCTCATGTCGTCCAGCCAGCCACGCCCGGCGGCCTGCTGGAACCAATGGCGAATGGCATCTTCACCGGAGTGGCCAAACGGGGGGTTGCCAATGTCGTGAGCCAGGCAGGCCGACTGCACGATCATGCCCAGATCGCTGGGTTCGCACCAGTCGGGCAGGCTGCTGCGCAGTGTTTCGCCGACACGCATGCCCAGTGAGCGGCCAACGCAGCTGACCTCCAGGGAATGGGTCAGGCGCGTGTGGATATGGTCGTTGCTGGAAACGGGATGGACCTGAGTCTTGCGACCGAGGCGACGAAAGGCCCCTGAGAAGATGATCCGGTCATGGTCTTTGTGGAAAGGGCTGCGGCCCAGTTCTTCGGCGCTGTAGAGGGCTTTGCCGAGGCGTTCGCGGGTGAGCAGGGTGTGCCAGTCCAAGGCGCGGTCTCCTGTCGATCGAAGGGTATAGCTTCCTGTGTCGTGAGCAGGCGTGCAAGGGGCAGAGCGAGACCGGCCCTGTGGGATCAGGGCCGGCCAGGGCACTCAAGGGCGCCGGTTACCTTGCAGGAACAGGCGTACCAGCGGCAGCAGGCTGGTTCCCAGCCGAACCAGGCGGCTCAGGTTGCCGCTGCGCACCCCTTTGCCGGTCAGAAAGCCCAGCGCCACGACGGCGCCGATTCCCCACAACGGTGCGTGCTTGAAGCCCAATCCGTCATGCAGCGAGCTGCCCATACCGCGCAGGCGCTGCAGAGGTTGCAGCATTTGCCCGGACTCATGGCGGATTTGCTGGCGGTGCATTTCCATGCGCAGGCGCAACAGCGCCTTGCGCAATTCCCGCGGGTTACGGGTGTTCGGTAGTTCAGGCAGGCTCATGGCAACAGGCGCTCCCGATCCTTGGCCAGTTCTTCGAGGGTCGAACCAAACGGTGAAGACTCATCGAACACTGCAGCTTTCAGGCGCAGGCCGCAATACAATGCCGCCAAGCCATAGAAGACGCAAAGGCCGATGATGCCCGCCAGCCTATAGCTGTCCCACAGCAATACCAGAAGCAAGCCGGACAAGGCCGTGAGCAGCAGCAACGCGAACACCAATGCCAGCCCTGCAAACAGCAACAGGCTCAGGGTGCGGGCTTTTTGTTCCTGCAGTTCGATACCGAACAGTTCGATGTGGCTGTGCAGCAGCCCTAGCAGCGCCGCGCCCAGGCGTCTGCCCGAGGCGCTGGTGCCTATGCTGTCATTCTCCATGGGGGCTCCTCAGCGCCGATTGGCCAGCAGGCCGATCAACAAGCCGACGCCTGCTGCGATACCAATGGCCTGCCAAGGGTTTTCCTGGACGTACTGCTCGGCGCTGCCGAGGGCTGCCTGGCCGTGCTCGCGCATCGAGTCCTGGGTCAACTGCAGGGTTTCGCGGGCCTGGGTCAGGCGGTCGTGAATCTGCTCGCGTAACTCGTCGGCCTGATCGCCAGCCAGATTGGCGGTATCGGCCAGCAATTTTTCGGTATCGCGGACCAAGGCCTGGAAGTCAGCCATCAATATCTCTTGTGCAGTCTTTGCCGATTTGCTGGCCATGGGGCTCTCCCTGTGTAGGTGTGCAGGTATGTAGGTCATTCGAGTAACCGCGTGCGTGGAAGGTTCACTGGCGGCGCTGGTATGGGCCTTGCTACTGAAATTTGCCACAACGCGGGGCGTCACCCGGAGCGGTGCGCCGAAGCAGGGCGTCGCCCCCGGCGGATACCGATAAACCTTAACCTAATCCACGACAAACCCAAGAAAAAACCACGCAGGCTGCGCCCGCTTCGGCACACGAGGGCAAAAGCTGGCACCGATTCGGTGCAGGGATGCAGGTTCTTGAACTGTCCTGGTGCTTTTTTGCAGGTCTGCCACTTCAATGGAAAACATGCACAGCGCGATGGACTCTCTGGTCCACGGCTCCAACACCCTGTTCATTCTCATGGGCGCCATTCTGGTGCTTGCCATGCACGCCGGCTTCGCTTTTCTCGAAGTGGGCACCGTGCGCCACAAGAATCAGGTCAACGCGTTGTCGAAGATCCTCAGCGATTTCGCCGTCTCCGCGCTGGTGTACTTCTTTGTCGGCTACTGGATCGCCTATGGCGTGAACTTCCTGCAACCTGCATCGCAACTGGCTGCCGACCACGGCTATGCGCTGGTCAAATGCTTCTTCCTGCTGACTTTCGCGGCGGCGATTCCCGCGATCATTTCCGGCGGTATCGCCGAGCGTGCGCGGTTCGCGCCGCAGCTGTGCGCGACGGCGTTGATCGTGGCGTTCATCTACCCGTTCTTCGAGGGCGTGGTGTGGAATGGCAATTTTGGCCTGCAGACCTGGTTGCAGGCCCGCTTCGGTGCGCCGTTCCATGATTTTGCAGGCTCCGTGGTGGTGCATGCCATGGGCGGCTGGCTGGCGCTGGCGGCAGTGCTGCTGCTGGGGGCGCGGCGCGGGCGTTATCGCGACGGCCGTCTGGTGGCCTTCGCGCCGTCGAGCATTCCGTTCCTGGCGCTGGGCTCGTGGATCCTGATCATCGGTTGGTTCGGCTTCAACGTGATGAGTGCCCAGACACTGCAAGGGGTCAGCGGCCTGGTGGCGATCAACTCGCTGATGGCCATGGTCGGCGGCACCCTGGCGGCGTTGCTCGCCGGGCGCAACGACCCGGGCTTCCTGCACAACGGGCCGCTGGCCGGCCTGGTGGCGATCTGTGCCGGCTCTGACCTCATGCACCCCATTGGTGCGCTGGCTACGGGCCTGGTTGCGGGGGTGCTGTTCGTCTGGAGTTTCACGGCCGCGCAGAACCGCTGGAAGGTCGACGATGTGCTCGGGGTCTGGCCTCTGCACGGCTTGTGCGGCCTGTGGGGGGGAATTGCCTGCGGCGTGTTTGGCCAGGCGGCACTGGGGGGGATGGGTGGTGTAAGCCTGATCAGCCAACTGCTGGGCAGCCTCGCGGGAGTACTGGTCGCGTTGATCGGTGGTTTTGCCGTTTACGGCCTGATTCGCCAACTGCATGGCCTGCGTTTGAGCCATGAGCAGGAATTCCAGGGCGCAGACCTGTCGCTGCACCGGATCGGTGCCACCAGCCAGGATTGAGCGAGGTCAGGTGCACAGAGGGCAGGACGGACCTAGAATAGGCTTCTTCCCACAGCCAAATCGAGCCTTGCCCCATGCTGCCTGAATGCCAACTCTTCGGCACCGTTGGGTGCCACTTGTGCGAAGTGGCCGAAGCCGTGCTCATGCCCTTTGTCGATCACGGCTTGCTGATCGAACTGGTCGACATCGCCGATGACGAGGCGCTCTTCGAGCGCTACGGGTTGATCATTCCTGTGCTGCGACGTGGTGATACTTCGGCCGAGCTGCATTGGCCATTCGATGCCGAACAGGTGGTGGCGTTCCTTGCCCAGTGACGTGTAGAGGGAATCCTCACCCTCCTGCATGCCCCGGGCGGTGCAAGCGATGATGATGAGCCGATGAAGCGTCATCGGTCCAATTGCATTGTCATCGAGATACTCACCATGTACATCACGCCACACTTTACCCTGGCCGAAATGACCGCTTCGCAAACTGCCGCGAGAGAAGGGTTGGACAACACCCCTTCGCTTGCGGTGATGAGTAATCTGCGCTTGCTTTGCCTGGCGCTCGAGCAAGTGCGAGCGCTGTTTGACAGTCCCATCATCGTCAGCAGCGGATACCGTAGCTCGGCGGTGAATACGCGCATTGGCGGGGCGAGCAACAGCCAGCATGTCAGGGGCCTGGCTGCTGATTTCACGGTTGTGGATATAGACAGCCGTGAAGTGGTTCGGCGGGTGAGCGAAAGTGCCGTGGCGTTCGACCAGTTGATCCTGGAGTTCGACAGCTGGGTTCACCTTTCGGTATCGGTGGCCGTTCCGCGCCGTGAGGTGCTGACCATTCGCAAGGGTACTGGCTATCTGCCTGGCTTGCAGTGACGTTGGGTTTGATTGACGACGCTGTGTCACTCTCCGTATGCTGTATATAAATACAGTATCGAGGTTAACCCATGCTCAACGTCGAGCAACTCAAGTACAGCGTCAACCGTATGCCGGTGGAGCGGGTGTACGACGCCGTATTGGAATTGCGCCTCGAGGGCCTGGTCACCGATGACCGCACGCCATTCGGCAAGGTGCATTTCAATACCTGTTTTGCAGAGATCGAGGCCTTGTTCCAGCGCGCCGGCTACCACCGGGGGCTGGATGTGGTGGGTTATCAGGGGCTGGTCTACGCGCTTTATGACCCCGGGCGTTGGGAGGCCGTGCAGGTGCTGCGCTGGCTGAAGGCACACAGTGAAGGGCGGGTCGAGGCTGGTTGAGGCGCCAGGCTTGAGGGATAATGTGCGGCTTTGAATGCTCGAGCCTTGCCATGACCACGCCTTTCGACCCTGCCCACCAGCAAGCCAGCACGGTCTGCCTGCCGCCCGGCAACTGGGCCACGGTGCTCGATTGCCTGTGCGACCATTTCAAGGCCATCGGGCGCGCGCAGTGGCTAGACCGCTTCGCTCGAGGCCGGGTGCTCGATGCTGAGGGCAGGGCGATTGCCGCTGACTTGCCCTACCGTCGCGGCATGCGCCTGCACTACTTTCGCGAGGTGCCCAACGAGCGGCCAATTCCGGTCGAGGAAACCATCCTGCATGTGGATGAGCACCTGGTGGTGGCCGACAAGCCGCACTTTCTGCCAGTCACACCTACCGGTGAATACGTCGAGCACACCCTGCTGCGCCGCCTGATCCGGCGCCTGGATAACCCTCATCTGGTGCCGTTGCACCGCATCGACCGGCACACGGCCGGGCTGGTGCTGTTTTCCGCCAATCCACAGACGCGCAGCGCCTATCAGCGGTTGTTCCCGGAGCGTCGTATCGACAAGCGCTATCAAGCCATCGCTGCCGCCATGCCGCAGCATGCATTCCCTTTGGTGCACAAAAGCCGGTTGGTGCATGGCGAACCGTTCTTTCGCATGCAGGAAATAGCAGGGGAGGCCAACAGCGAGACGCTTGCCGAAGTGCTGGAGAAGAATGGCGAGTTCTGGCGCTACGGACTGTCGCCGGTAACGGGGAAGACCCATCAGTTGCGTGTGCACATGGCGGCGTTGGGGGCGGGGATCTGCAATGACCCGTTCTACCCGCAGTTGCTCAAGGAGGAAGACGACTATCAGCGGCCGTTGAAGCTGCTGGCGCAGAGCTTGCGCTTTGCCGATCCGTTGACCGGCGAGCAACGCTACTTCGAGAGCCAGCTGGCGCTGGACTGGTAAGGCACCTGCGCACAGGGCTGTGTAGGAGCGCCCCGGCAAGGCCGCTCCTACAGATACCCCGTAGGCACGGGTCTTAGCGGTTGAACCGCTCCACCAGCGAATACTGGCTGCCGGCAGTGGTGGTGAGCTCTTCGCTGAGCTGCGCCGAGTGCTGCGCCTGCTCGGCCGTCTGATCGGCCAGTTCGGCGATGGTGCTGATATTGCGGCTGATCTCGTCGGCCACCGCGGTCTGCTCTTCGGTTGCGGCGGCAATCTGGGTCGCCATGTCGGTGATGTTGGCCACTGCCTCACTGATCCCGACCAGCGCCTGGTCGGCCTGCATCACACGGTCCACGCCTTCCTGGGCCTGGCGGTGGCCGGTTTCCATGGTCAGCACGGCATTGTTGGCCGTCTGTTGCAGTTTGGCGATCAGGCCGTGGATCTGCCCGGTCGATTCGGCGGTGCGTTGGGCCAGCTGGCGTACCTCGTCGGCGACCACGGCAAAACCACGGCCCATCTCGCCGGCACGGGCCGCTTCGATGGCAGCGTTGAGCGCCAGCAGGTTGGTCTGGTCGGCGATGCCCTTGATCACATCGACCACACCACCGATTTCGTCGCTGTCCTTGGCCAGCTGGGTCACGGTCTGGCCGGTTTCGCCCACGGCTGTCGACAGGCGCTCGATGGCATCGCGGGTTTCACCCGCGATCTGCCGGCCCTGGCTGGTCAGGCGGTTGGCTTCCTGGGTCGCATCAGCGGTGCGTTGCACGTGGTTGGCAACTTCCTGGGTGGTGGCAGCCATCTGGTTGACGGCGGCGGCGACTTGTTCGGTCTCCACGCGTTGCCGCTCCAGGCCAGAGGAACTCTTGTGCGCCAGGGCATCGGACTGACGTGCCTGGTCGCTGAGGTGCTCGGCGCTGTCCTGCAGGCGGGTCAGGCAGGTCTTCATGCGCGCGTCCTGGCTGAGCATGGCCATCTCCAGGCGTGCCTGCACGCCACGGCTGTCGGTGTACATCTGCGCGATCAGCGGGTCGGAGGTGGCTTGTTCGGCCAGGCGCAGCAGGCGTTTCAGGCCACGTTGCTGCCAGCTCAGGCCGAGCAGGCCGAGCGGGACTGACAGGCCGGCGGCCAGCGCGAAACCCCAGGAGTGGCCGAGCCAGTTGCCAATCAGGAAACCGACTTGGCTGACCAGGATGAACGGCAGCCAGTCCTGCAGCACCGGCAACCAGCGATCACGCTGCGGGATGGCGGTCTTGCCGCCATTGATGCGCTGGTACAGGGCTTCGGCGCGTCGGATCTGCTCGGCGGTAGGCTTGACCCGCACCGACTCGAAACCGACGACCTGGTTGTTCTCGAAAATCGGTGTGACGTAGGCATTCACCCAGTAGTGGTCGCCGGATTTGCAGCGGTTCTTGACGATGCCCATCCACGGCAAGCCCTGCTTGAGGGTTTGCCACATGTGGGCAAACACCGCAGGCGGCACGTCGGGGTGGCGGACCAGGTTGTGGGGTGCGCCAATCAGCTCTTCGCGGGTGAAACCGCTGATCTCGACGAATGCATCGTTGCAGTAGGTGATCACACCTTTGGCATTGGTGGTGGAGATCAACCGTTGTTGGGCAGGGAAAGTCCGTTCCCTCTGGGTAATCGGCTGGTTGTTACGCATGAGCTGAAATCGTCCGCAAGGCTTTCGACAGATATCGGCAAGCCACTGGTTTTATTGAATGGATATTTAATTTACTTGATCTGGGGCAATTGGCCAGTACTGCGGATGCAGTAAAGGCAGCCGAGCTTCAGTGCTGAGAAAGCTGCCTGATTGCCCACGTTCATGACTATTTGGTGACAGTTAGGGCCAATGATGACTGAGCGGCCACTAAAGTGCCACTGGCAAATGGCAGACTTTTCTTGTGGTAATGCGCATCGAACGCCGCAGGCGCGGCGCTCGATGCAACAGGCGCAGAACGTGCAGAGGTGGTCAGTTGCGAATCATCTGCCGCAGCACATAGTGCAGAATCCCGCCTGATTTGAAGTATTCCACTTCGTTGAGCGTATCGATCCGGCACAGCACCTCGATCTGCTGCTGTTGCCCGTCCTCGCGGGTGATGCGCAGCGTCAGGTTCATGCCCGGTTTGATCTGCGCGCCACCGAGCCCCAGCAGGTCGATCTGTTCCTTGCCGGTCAGCCCCAGTTGCTTGCGATCCTGCCCGGCCTTGAACTGCAGCGGCAGCACGCCCATGCCCACCAGATTGGAGCGGTGGATGCGTTCGAAACTTTCTGCCAGCACCGCCTTGACCCCCAGCAGGTTGGTGCCTTTGGCCGCCCAGTCGCGGCTGGAGCCGGTGCCATACTCCTGGCCGGCGACCACCACCAACGGCGTACCTTCGGCCTGATAGCGCATGGCGGCGTCATAGATCGACAGCTTTTCGCCCGTGGGTACGTAAAGCGTATTACCGCCTTCCTCGCCGCCCAGCATCTCGTTGCGGATGCGGATATTGGCGAAGGTGCCGCGCATCATCACCTCGTGGTTGCCGCGCCGCGAACCGTAAGAGTTGAAGTCCCGTGGTTCCACGCCCTTGCTGCGCAAGTAGCGCCCGGCCGGGCTGTCGGCCTTGATGTTGCCGGCCGGGGAGATGTGGTCGGTGGTCACCGAGTCGCCAAGCAGGGCGAGGATGCGTGCACCCTGGATGTCCGTGATCTCGGGCAGCGGCCCGCCGATGTCATCGAAGAACGGTGGGTGCTGAATGTAGGTGGAATCGTCCTGCCAAACATAGGTTGCCGCCTGCGGTACCTCGATGGCCTGCCATTGCGCATCGCCGGCGAAGACTTCGGCGTATTCCTTGTGGAACATGGCCGTGTCGACTTTGGCGACGGCTTCGGCAATCTCCTGCTGGGTGGGCCAGATGTCGCGCAGGTACACCGGTTGGCCGTCCTTGCCAGTGCCCAGTGCATCTTTGGTCAGGTCCACACGCACGCTGCCGGCCAGGGCGTAGGCTACCACCAGCGGTGGCGAGGCCAGCCAGTTGGTCTTGACCAGCGGGTGCACGCGGCCTTCGAAGTTGCGGTTGCCCGAAAGCACCGAGGCGACGGTGAGGTCGGCGTTGCTGATGGCTTTTTCAACGGCTTCATCCAGTGGACCGGAGTTGCCGATGCAGGTGGTGCAGCCGTAGCCGACGAGGTCGAAGCCGAGCTGATCGAGGTAGGGGGTAAGCCCGGCGGCGTTGTAGTAGTCGGTGACCACCTTGGAGCCGGGTGCCAGCGAGCTCTTGACCCACGGCTTGCGCTGCAGGCCTTTTTCCACAGCCTTCTTCGCCACCAGGCCGGCCGCCATCATCACGCTGGGGTTGGACGTGTTGGTGCAGGAGGTGATTGCGGCGATCACCACGGCGCCATGGCGCAAGGTATGTGTCTGGCCGCCGTGGCTGTAGTCGATCTCGCCAGCCTGGTCGGCATTGCCCACCGCCACGCCGCCACCGCCTTCGCTTTCCAGACGGCCGACTTCCTTGGCCAGCACCTTGGGCTGCTGTTCGATGAAGTGGTTGAATGCCTGGCTGACCTGGCCCAGCGCAACTCTGTCCTGGGGCCGCTTGGGCCCGGCCAGGCTGGCTTCGACCTCGGCCATGTCCAGCGCGAGGGTGTCGCTGAACAACGGTTCCTGACCCGGTAGGCGCCACAGCCCTTGGGCCTTGCAGTACTGTTCGACCAATTGCACCGCTTCACTTGGGCGGCCGGACAGGCGCAGGTACTCGAGGGTGACCTCGTCGACCGGGAAGAAGCCACAGGTGGCGCCATACTCCGGCGCCATGTTGGCGATGGTTGCACGGTCGGCCAACGGCAGGTCGGCCAGGCCGTCGCCGTAGAATTCGACGAATTTGCCCACCACGCCTTTCTTGCGCAGCATTTGCGTGACGGTCAGCACCAGGTCGGTGGCGGTGATCCCTTCGCGCAGCTTGCCGGTGAGCTTGAAGCCGATCACTTCCGGGATCAGCATCGACACCGGCTGGCCGAGCATGGCCGCTTCTGCCTCGATGCCGCCCACGCCCCAGCCGAGCACGCCAAGGCCGTTGATCATGGTGGTGTGCGAGTCGGTGCCAACCAGGGTGTCGGGGAAGGCGTAGGTGCGACCGTCTGCTTCGCGGGTCCATACCGTGCGCCCGAGGTACTCCAGGTTGACCTGGTGGCAGATGCCGGTGCCCGGCGGCACCACGCGGAAGTTGTCGAATGCGCTCTGGCCCCAGCGCAAGAATGCGTAGCGCTCGCCATTGCGCTGCATCTCGATGTCGACGTTCTGGGTGAAGGCCTGCGGCGTGGCGTAACGGTCGACCATCACCGAGTGGTCGATCACCAAGTCAACCGGCGACAGTGGGTTGATTCGCTGCGGGTCGCCGCCGGCTTTGGCCATGGCCGCGCGCATTGCCGCGAGGTCGACCACTGCTGGCACGCCAGTGAAATCCTGCATCAATACGCGCGCCGGGCGATACTGGATCTCGCGGTCGGAGCGGCGTTCCTGCAGCCAGCTGGCGAGGGCGCGCAGGTCATCGGTACCGACGGTCTCGCCGTCTTCCCAGCGCAGCAGGTTTTCCAGCAGTACCTTGAGCGACATGGGCAGGCGCTGCAGGTCGCCGAGCTGCTGGCCGGCTTCGGCAAGGCTGTAGTAATGATAGGTGCGGTCAGCCACCTGGAGAGTCTTGAGGGTGTTCAGGCTATCGAGCGAGGGCATTGCCAACTCCTTTTGCGGCGGGGCCCGGCATTGCTGGTTGAGGCCGGTGCCACCGCGCTGTTTCGGTCCGCACGGCACGGACCTGGCTGAATGGTCAGGTTAGCTCCGTTTGGTGCCCCTGACTCTTTTCTGGACCGGCGGGGCATGTCGCAGGTTCCGAACTTCCTTTATCATCGCCGCCCTGCCGGCGCCCGTGGTGCGCCCGCCGTAGTGGAGTGAGAGATGAATACCCTGTTCATGCATTGCCGGCCCGGTTTCGAGGGTGAGGTCTGCGCCGAGATCAGCGAACATGCCGCCCAGCTGGGTGTGGCCGGTTATGCCAAGGGCAAGCCGCAGAGCGCTTGTGCCGAGTTCGTCTGTGCCGAGGCCGAAGGGGCCGAGCGCCTGATGGCCCAGCTGCGCTTCGCGCAACTGATCTTCCCGCGCCAGTGGGCCCGTGGCACGTATATCGAGCTGCCAGAGTCCGACCGCATCAGCGTGCTGTTGGCGCATCTGGCAGAGCTGGGGAGAGGCTTCGGCAGCCTGTGGCTGGAAGTGCTGGACAGCAACGATGGCAAGGAACTGTCGACCTTCTGCCGCAAGTTCGAAGTGCCGCTGCGCAAGGCTCTGGAAAAGGCTGGCCGCCTGGTCGAAAACCCGAGCCTGCCACGCTTGTTGCTGACCTTCATCAGTGGCCGCCGGGTATTCGTCGGCGTGGCCGAGGCAAACAACAGTGCGTTGTGGCCGATGGGCATCCCGCGCCTGAAGTTTCCGCGTGAGGCGCCCAGTCGCTCGACGCTCAAGCTGGAGGAGGCCTGGCACCAGTTCATTCCGCGTGAGCAGTGGGAGCAGCGCCTGGGCGACGACATGACCGGAGTAGACCTGGGGGCTTCGCCGGGTGGCTGGACGTATCAGCTGGTACGCCGTGGCATGTTGGTTACTGCCATCGACAATGGGCCGATGGCCGAAAGCCTGATGGATACCGGGCTGGTGCAACACCTGATGGCCGATGGGTTCACCTGGCAGCCGAAGCAGCCGGTTGACTGGATGGTCTGCGATATCGTCGAGAAACCGGCACGTACCACTGCGTTGATCGAGACGTGGCTGGGTGAGGGGTTGTGCCGTGAGGCGGTGGTCAACCTGAAGTTGCCGATGAAGCAGCGCTATGCCGAGGTGCGCCGGTTGCTGGACCGCATGGAGGCGACGTTCAAGTCGCGTAAGGTCAAGGTGTCGATTGCTTGCAAGCAGCTGTATCACGACCGTGAGGAAGTGACTTGCCATCTGCGAAGGCTGGACATCAAGCCGCGCTGAATTTCGCTCGCTCTTGCTCTTGCTCTTGCTCTTGCTCTTGCTCTTGCTCTTGCTCTTGCTCTTGCTCTTGCTCTTGCTCTTGCTCTTGCTCTTGCTCTTGCTCT
>NZ_QLTL01000029.1:0-52616 GCF_003269045.1 Pseudomonas sp. URMO17WK12:I7 | reverse complement strand
CCCGTCAGGCCGCCAGCGATGGCGTTGCCGGCGGCGTCGAGGATGCCGGTGCCGCTGTTGGCCAGGTCCAGGCGCAGGCTGCCGAGGCCGCTCAGGCCGCCGACCAGGACGGTGTAGGTATGCCCATCGAGCGCAGTGACGCTGCTGATGCTACCGGCGGCGCTGCCTCCGAAGACCAGGTTGAAGTCACTGGCGTCCACACCGCTGACCTCTTCGCTGAAGGTCACGGTGAAACGGACCGAGTCGCCGCTGCTCGGGCTGGCATCGACGCGCACGATGCTGCTGGCACCTGGCGCGGTGGTGTCTACCAGAACCCCGGCGGTGCTGCCCATGCCGTTCAATGCCAGGTTCAGGTCGTTACCGGCCAGGTCGGTGAGCGCTTCCCCGCGCAGGTCGATGCTGTTGACGGTGATGCCGTTGCTGTCGTTGTCGCCCGCCTGGACCACGTACTGGAACACCAGCACGGAGCTGCCACTGCCGGACACGTAAGTGGCGTAACGGGTCACCCCGCCCACATCCAGCACCAGCCTTGGCGCCAGTGCGCCAGTCTGCAGCGCTTCGCTGCCGTTGACGGTGAAGCTCAGCACATCGCCGGCCTTGTAGCTGCCATCGAGCGGCGGTGTCACACTGACAACGGTCGGCGCGATGCCGTCGACGTTAACCCCGGCAGTGCTAGCCACACTGTTCAGGGTCGTCACGCTGGCGTTGCCGGCCTGGTCGCTGATGGCGCCGCCATTGAGGTCGATACGGCTGCCCACGGTCACACCGGTGCTGTCCAGCTGACCGCTGGCGACGGTCAGGCGGAACACCAGGGCGCTGCCGCCGGAGCCGGACACGTATTCGGCATACACGGTGCCGCCAGTGTCCAGGCTTACGGCAATGCGCGGCACGCCCCCAGTGGTATCGATCACCACGCTCTCACTGAAGTTGACGGTGAAGTCGAGGTTCTGGCCGGTGATGTAGGTGCCAGCGGACGGGGCCTGGACGCTCGCCACCAACGGCACCACGCCGTCGACCACAATATTGCTGCGCCCGCCCAGGGCGTCGCTACCGCCCACGGTCGGCAGGGTGAGGATCGCAAGGTCGTTACTGGCGTTGGCCAGTACCGCGCCATTGAGCTGCAATGCAGCGGTGCTCTGGAAGTCAAGGTCAGCACTGACGTCACCGGCCTGCACGGTGTACTTGAAGACCAGGGTGTTGCTACCCGAGCCGCTCTGGTAGCCCGCGTTGCGATCGACCAGCCCGGTCTCCAGCAGCAGACTCGGGATTCCGCCGCTGGTATCGACGTTTACCACCTGGTCGAAGACCACGTTGATCAGCACTTCGTCGCCGACCTTAACGGTGCGGTCCAGGCCCTGGGCCGAGACACTGGTGACCTTCGGGTTCACCGGGATCACGTTGATCGAGAGGGTATCGACATCGGTCTTTGCCCCGCCGCTGCCGGAATTGCCATTGTCATTGGTCTCGATGGTCAGGCTGGCGGCGCCGACGAAGCCGCTGACGGACTTGAAGCTGAGGGTCTGCAACGCGGCATTGAGGTTGACGCGAGTGCCCTCGAAGATCATGGCCGTGTTGTTCGTGCCGGTCCCCTGCAGCAGGGTGATGCCGCTCAGGCTGCCCAGGCTGAGCGTGCCGTTGGTTGCCGTCAGGGTCACGGTGATCAGCCCGTTGCCGGCATCCACGTCGGTGATGACGATGGCGTTGCCGTTGGCGGTGTTGAAGCCCAGGGCAATATCCTGCTGGGCGGTTTGCGCGGCCGGCACGCTGTTGACCGGTGCATCGTTGACCGCACTGACATTGAGCATCACGGTCTTGGTATCGGTCTTCTCGCCACCGCTGCCGCTGAAGCCCTTGTCGTTGAGGGTCACCGTCAGGGTCACGCTGCTGGTGGCGTCCTGGGCGGTCTTGAAGGTCAGGCCGTTGGCTGCGATGAAGAAATTGATATCGGCCAGGCTGCCGGACAGGGTCAGCACATCGGTTCCGGCACCAGCCACCGTGACCCCCATGCCACTGGCGGCACTCAGGGTGCCGCTCGGCACCGAGAACGTCGCGGTAACGGTGTTGGCACCGGCATCGACATCAGTGAAGCTGATGCCGCCGATCACGCTGGACACATCCTCGGTCACGACGATGGACGCCGGCGCGGTGACCACCGGTGCATCGTTCACCGCTGCGACCTGCAGGGTCAGGGTAGTGGTGGCGTCGGATACGCTGGTGGTATTGACGTTGATGGTCAGGGTCACGTCGCCGCTGGCGTTGGCCGCCGGGGTGTAGACCAGGCGGTTGCCGGCGATGAAGTTGTTGATGTTGGCCAGGGTGCCGCTCAGGGTCAGCGCGGTCGACGTGCCGCCCACAGTCACCCCGCCGGCGCCAGTGGCGCTGAGGGTGCCATTACCGACCGAGAAGGTGACGATACCGAGGGTGGAATCGACATCGCTGAAGGTGATCTGGCTGAGCGGCGTTGATGTGTCCTCGTTGACTGGCAAGGCCGCCACGGCGCTGATGGTCGGCGAATCGTTGACCGCAGTGAGGGTGATATCGCCGGTCACCGCGGTCGACGCGGCATTGCTGCCATCCGTCACGATGAACTGCACGGTGCGGGTGGTGGTGTTGGGGCTGTTCGACGCGTTGTTGTAGGTGATCGCGCGCAGCGCGGCCTCGAACTGTGCCACGGTCGCCTGATTGCCGGCAGAGGTCAGGGTCAGGGTGCCGGTGCCGGCGGTCCAGGTGCCGACGATATTGCCCATGGTGAGCCCGTCATTGACGAAGCTCAGGGTGTCCTGGGAGCTGTAGTAGGTCAGCATGCGCGCGGCGGCACTGAACGGGTTCGGGCCGTCGGCGTCAGTCACGGTCAGGGTCGGGGCCACCACGACCGGGGTGGAGCCGACGTTGTTGCCTTCGGTCCAGGACGCCGGGGTGCCGCTCACGGTGACTACCGGGGCGTCGTTGACCGCGGTGACCACCACGCTGGCGGTGTCGGCGCCGACGGAATAGGCCGAGGTGCCGCCGGAGGTGGTGACATTGACCTTGGTGCCCTGTAGGCCGGCGTTGCTGCTCTGGTCCCAGGCCTTGTAGGTGAGGGTCGCTGTCTCGCCATGGATGCCGTCCGGCACGAAGCGCACCAGGTTCTGCCCGGTGAGAATCAGCGCGGCGCTGCTGGAAACGACACCTACGTCGCTCCAGGTGCTGCCAGCGTCGATGCTGTACTGCCACTTGCCGTAGGTGGCGGTCAGGCCGGTGATCGCCATGCCCTTGAGCGCCGGGGTATCGACGTCGGTGACACCGCCCAGCAGCGAGAGGACGGTATTGCCGCCGTTGCTGACCGAGGTGTCGGTGATCCCGGTCAGGGTCGGCGATACACCGGTCATCACCGGCGCATCGTTGACCGAGGTCACCACCTGGTTGGCCACCGCGGTGGTGGTGGAGAATGCCGTGGTGCCACCGTTGCTGGTGGTATCAGCGGTGCCACGGATACCGTTGACGGACGCGGTACCCGTGCTCTGGTCCCAGCCGCGGAAGGTCAGGCTGGCGGTCTCGCCGTTGGCGCCATCGGGGACGTAGCGAACATAAGTGGTGGAGCTCAGCAGCAACGCACTGGAATTGGACACGGCACCGAAGTCGGTCCAGGTGGCATTGTCGGTGGAGTACTGCCAGGTGCCGTTGCCGGATTTGGTAACCACCGCGATACCGCGCAAGGCACCGACATCGGGGTCGACCATGGTGTAGTTGGTCAGCAGGGTCGAGATCCGCGTGCCGGTCGAGGTGGTGTCCTCGTTGATGCTCGGCAAGTTGTACGGCGCGCCGGCCAGCACCGGCGCATCGTTGACCCCGACCACGGTCACGGTGCTGAAGATACCGATAGCCGCGGTAGGCAGCCCACCGTTGGCCAAGCCGCCGTTGTCGCTCACGGTGTTCAAGGTCACCACCCGGTTGGCGGTGTTCGGGCTTTCGCTGTCGTTGCGATAGGCCATGGTGTTGAGGATGGTCTGCGCCGTCGCCACGTCCAGGCCCGCGCTGCTGCTGAGGGTGATGCTGGCGGTACCGCTGGTCACCGAAACCGTGACCACCGTGCCGTTGTTGTTGGTGACCACGCTGGTGCCGTTGACCAGGGTCACGTCGCTGCCGTCGATCACCAGCTTCTCGGCCGCACCGTTGTACACGGTGGTGACGGTGAAGGTCATCTGGTTCACTTTCTGCCCGGTCTCGACGGTATTGATCATCGCACCACTGAACAGTTGTACCGCCGAAGTGTTCTCGGTGTAGGTCGGGTTGGTGGCACTGACGCTGGCCACCGGCGTGTCGTTGACGCCCTGAACGGCAACGCTGACCACGCAAACCGCGCTATTGCCACCGGCACCGTCGTCCATGCTGATCGACACGCTGCGCGTGGCGGTTGACGGCTCGACGGTATTGGAGTTGCGGTACGCCAGGTTCTGCACCAGGGCCGCGACGTTGGTCGGGTTGGCGTTGCTGGTGAAGGTGATCACCAGCGGGTTGCCATTGCTGCCCCCGGTGAAGGTGCCGATGACCAGGCCGTTGTACATGATCGACGCACCGGAAATGGCGACCTGGTTGGCGCCTGCCCCCTGATCGCGAATGAACAGCACGTCTTCGCCAAGCGTGCCGCCTGCCGTGATCTGCACAGTCAGCTTGCCGCCGTTGAAGTTGGCCGAGTCGGCATCGCTGATCGTCGCGTTGCTGGAGGCGTCGAGCAGCACATAGGCGCTGTCTTCGACGTAAGTGACGGCGTCGCCATTTACGTTGCCGATTACCGGCGGCTGGGCCATGGCGACGGTGAAGTTCAGCGTGGTGTTGTTGCTGATCCCCTTGAACACGGTGCCGTCGGCGTCAACGAAGGCTTTTGGGCCCACACGCACCGCGTAGCTGAAGCCGCCGGCCAGGGTGATCGACGGGTCGATGGTCCAGGTGGTGCCGGAGCCGGTGATCTGCGAACTGCCGATGGCGATGGTCTCGACAATCGTATTGTCGGAAGTACGGACGATGTAGAGATTACCGGTGCCCTTGTTCACCGATTCGCTGAAGGTCAGGGTGATATTGGCAGTGGGGCTGACGCCGGTGGCGTTGTCGGCCGGCGAAGTGCTGACCAGCTCGGGCGCCGCGCCATTCTGCAGGTACACGACGCCGGTGCCGCCGTTGGTGGCGGCAAAGACATCCAGGTCGCCGTCACCATCGAAGTCGCCGACGCGGTAGTTGGTGCCGGTGTGGTCGAGCAGTGACAGCCCGTTGAAGGGCGACCCCGCTAGCGGCGTCAAGGTGAAAGTGCCATCGCCGTTGCTCTTGGCATACTGGAACGCGCTGCCGTTGCCGCCGGTCTGGTAAAGGATGTCGGCAGCACCGTCGCCATCGAAGTCCCCTACGATCACCCGGCCGCTGGCCAATGGCGCCGGGAAGCCCGTGGTAGCGAGGCTGGTAAAGCTACCGTTGCCGTTGTTGCGCAGGTAGGTGCCGGTCTGGCCGTTGACTGTGGCGAGAATATCGATATCACCATCGCCGTCGAAGTCGGCGACGAAGTAGTTGTTACCGGCATGGTCCGGTAAGGTCAGCCCATTGAACGGCGACAGGGCAAGGCTCAGCGAGGTGAAGGTGCCGTTGCCGTTGTTGTGGGCATAGGCCCAGGCGCTGTTGTTGCCGGCGGTCTGGTAAAGGATGTCGATAGCGCCATCGTTGTCGAAGTCGCCGACCACCATGCGTGAAGCCGCGGCCGGCGCAGGGAAGGAGCTGCTGTTGCCTGGTGCAAACACACCACCGTCGTTGCGCAGGAACACGCCAGTGGCGCCGTTCACCCCGACCAGGACGTCCACATCGCCATCGTTGTCGAAGTCGCCAACGTAATAGTTGGTGGACGCGTGGTCCGGCAGGGTAACGCCGCTGAAGGGGGATAAGCCCTGAGCAAGCTGGGTAAAGGTGCCATCGCCATTGCTGCGAGCATAGAGCCAGGTGCTGCCATTGCCACCGGTCTGGTAGAGGATGTCGGTATCGCCGTCGTTGTCGAAGTCGCCGACCACAGTACGGCCAGCGGCGCCAATGGCCGTGCTGAACGGTGCGTTACCGGTGCTCCACGACGCGGCCAGAATTCCCTCGTAGCTTTCGACCACAAGCGCGGCCGTGTCGATCTGGCCGCTGCTGCGCTCCAGAACCCAGTCCCCGCCCAGTGTCGCGGTTCCCGTGTCATCCGAGGACGCCGCTACATCGGCACCGGTGATGGCCGCCAACTGCTCGATGAACGTCTGGCCAGTGCTGCTGTTACCCACTTCGCAGCCATAGATCATCAGGTCGCCGTCAGCCTTGAGCGCGGCGCCGATGCTTTCCAAGGCGGCGCGGTGCTCGGCCAGGTTGCTCGACGCCAGCCAGACATTGCCCGCCTGTACCGTACCGTCGGCGCCGTGGGACAGCAGATGCACCGCATCCAGCCCCTCGCGGCCCTTGAGGTAGTCGGCCATCTGTTGCAGGCCGTCCTTGTCAGGGTCCAGCACGACGATCTCGGCGTTGCCTGACAGGCCAGCCAGCAATTGCTGGACATTGCCAACCTGGCCATCGACGAACACTACCTCCTGCCGCTGGGAAGGCTGGGTGCCTTGCGAGCTCTGGCTGGGACGGCTGTCGGCGCTGGCGCTGTCCTGCGCGGCCTGCGCCTTGGAGGTGCTGTCTGTGGTCGGCTCGGTGGTGGCTTGCGCTGCATCCTGGGCGACTGCGCCAACGGAGGCATCGAACATGATCCGTGGCTCCAAGGCCATCAGCAATGGCGCGGTACCAGGATCGGCGGGCCGCACTTGCGCGGTAGCCTTACGCATGAATCGTTCGATGAGTTTCATGGTGCGCCTCCAGTTGCGCCACCGCCCTGTCTAATCAGGCAGCGCTGCGAAAAAAGTGACGGCGCCTTGCAAAGCGCCGCCGGTCATTTCATTAGCTTCGGGATGGGTACTCACCCATCAGGGCGATGATGAAGCTGACGGACAGGTACGGGCTGCGAGTTTGCAGCGGAATGGAACTGCCGCTGACGGTGCTGTTCAGGGGTACCTGGTTGGCAGGTGCAGCCGTATACATGTTGATCGGGTTCAGGTCCTTGTCGACCGCAGCAGCCAGATACCCGTTGGCCAACGGAACGTTGCTGGTGCCTTCAGCGGTAGAGGCAAAGATCGTGTGGTTGTGTGCGGGCATATTGCTGGTCAGCACGCTGACGGATTCAACCCCGGCGAACTCCCCGAGTTCCACCGGTTGCAGGCCCACACCCGTTCCCCAATGAATCGGTGAACGCCCCTGGAAGTTCGGCAAGGCAAAGGTGGTCACGCCATCACCACCATAAGTTGTACCGAGCAGCGAGAACAACGCGGTGTTTTGCGAGATCGCTGTCAACTGCCCGTTGCACAGGGAATAACCGCGGGGTGCAAAGTTGCCAGCGAACATCTTGATCTCGCCGATAAATGGATCGCTCATCGAACACTTCCTTAGCTGAGTTGCGTTTATTGAAAACTCTCAGGTGCCGGTTACTGCTGTGCGGCTTTTTCGCGGTGAATGACGGCTTCCAGCAACGGACGCCCATCGGCGCCAGGCATTACCGGCGTCAGCAGCAGCAACCATGCCTGTTGTTCGGGGCCGAACAGGCGGTACACCTGCGACGGCAACGCCACGCCTTCGGGCAAGGACAGTACGAACGAATAGCACTCATAGCGTTCGTTCATCGCCACTTCAGGGTAAACACCGGCCAACGTGACCCGGATACCCTGCCCCGGTGCCACTTGCAGGACGAACCCCTGCGGGTCGGCCCTTTCAAGTTCCGCCTGGCTGGGCACGGTATGGATGTCTTCTCGACTCATGGGGCTTTCCTTGAGGCAGGCCGGGGCTCGCGCCGCATACGCAGGTAAACCCCAGACTGGTTGATGACGGCGAAACCAAGGCGGCTATACAAGCGCTGGGCAGGGTTATAGGTTTCAACGAACAACTCGACGAGCAACCCCTCTGCATCGGCACGCCGCACCATTTCATCAACGAGCGCGCTGCCGATACCCTGTTTCTGATACTCAGCTACCAGCGCGATATCGATCAGGTTGACTTTGGCCGGCCCCCAGAAGCGGTAAAGCCGGCCAATGGCTTTACCTTCATGCGCTATGACCAGAAACTCGGCACCGCTGTAGTGGGCCTGGTAATAGGCATGCTGGGTATGGAATTGTTGGCTGAGGAAGGTAGCGACCTGCTCGGCGGGCCACCCGCTGCGGGACATTTCTTCGGCACGTGTTTCAGCGTAAAGGCGCTCGATGAACGCCATGTCGTCTGATTGCAGCGCACGCAGGGTCACAGCGTCCTTGAGCATTGAAGGCAACTTCCTGTAATAACGTTTGGCACTAACTTTTATTGCGCCGACTGTCGCGCTTACTTACATGGCAAAGTGACAGCAGATTACCGCAGCCGCCTCGCAACCGCACTACTAAAATCCGCTTTCTCTTACGCCCAACGCAGCTAACCGTCGCCATGCGGATCCCAGCAGCGACATGCCTTCGCCATCGAGCACCACAACGCCTCGCTGTGGATGCATCACGTGCCCGGCTGCACCATTTTCGACCACGAAACGCACGCCATACTGGGCCTCCAGCGGCTGCGCCCGCTTATCTGCATCCCTGCGCACGGCGATCGGCCCCTTATGCTCGGAAACCAGTGCTTCCTGATCGATGAACGACACGCCGTTGGCGTCCACCTCTGCAAGGCTTACCGCCAAGGCAGGCTGCAAAACGTCATCGACAACGAAATGCCCGGCGGCACCTGGCTTGACCCGCCACAGGTCGGCCTCGGCCAGGTAGCCGCGCAAGCGCAAGCCTGGCGCTGCCACCTGGGCCAGCGGCAAGTCGACATCAACCCAGCGCCCCGGCACCAGATTGTCCGCCAGGTCACGCACCACCCCGGCGTGGGGCGCGCGCAGACCCAGCCGATCGCGTTGGGCCGCCAGGCCGCGATACTCGGCTACGGCCTCGGCCAGCCGCTGCTCGATAATGCCGCTATCCGCCGCAGTGGCACTGCGCCCGGACTGGCGGCGCAACTGCAGTTGCAGAATTTCGATTTCACGCCGGGTAATACCCAGCTTCGACTGCAGGTCTGGAGATTCCAGCTCCACCAGCAACTGGTTTTCAGCCACCACTTGCCCATCCTTGACCAGCACCTTGCTCACGCGCGCCGGGGCAGGTGCGTGCAGGGAGCTGAGCTGCGCAGCTTCGAGCATTGCCGGCACCTCCACCCCACTGCGCCAAGGCACGATCAACAGCGCCAGCAACCCAGCCAGGCCGATACCCAGCAAAAGCACCTTGCGCGGCTGGGCCTGTTCGCGGTGCTGCCACCAGTGCTGCCATTCGCGCCAGACAGGCAGGCCGATGAACCACACCAGTTCGACCATCATCAGGAAGATGCCGAGCACCTTGAAAAACAGGTGATAGACCGCCAGGGCGATACCGAAGAACAGCGCCGCGCGCCAGACCCACGAAGCGTAGCTCCAGCACAGCAGGCGCCGACGCAGCTTCGGTGGCCAGTGCTCGGGCATCGGTTCGCCGTAGCCGAACAGTGTTTCGCGCAGATGCCAGCGGCCAAGGGCGAAGCCCCGCCCTTGCAGATTGTCGACGCCCCACAAGTCACTGAGCAGGAAGTAACCGTCGAAACGCATCAGCGGGTTGACGTTGATCGCCACCGTGGTGATCCAGGTGGCGCTGGCCAGCATGAAGGCCGCCGTGCGCCCTGCCCCATCCGGGAGCAACGACCAGGCCAGCAGCGCGATACAGGCCAGCAAAAGCTCGGCCAGCACCCCACCGGCGCCAATCAGCAGGCGGGTGCGGCGGTCCTGCACCCGCCAGGCATCGCTGACATCGGTGTAGAGCATCGGCAACAGGACCATGAACGCCAAGCCCATGCTCGGCACCCGGCAACCGGCGCGCTTGGCCATGTAGGCATGGCCGAACTCATGGCAGAGTTTGGCGAAGCCCAGGGCAATGCCGAACGCCGCCATCCCGCCAAGGCTGAGCAGGTGCGGGAAGGTGGCAAGAAAACGCTCCCAGTCGCGCATCACCAGAAACAGGCCGAGCAGCAGCACGGTTGGCAGACCGAAGCGCAGCAGGTTCGGGCCATGGCGCTCCAGCCAGGGCCAGGTACGGTTCAGAAAAGCATCCGGCCGCCAAAGGGGAATTCGAAAGAACAGGTACTTGTGCAAGACCTGCGCCCATAGGCCCTGGCGCTGGCTCGCGGCCTTGATCGGGTAGCTTGCACGTTGCTCGGCATCCAAGGCGCTGATCAGGTCATGACCGCGCAGGAAGCGCAGCAATTCGTCCAGCGCCTGCCCGGTAACCGGCAAACCCGGCTCGGCGTTGGCAGCATTCAACACCCGCTGCGGATCGCCCTGCTCCCAGTGACGCAGCAGGCGCATGGCTGGCGCGCCAAGCTTGAAGTAGCGCCCGCGCAGTGGGTCGGCCAAGGTCCATTGCGGCGAACCGTCAAGCCCCGGCGCACCCGTCGAGAGCTGAAGGTCAGGGCGCAGCGCCGGCAGCCTCACAGGCCCACCGACTGGCGCAGGGCCGCCAAGGGCCGGCGCAGCAGGTACAAGGCAAGCGGCGCACGGGCGCCGAACACCTTGGCGGTGCCGCGCAAGCCGATACGCGGCGGCGCTTGCTCGAAGCTGGCATCAAGCCGATAGGCCAATTGCCCGGCCGGCGTACTTTGCGCCTGGTAGGCCATGCGCTCCAGGGTGGCATCGTGGCGGTTCAGCGGGTCGCTGTCGAGGAACAGCGCGACCTCGGCGCCTGGCTCCAGGCCGATGGCGTCGGCCACCGGCAACTCGACACGCAGCTCGGCCTGGGCCGGGTCGGCGATTTCCATCAGGCGCTCGCCGGTGCGCATTGGCTTGCCGATTAAGCGCTGGGCATCGGCGAACACCGCAATGCCATTGCGCTCGGCGCGCACTTCACTACGGCCAAGCAGGTCAAGTGCGTAATCGCGCTCGGCGCGCTTCTGCTCGACCCGGGCCGCCAGCAGATCGAGCCGCGCGCTGGAGTCGGCGTCGGAAAATGCCCGTTGGCTATTGGCCCGCAATTCCGCCTCGGCGACGCCCAAGGTGCGTTCGGCGACGTCGGCCTGGGCCTTGAGCGTGGTGGCATCGAAGCGCACCAACAGCTGCCCGGCCTGTACTGCCTGGTTGGGCTTGACCAGGAATTCGGCGACCACCCCGTCCAGCGGCGCGGCAACCACCTGGCCATTGCGCGGTGCTACCTCGGCAGGCGCCAGGACCGACTGGCGCACCGGCACCAGCAAAGCCATCAATAGCACAGCGGCCAGGGCCCAGCGGGTACGGGCCGGCCAGCGCAGGCGCCACGGTTTGCCCGGCTGCAGAGCGCACCAGGCGTGGCTGTAACAGTCGCCCAGTTGCGCCAGCAAGGCCTGCTCGGCGTCACTCCAAGGAATATCGCGGGCCAGCCACAGGCCACCGAACACCTCGCCATTGCGGTCCTTCAATGGCAGCCAGAACGCATGGGGCGCCGACAGCGCCTGCCAGTCGTCACGGCAGGCCTGATCCAGGTCCTCGGGCGGTACCGGCCCGGCCAGCGCGAATCGCGCACCGGCTGCCAGCCGCGCGGCGACCCGTTCGATGAACACCACGAACGGGGCGTTCGGCTCCACTACGCTGATGCCGGTCAATGCACGAGCCTTGCCGGTGATCAGCAACGCGCCGTGGCGATAGCCAAACAGCGGCTGGCTGTCGTTGACCATGCTGAACGACAACGCCTCCAGCGACGCTGCGGCACGGGCCTGGCGCTCCAGCTTCAGGTAGTGGGCGAGCAGCTGCTCGAGAGCGCCGGGAACAGGCGCGTTCATTGGCTCTCCGGGAACTGCGCGGTGCCACTCATGCCGGCCAGCAGGCCCGGAGTGTTGGCCGGTACGCTAGCGATCAACAGCAAAGTCTGGCTTCCTTCGTCAATGCGCGCACCGAGGCGCTTGACCACCGCGTCGATAGGCTTGCCAGTCTCATCGGGCACGAAGCTGAAGGCCTGCTCGGGCTTGAGCTTGCCGAGCCAGCGCGAAGGTACCAGCAGATGGATTTCCAGCGAGCGGTTGTCGACGATTTCCAGCAGTGCCGCGCCGCTGGCCACGCTTTCGTGCGCCTGAACCCGGCGCGCCACCACCTGGCCGTCGAAGGGTGCCTTGATCTGGCAGCGTTGCACCTGCACCTGATAGACCTGCGATTCAGCCTGGGCCTGAGCTTGGCGCGCTTCGGCCAGGGCCACTTCGAAACGGCCGACCGAATTCAGCGCGGCCAGTTGCTGCTTGTTGTGCAACTCTTCGCGGGCAGCGCGCACAGCGGCGGCAGAGGCGTTGGCCTGGGCCTGGTAGGCGCTGCAGTCGAAACGCACCAGCACGTCGCCTTTGCTGAACGACTGCCCCTCGGCATAGGGGATGTCAATGACCCGGCCCGGCAACTCGCTGGCCAGCACCGCCTGGGAACGGGCGCGCAGAACACCACGGACCTCGCTGGCAGCGGAGGTTGCGCTAGCACTATCAAGCAAAGGATCGCCCGCGTTGGCAGCCTGCGCCACACCGCTGATCAACGCCAACGCCGCCCACCAGACAACCTGCTTCATCTCGCTACGTCCCTGTAAAGGTATGGATTGTTACAACCTGCTTATCGGCTGCCTCACAGACAACGTGAGCGTCTCGGATCAGTGGCGGCGATAACTTTTCTGGCCGCCGGGCGTCAGGCAGTAGACGCCACCTCGCGGCCCGGTACAAAAGGTGCCTGAACCGCAGGCACACTCGCTACTTGCCCCCTGCAACGCGTTCACCACGGGCCGTGAACTCCGGTTGCCGGTATAGGCCGTGCAGCTTTTTCTTGAGGCACTGAGGGAGCCATCATTGCAAAGAAAGGCATCACCGTCGCAACCGGCGATCCCACCCTTGCGCCCGGAACATGGCGTGTTACCGGCCCAGGAGGCTGGGGCACTCAGGCACAGGGCCAACGTCAGGCATACGGAAAAAGAGAACGATGTCACACAATCGACCCTCAGTGAAGTGGCCAGATGCTATCAAGGTTCGTTCTGACTAGATAGCGCTCCAGCTGGCGCTTTCAAGAGCATGACGCGCCCCCCTGCCGCTTGTGCCGTCATGGCTGCGGGGTGATCCAGAAAATCTCCTGCCCAGGTACGCGAATTTCCACGCGACCGTCTTTGCGTACCCGCAGCACCGAACGTCGATACAAGGCTTGCTGGTCCTTGAAGTATTTGCCGGAGGCCCAGTAAGGCGACCCCTGCATGTCATAGGCCACGAAGTTGCCATCGGGCTGGAGCATAAGACGCTCCGGCGGCACCGGGTGGCCCGCTGCCGCCGACCATACCACCTTGCCATCGCGCCCCTTGACCAGCTCTACCGAGCCGTCATGCCGGTAATGCAAGGTATAGGCACCCGCCTCCGAGGTCAGGTAGCCCCCCGGCCTCAGGTGCTCGTCGACCAGCAGCCGTTCGCGCTCGGCGAAAGGCTGGTTATAGGGCTCGATAAGGAATTGCTGCTCGTTCTCGTACGGGTGATTGACCCGTTTGCCGCTCAGGCGGACCTCGGTCGCTGCCTTGTTCGGGCCAGTGCGGGCAATCAGGCGCAAGTCATTGTTGCGGTCCTTCGCCTCGCCCTTGAATTGCAGGTTGAACACCCGGTGCGAGACATTCCAGCTGATCTTCCAGCCACCCTTGGCGTCCTTGTAATCCTTGACCCCAATGGCGCCGTCCGGGCCGTCCAGCTGGAGGATCCGGCCAGACACTGCATGCTTGACCCGGAAACGGTGATCATTATGCGGGTTGAACACCAGCGGCTCGATGGGCTCCAGCCGCCACTCCTGAACCACGTTGGAAAGGTGCACGCCGTTATCATCGCCATAGCGCAGGCCATGATCGCCCAAGCCCGAACGGAACGATACCGCGATGGCGTCACGTTCACCCTGGGACGCCAGCGCCAGCTCTTGGACCATTGCCTTGACCTCCTGGGGCAACTGGCGGGTCATTTCCACCTCTTGGCGCCCCAGCAGGATTTCGAACGCCCTGAGTTCATCCTTGATCCGGAATGGCGAACAGGGATCGGCCTGAACCAAATGCAGCAGCAAGAACGCCTTGACCTGGGCGAGGAAGAAACGCGCGTAGCAGTATTTGCTCGCGTAGAAATAAGAAACGAAGTCGCGACTGCTCTGCTGCTCATGGAACGGCCGCAGGAAATACTGGCCGTAGTCACTTGATAGCAAGCGCTGCAGGGTCAGCAGGTCGCTGCCCAGCGCCTCTGCAACACGGCTGTTCAAGCCATTCAGACGCCCCACTGCCACCATCCGATCGGCCGCACCTTGCAACCCGCCAGCCGCCTGCTCATGAATGCCATGAACAAGCTTGTCCAGCGCTTGCTCGTATTCGTGGTACAGGGACTCGATCGAGGTCAGCGCCCCAGCGATCTCGAATGCGCTCAGGTTGAGGCTGTACCGCTTGATTTGCCGATCGATCAGGGCGATACGAGCACGTGCCCGCTGCAGCCGCCCCAAACGCCCCTCCAGGAATTCGCAGAGCTTCTCGCCCCCCTCTGATCCATAATCCCGGTACAACACCTCCCAGACACCATCAACCGCCCTCGGTATCATCGCCATCTCGACCTGCTCGGCCAGCTCTGCGGCGGAAATGGAAATGCCGAACTGAAGCGGTGAATTGATCATCGAGGCCTTCTCCCTGGGACTAGCTGATGCGGCTGGACTACCCAACCGACTGCAAGAGCATCCGATTGTAGGGGCAAGACATGACAGGGGAAATAGCGATTTGCCAGTATCGACATCGAGATGATTCAGGTGCAGCCATGGAGGGCGACCAGACAATAAAAGGTGCTGCCCTGAATTTTCCCTGACTGATACCCCGGAAACGACGAAGCCCCCGAAAACTCAACGTTTTCGGGGGCTTCGGCTACTTCGCGTATGGCGGAGAGATAGGGATTTGAACCCTAGGTACTGTTGCCAGTACAACGGATTTCGAATCCGTCCCGTTCGACCACTCCGGCATCTCTCCAATGCCGCGCATCATACCAGCGAATCTTTAAAAGGCAAACCTTTTTTCAAAAAAAATCACGTGGTATCAGGCGCTTGCGTGAGCGGGCGCCTTACAGCGGCACGCCCAGGCGCTTGGCAACTTCTTCGTAGGCTTCAATCACGTCGCCCAGACCCTGGCGGAAGCGGTCCTTGTCCATCTTCTTGCGGGTCTCTTTGTCCCACAGGCGGCAGCCGTCCGGGCTGAACTCGTCACCCAGGACGATCTGACCGTGGAACACACCGAACTCCAGCTTGAAGTCGACCAGCAGCAGGCCGGCGTCGTCGAACAGCTTGCTCAGCACTTCGTTGACTTTCAGCGACAGCTTCTTCATTTCGACCAGTTGCTCGGCGGTACCCCAGCCGAACGCGACAACGTGGGATTCGTTGATGAACGGGTCACCCTTCTCGTCGTTCTTCAGGAACAGTTCGAAGGTGGACGGCTCCAGCTTGATGCCCTCCTCCACGCCCAGGCGCTTGACCAGGCTGCCGGCGGCGTAGTTGCGCACCACGCACTCGACCGGAATCATGTCCAGCTTCTTCACCAGGCACTCGTTGTCGCCCAGCAGCTTGTCGAACTGAGTCGGCACGCCGGCTTCTTCGAGCTTCTGCATGATGAAGGCGTTGAACTTGTTGTTCACCATGCCTTTGCGGTCGAGCTGTTCGATACGCTTGCCGTCGAACGCCGAAGTGTCGTTACGGAACAGCAGGATCAAGCGGTCGGCGTCGTCGGTCTTGTAAACCGATTTGGCCTTGCCGCGGTAGAGTTCGTCGCGTTTTTCCATGATTGGGCTCCGCTTGCTGAGGTGTTGGGCTAGGCGATTTCGCGCCAGTCGAGCCCGTGTTCCTGATTCGCCACCTGGAGCCAGTCCGGGTCGCACCCGAGGGTGTCGACGAAGCACTGGCGGGCCAAATGTGGCAGGTTGTTCTTGCTGCTGAGGTGGGCCAGCACCAGGTGTTGCAGGTTGTTCCAGCCCAACTCTTGCACCAGGCGCGCGGCCTGGTGGTTGTTCAAATGCCCTTGCATGCCACCGACCCGCTGCTTCAGGAAGGCCGGGTAGTGACCGCGCGCGAGCAGGTCGCGGCAGTGGTTGGCTTCAATCAGCAGTGCGTCCAGGCCCTGATAGCGTTCAAGCAGCAGCGCATCATACGAGCCCAGGTCGGTGAGCATGCCGAAACGTCGGCGACCGTCACTGAACACATACTGCAACGGCTCGTAGGCGTCGTGTTCGACCCGTGCCGCACTCACTTCCAGGGCGCCGATCTGCAGGCGCTCGCCACAAGCGAGAAAACCGGTCACCTCCACCGGCTTGCGCATGCCGCGCAACGTGCCTTGGCTGAGATAGACCGGTACATTGTAGCGCCGCGACAGCAACCCCACCCCATGCACGTGGTCGGCATGTTCGTGGGTCACCAGCACGGCGCTCAGTTGTGCCGCCGACACCCCGAGCAGCGCCAGGCGCCGCTCGGTTTCGCGCAGGGAAAAGCCGCAATCGACCAGGATGAACGTGTCACCACTGGCGATCAGCGTGCCATTTCCCTGGCTGCCGCTTCCGAGTACCGCGAAGCGCACTTAGCCCAGATGGTCCTGAATGGCGCTCAGCACGCGGCGGGCGACATCGGCCGGGGCCACGGTGTTGATGTTCTTCTCGACGGTGACCTGCACGCTCTCGCCAACCTTGCTCAGGCGTACCTGATAACGCTCGGCACGGGCTTCACGTTCTTCCTTGGTCGGTGCGCTGCCGAACATGCGGCTGAAGAAGCCAGGCTCGTTCTGCTTGTCTTCAGGCTTTTCCGACAGGTTGATGTAGTACAGGCCCAGGCTGCGGTTGATGTCCTCGACACGCCACTCGCCCCCCTGCTCCAGGGCACGGCCCACGCCGGACCAGGCACGGTCCAGGTCCGAGCCGAGGAACAGCACGGGGTTACCGCTGCCGTCTTCGCTCAGGCTTACCCGGCTAGGGGCGTCGAAGTCGCGTGCAGCCAGCAGCGAAACCGAACCGCCCTTCTCGGCGCTACGGCTCATGCTGGCCAGCATTTCGTCGACCAGCAGCGCGTCAGCGCCGGTGTTGGCCGAAGTGGACGGGAACGCAGTGTCGGCAGTGCTGCCGGCCGGGCGTTCGACGCTGACGATGTACACCTCGGAGGTGTTGCGTTGTACGCCGGGCTCGATGCGAACACGCACACGCACTTCGCTGTCGCCACTGCTGGCAGTGCTCGACAGGCGCTGACCGAGGGATGCCGACAGTTCGTCGAAACGCTGCCAGGTGGTGTTGAATTCACCCGTCTGCGGGCGCTCTTCAGCAATGCGGAAGCCATTGTCCTCGAAGAACTGGTGAGCCACCGGCCACACTTCGGCCGGCGAGTGCTGGGCCAGTACCCAGCGGCTGCTGCCGCTGCGCTGCAGGGTGTAGTCGCTGGCTTCGGCACCGGCGGTCAAGGGTTGCGGGCGCGGCACTTCGAACTCGCCAGAGGCACGATCGTCAGCGACATTGCGCGGGATCGGCAGCAACGGGTCAAGGCGCTTGACGTTGCCGGCGTCCGGCGGCAGTTGCATCGGCGCAGTCGGGTGCGCCTGCAGGTAATCGCTGCCGCGGTCGCGGAAATAGCCATCCTCGCCCCACAGCCAGCCACACCCACTGGTGCTGGAAATGATAAGGGCGAGCGCGGAAAGACCAGCCAGTCGCTTCATGCGGTGTACTTCCTCTTAAACCAGTACGCCGGACTGGCGCAAGGCAGTACGGACTTTTTCGTGGCAACCTTCGCTCAGCCAGGTCAGTGGCAGGCGAATGCCTTTGTGCATCAGGCCCATTTCCACCAGCGCCCACTTCACAGGGATCGGGTTGGCTTCGCAGAACAGGTCTTTGTGCAGCGGCATGAGTTTTTCGTTGATTGCGCGGGCCTTCTCGGCATTGCCCTCAAGGGCGGCCTCGCACAGGTCGGCCATTTCGCGCGGGGCGACGTTGGCGGTGACCGAGATGTTGCCCTTGCCGCCCATCAGGATCAGCTCGACAGCGGTCGGGTCGTCGCCAGACATGACGATGAAGTCCTTGTCGACGCCGTCAAGGATGGCCTTGGCGCGGGCCAGGTCGCCGGTGGCTTCCTTGATGCCGATGATGTTCTTGACCTTCGACAGGCGGATCACGGTCTCGGCCTGCATGTCGCAGGAGGTGCGGCCAGGCACGTTGTAGAGGATCTGCGGAATGTCGACGGCTTCGGCGATGTGCTTGAAGTGCTGGTACAGGCCTTCCTGGGTCGGCTTGTTGTAGTACGGCACGACCAGCAGGCAAGCGTCGGCGCCGGCATTCTTGGCGTTCTGGGTCAGGTGCACGGCTTCGGTGGTGGAGTTCGCACCGGTGCCGGCGATCACCGGGATCGGCTTGTTGCTGCGCTTGACGCGCTCGACCACGTGCTTGATGACCAGGATGTGCTCTTCGACATCCAGCGTGGCCGACTCACCGGTGGTGCCGACTGCGACGATCGCGTGGGTGCCGTTTTCCAGGTGGAAGTCTACAAGTTTGTCGAGGCTGACCCAGTCCAGACGCCCTTGTGCATCCATGGGTGTGACCAACGCCACCATACTGCCCGCAATCATGTAACTGCTCCTGCCGGAAAAAGAGAGCGGTAATGGTACTGGGGGCATCGACCTTGCACAAGCGAAGCAGGCGGGCGGAGCATTCCCCTCGGCGCCTTATTTCGCTACCCTTGACCCTTTGATCGGTGCAGCGCGGCCCGCCGGGCCGTCGACCTTGCTCCCCGGCCAGCGTCCACGTCCGCGCATGCGAGCCCCGGGCCCTGCCGACAGGAGGCTTTCGCCCGTCCTGCACCGACCGCTCATCGCTTTAGGAATGCTGCATGTCCACCCCCACCGTCCGCGAACAATTCCTTGTCATCAGCGCCCTGGGCCCCAATCCCATGGAGCTGGCCAACGTCCTCAGCCGCGCCGCCTTCGAAAACCGCTGCGCGGTGGTCACCTCGCGCCTGAGCCGCCACGGCGAGACCAGCGCCCTGGTGCTGCAGGTGGGCGGCAGCTGGGATGCCCTGGCTCGCCTCGAAGCCATGCTGCCGGGCCTGGGCAAGAAACACGGCCTGACCCTCGACGTGGTGCGCAGCGCCGACCAGGAAGTGCGCCCGCAAGCCCTGCCCTACGTGGCCTACGTCAGCGCCGCCTACCGCCCGGACATCATCAACGAGCTGTGCCAGTTCTTCCTCGACCACCGCGTCGAGCTCGAAGCCATGACCTGCGACACCTACCTGGCGCCGCAGACCGGCAGCAGCATGCTCAATGCCCAGTTCACCGTGATCCTGCCGGCCGGCACCCAGATCAGCTGGCTGCGTGACCAGTTCCTGGACTTCGCCGACGCCCTGAACCTCGATGCCCTGATCGAGCCGTGGCGCCCACAAAACCCCATGTAAGGAAACCGACCATGGCTGTAGCACTCGACCAACCCGTCGCCGACTTCCAGGCCCAGGCCACCGGCGGCCAGACTGTCAGCCTGGCCGAACTCAAGGGCCAGCAGGTGGTGGTGTACTTCTACCCGAAGGACAGCACCCCGGGCTGTACCACCGAAGGCCAGGGCTTCCGCGACCAGCATGACGCCTTTACCGCCGCCAACACCGTGGTATTCGGTGTGTCGCGCGATGGCATCAAGTCGCACGAGAACTTCAAGGCCAAGCAAGGTTTTCCGTTCGAGCTGATCAGCGACAAGGACGAGGCCCTGTGCCAGCTGTTCGACGTGATCAAGCTGAAGAAGCTGTACGGCAAGGAATACATGGGCGTCGACCGCAGCACCTTCCTGATCGACAAGGACGGTGTGCTGCGCCAGGAATGGCGTGGCGTGAAGGTGCCGGGGCATGTGGATGCCGTATTGGCTGCTGCCCAGGCCCTGAACAAGGCTTGAGATTGATTGGGGCCGCAAAGCGGCCCCAGTTACCTTCAAAGCATCGGTGAAACGCTCGGCTCCTGCCGCGGCCAGGCATCCAGGACGGCCTTGATCAAGGTCGCCAGCGGGATCGCAAAGAAGATCCCCCAGAACCCCCACAGCCCACCAAACAGCAACACCGCGCAGATGATCGCCACCGGGTGCAGGCTCACCGCCTCGGAGAACAGCAGCGGCACCAGCACGTTGCCATCCAGCGCCTGGATGATCGCGTACACCGTCATCAGGAAGATGAACTGGTCGCCCCACCCCCACTGGAACAGCGCGATCAGCGTCACCGGCACGGTCACCACCACAGCGCCCACGTAGGGCACCACCACCGACAACCCCACCAGAAGCGCCAGCAGCGCGGCGTAATTGAGCCCCAGGCTGATGAAGGCGATGTAGGTGGCTATCCCGCAGATCAGTATCTCGATGCCCTTGCCGCGAATGTAGTTGGCGATCTGGCGGTTCATCTCGCTGCCTACCCGGCTCAGCAAGGTACGCTGGCGCGGCAGGTAGCCACTGACCCAGCGCCCGATCAACTCACGGTCCTTGAGGAAGAAGAACACCAGGATCGGCACCAGCACCAGGTAGATCATCGCATTGACCAGCAGTGGCAAGCTCGACAGCGAAAAGGTCAGCGCCCATTGGCCGAACTTGCCGATTTCGCCCCGTACCGACTCGATCGCATGCAGCACCTGCTCGTCCGACACCAGGTGCGGATACCGCTCGGGCAGCAGCAGCAACAGCGACTGCCATTTGCCAAGCATCCCCGGCAGTTCGTTGAACAACGTGATCAGCTGATGCCAAAGCAGCGGCACCAGCACCAGCATGAACACCGCCAGCGCCCCCATGAACAGGGCAAACACCAGCATTACCGCCAGCCGGGTCGGCACCCGCACGCGCTCCAGGGCGTTGACCAGGCCCTGCATCAGGAACGCCAGGACCATGCCCGCCAGCACCGGCGCGAGCATGCCGCCGAGGGTGAGCACTGCGGTGAAAGCCAGGAACAGCAGGACCGCCAGCACCACTGCTTCCTCATCGGAGAAGTAGCGCTCTATCCAGTCGCGAAGCACTTTGAACATTGACGATCCTTGGGGTGGGTCAGGCCTTGCGTAGCCAGTAGGTGTAGGTACCGGCCTCGGCCGTTTCATGCAGCAGGGTATGACCGGCAAGCTGGGCGAAAGTGCGGAAGTCGCGCTGCGAACCGGCATCAGTGGCGATAACCTTGAGTACCGCCCCGCTGGCCAGGCGGTTGAGCTCCATCTTCGCCTTCAGCAGCGGCAGTGGGCAATTCAGCCCGCTGGCGTCGAGTTCGGCGTCGCAGGTCAGGGTGTCACTCATCGGGCGCGTCTCCAGGGCGGGGCGGACAGTCTTGGGCAAAGCCCGGTAGCATACCGCCTCTGGTCGGCTCCGCGCGACCCGGCTACAGTAAGGCTTTTCGACCGACGCGAGCTTCTGCATGAATCTACTGCGCCCCACCCTGCTGGCGCTGGCCTGCCTGATGGCCCTTCCTGGCCATGCCGACGACCTGCCGTCACTGGGCGATGCCAGCTCCGCGATCGTCTCGCCGAAACAAGAGCACGACCTCGGTCGCGCCTGGCTGAGCCTGCTGCGCGGCCAGGTCAACCAGCTCAACGACCCGCAGCTCAAGGACTACGTCGAAACCACCGTCTACCGCCTGGCCGAAACCAGCCAACTGCAAGACCGGCGCCTGGAATTCATCCTGATCGACAGCCGCGAGCTCAACGCCTTCGCCGCCCCTGGTGGTATCGTCGGCGTCAACGGTGGCCTGTTCCTCAATGCCCAGACTGAAGGCGAGTACGCCTCGGTGCTGGCGCACGAGCTGGCGCACTTGTCGCAACGCCACTTCGCCCGAGGCGTCGAGGCGCAGCAGCGCATGCAACTGCCAATGATGGCTGCCCTGCTGGCCGGTATCGTGCTGGCGGCCGGGGGCGCAGGCGATGCCGGCATCGGCATGATCGCCGGCACCCAGGCTGCGGCTATTCAGGAACAACGGCGCTTCTCGCGGCAGAACGAGCAGGAGGCTGACCGCGTCGGTATCCAGAACCTGGAAAAGGCCGGCTACGATCCGCGCAATATGCCAACCATGTTCGAACGCCTGGCGCGCCAGTACCGCTACGATGCCAAACCGCCAGAATTCCTCCTGACTCACCCGGTAACCGAATCGCGTATCGCCGACACCCGCAACCGCGCCGAACAGGCGCCCAAGGGCGGCGTCGAGGACAGCCAGCGCTACCAGCTGATTCGCGCCCGCGTTGCACTCACCTACGAGGGCACTCCAGGCCTTGCGGCCAAGCGCTTCCGCGCCCAGCTCGACGAAGACCCGAAACTGGACGCTGCGCGCTACGGCCTGGCCTTGGCGCAGATCAAGGGCGGCCAGCTCAACGAAGCGCGGGAAAACCTCAAGCCATTGCTGGCCAAGGCGCCCAACGACATCACCTACAACCTCGCTCAGATCGACCTGGATATCACCAACAACCGCCTGGCCGACGCGCAGCAGCGCGCCGAGCGCATGCAGGGGCTTTACCCCGGCAACTACCCACTGAAACAGGTGCGTGCCGACCTGCTGGTGAAACAGAACAAGCCGGCCGAGGCCGAGAAGGTGCTGGACGACCTGCTCAAGAGCCGACCGGATGACCCGGACGTCTGGTACGACATGGCTGAAGTGCGCGGGTTGTCGGGCAACACCATCGGCCTGCACCGGGCGCGCGCGGAATACTTTACCCTGGTGGGGGATTTCGACCAGGCGATCCAGCAGCTGGATTACGCCAAGCGCCGGGCTGGCGGCAACTTCCCGCTGGCATCGCAGATCGACCAGCGCCAGCGCGAGATCATGGAGCAGAAGCGCATGGTTATGGAAATGATGGGGCGCTGACGGCCTTTTCGCGGGTAAACCCGCTCCCATAGAAACTGCTCAGCTTTCAAGATCTTTGCGCTTCTTGTGGGAGCGGGTTTACCCGCGAAGAAAGCAACGCGGTCTTGCGTCAGGCGTTACCGGAGAGTTTCAGGCGAGCTGCCTGGGTAAAATCCAGCATACGGTTCAACGGCTTGATCGCCTTTGGCACCAGCGCCGGATCGACGAAAATCTCATCGCCGCCGTTACGCAGGCAGTGCAGCACGCGCTCCAGGGTATTCATCGCCATCCACGGGCAGTGTGCGCAGCTGCGGCACGCCGCGCCGTTACCAGCGGTTGGCGCTTCGACGAATGCCTTGTCCGGGCAAAGCTGCTGCATCTTGTAGAAGATGCCGCGGTCGGTAGCGACGATGAAGGTCTTGTTGGGCAGGGTCTGCGCCGCCTTGATCAGCTGGCTGGTGGAGCCCACCGCGTCGGCCAGTTCGATCACCGCTTCCGGCGACTCTGGGTGCACCAGAATGGCGGCATCCGGATACAGCGCCTTCATGTCGGCCAGCTGGCGTGACTTGAACTCTTCGTGAACGATGCAGGCACCGTCCCACAGCAGCATGTCGGCACCCGTCTGCTTCTGGATGTAGCGACCCAGGTGCTGGTCCGGCCCCCAGATGATGGTCTCACCGTTGTCCATCAGGCTTTCGACGATTTCCAGCGCGCAGCTCGACGTCACCACCCAATCAGCCCGCGCCTTCACGGCAGCGGAGGTGTTGGCGTAAACCACCACGGTACGCTCCGGGTGCTGGTCGCAGAAGGCCGAGAACTCCTCGACCGGGCAGCCCAGGTCGAGCGAGCAGGTGGCCTCCAGGGTCGGCATCAGCACGCGCTTTTCCGGGGTGAGAATCTTGGCGGTTTCGCCCATGAAACGCACACCGGCGACGATCACCGTCTCGGCCGGGTGGTTCTTGCCGAACCGGGCCATTTCAAGTGAATCGGATACGCAACCGCCGGTCTCTTCGGCCAACGCCTGAATGACCGGGTCGCAGTAGTAGTGAGCCACCAGCACGGCATTCTGCGCTTTCAGCTCGGCAGCGATGGCCGCACGGTATTCGGCCTCCTGCTCGGCAGTCAGCGGGTTCGGCTGCTTGGCGTCAAGGTGGGCCTGAACCAACAGGCGTTCGGAAATCTGGGTCATGATCGCTGGACCTGCAGGCGCGCGTGCGCGTCAAATCGAGTGTATCACCCGGCCCTGGCAGATCGGCTAAGGGTGCCGGACGGCAGGTACACCGCCACGGCCCTCTGCGGGCGCGGATTATTATCGGACGCCGAAGGCTACAGACAATCAAGGGAATTCAAAAGCGGTTTTTGTAGTGCCTGTACCGGCCTCTTCGCGGCTAAAGCCGCTCCCACAGGATCAGCACTGGACCTGAGAGCAGCGTTTTACCCGTAGGAGCGGCTTCAGCCGCTCCCACAGGGTCAGCACTGGACCTGAGAGCAGCGTTTTACCTGTAGGAGCGGCTTCAGCCGCTCCCACAGGGTCAGCACTGGACCTGAGAGCAGCGTTTTACCCGTAGGAGCGGCTTCAGCCGCTCCCACAGGATCAGCACTGGACCTGAGAGCAGCGTTTTACCTGTGGGAGCGGCTTCAGCCGCGAAGAGGCCAACACCAGGTTGGCGTCAGCCCTGCGGCTGCATCGCGGCAAAGTGCGCCGCCAACAGCATGGCGAACTGTTCGACGGTCATCTTCTTGCCGTTGAAATCGACCATGCCGTCGGCATAGTGCAGGCTCGACACAACATCGTTGCCCTGTACGGTGGCCATGCCGCTCTGCAGCGCCATCATGCCGACCATCTCCCCGGCCTGGCTCGATTGCGCGGCAATCACCTGGGCATCGGTCTGCCCCTCCAGCAGCGCCTGCAACGTCGCCAGGTCACCGATCATCGGCTTGGACAACGACAGCTTGCTCTTCACCTCGGTGATCAGCTGCTTGCTCAACTGGTCAGGCGGCAGGTCGAACGAGGCGGGACTGGCGAAATCCATCGACAGATCGAAACGGCTCTCGCCATTGGCAGTGCGGAACGCCAGGTTCTCGATGGCCAGCTTGGGCCTGGAAGCCAGCAACTGCTGCAGATCGCCGTGGAACCTGGCTTTTTCCGCCTCGTCCATCTGGATTTCCGGCACCGGCTGGCCCGCAGCCTGCGCCGCCTCGAACTCGGGCAGGTGGGCCTGGTACCACTTGGACAGCGACTGCAAGGCCGGCGCGTTGAGCGACTTGATGCTCACACCCATCTGCGCGTTGCCAACCGCACGGCCGTCCCAGGTGATGTCTGCCACTCGGTAATCCACGCGGCCACCCACAGTGTCCGGGCCATCCAGTGTCTGCAGGACGTTCTGTTCAAGGCCCTTGAGCACCAGCACCTGTTGCTTGGCCCCCAAGGTCGCTTTGGCCTCGGCCAGCAGCAGGTCGACGTTGCCGACGTACACGGCGTCATGCTTGCTGGCTGCCAGGTTGCCGCCGACCTTCAGGCCCGACAGTTCGAAAGTGGCCGGCGGATGATCCTCGCCGACCAACTTGATTTCGAAACGATCCGCGCTGCCATGGAACTTCGACGCCTTGCCTTCCTGGTCACCGCTGACTTCCAGCGACATGCCCGAGAAGTCCAGGGTGCTGCCGTTGGCCTCGGTGTGCTTGAGCGGCGCCACAGTGATGTTGCTGTCGACGTTGCCCGAGAAGCCCAGGCTGGTGTGCGCGCTGATCGGCGACTGCCCGCCTGCAGCAGCGAACCACGGCGCGGTGAGGTCGTCCTTCTGCAGGCTGCTGTTGCTCGCGGCCAGCACCGGCATCAGCTTCAGTGCCTTGACCCGCGACCAGGGGAACGGGCCATGCTCTATCTGGTCGGTCATGCCAAGGTCGAAACTGACCACTTCGCCATGGCCAAGATTGATGTCCTTGGCCTTGAGCCGGTACTGCGCCGTGCTGCTGAAGAAATGCTGATCGAGCGAGACCAGTTCGACAGTCATGCTGCCGCCATAGTTGACCAGGGCCTTCTTGAGCTGCTCGTTGCTGCGGCTGACGGCGTTGTCCAGCTCCGCAGGCAACTGCTTGCCGGTGTACCAGGCGCCAGCGGTAGTGACGACGGCAATGGCGATGGCCAGGCCGGAAAGGATGCCTACTGATTTCTTCATGAATAGAACCGATCGATGTCCATATGGGCAGGTTCGCGGCGATAGCCGCACAAGGGCCGAAGAATATCACCCGGCGCCTGGTCAGGTGATGGCTGCGGTGACGAAATCCTATGATTAGGAAGCATCCGACAAGCCTGCTCTCAACTTCAGACTTGTTAATTTTTACGGACATTCAAGTCGATCGAAACCGCAAAAAACCGCGCAAAAACCGAACATACAGGCCGTTTAACCGATAAATATTTCAATTTCGCAACATCTTGTCATGTTTAACTTGACGCCTCCCTACCAATCGTTTTTTATTTTCACCACCTCGCCCAGCGCCCGATCCACGAAGAAGAAAAAGTCGCGCCGTCATGATGCTCGGATGCCCCTGCCCGCACGCTTCAACCTCCTCGCCAAGGCACTGCCAGCCTGACGTCGGCGCCTAGCACGCGCCTATCTCTGCTCCGAACAAAAAAGGTGAACAACATGGAGCCACACCAGCATGCAGCATGACCACAACGCCACCGGCAACGGCCAATTCCGTAAATCCCTGCGCCTCTGGCACGTAGTCATCATCGGACTGGCGTACCTCACGCCAATGACCGTGTTCGACACTTTCGGCATCGTGTCCGGCATTACCTCTGGCCACGTTCCCAGCGCCTACCTGCTGGCCCTGGCCGGCGTCCTGTTCACCGCCGTGAGTTACGGCACACTGGTACGCCGCTTCCCGCAGTCCGGCTCCGCCTATACCTATACCCAACGCGCCATCAACCCGCACGTGGGTTTCCTGGTCGGCTGGTCTTCGCTGCTTGATTACCTGTTGCTGCCCATGGTCAACGCGCTGCTGGCCAAGCTCTACCTCTCGGCCATGTTCCCCGAGGTGCCAGCGTGGATGTGGGTGGCCGGCTTCGTCACCCTGATCAGCCTGATCAACATGCGCAGCATCAACCTGGTCGCGCATTTCAACCTGCTGTTCGTGATCGTGCAGCTGATGATCATGTCGGTGTTCATCTACCTGTGCGTACGCGGGCTGGACCAGGGCGAAGGGCTGGGGACCACCTGGAGCCTGACACCTTTCGCCGACTCGCAGACGCAGCTCAGCGCCCTGGCAGCCGGCGCAACCATCCTGTGCTTCTCGTTCCTGGGCTTTGACGCAGTGACTTGCCTGTCCGAAGAAACCAAGGATCCGGGCAAGATCATTCCGCGTGCGATCTTCCTCACCGCCCTGATCGGTGGCGTCGTGTTCATCGGTGTGTCGTACTTCATGCAGGCGTACTTCCCGACCAACGCTCGCTTCCATGACCCAGAAGCGGCACTGCCGGAAATCGCCCTGTACGTCGGTGGCAAGCTGTTCCAGTCGATCTTCATCGCCTGCACGGTGATCAACACCATCGCCTCGGGCCTGGCTTCGCAGACCAGCGTATCGCGCCTGTTGTACGTGATGGGCCGCGACAATGTGATCCCGAGCGGCGTGTTCGCCCGCCTGCATCCGCGCTACAAGACTCCGGTAGTGAACATTGCCGTGGTCGGCGTGATTGCCCTCTCGGCGATCTTCTTCGACCTGGTCACCGCCACCTCGATCATCAACTTCGGCGCGCTGGTAGCGTTCAGCTTCGTCAACCTGTCGGTGATCAGCCACTGCTACCTGCGCGAGGGCAATCGCCAGGGGCTGGCCAACAAGATGAAGTACCTGATCCTGCCAACCATCGGCTTCTGCATCATCGCCAAGCTCTGGCTTGACCTCAACGAACATTCGTTGATATTCGGCGGCCTGTGGGCAGTCGCGGGGCTGATACACCTGGCCTGGCTGACCAAAGCCTTCCGTGTCGCACCACCGAACTACGTCGCTGAATGACACTAGCCACCAACAACGCCCGCGCCTGAACGCGGGCGTTGTTCTTGTTCGAAAAGGAATGCCCAGATGCCGCTGCGCCGCCTCTCCATTCAATGGAAGATCACCCTGCTCGCCGGCCTTTGCTTGCTGGCCATCGTCGCCTTGCTGGTCGCCAGCTCACTGGCTCAATCACGGCGTAGCGCAGCGTTGGTCAACCAGGCCAATACCGAAATGCTCGAACACAGCGCGCGCCTGCGCCTGCAGGCCCACGCCGAGACCCAGGCGTTGCGCATCCAGCGCTATTTCATGGACGCCTACCAGTACGGCAACGGGTTCGCCCGCCTGGTCCAGGTGCTCAAGACCAAGGGCGGCAGCGACCTGCGCGCCGAACTGACCCGCCAAGCCCACGCCAGCCTTGCCGGCAACCCGGACGTGATCGGCCTGTACCTGGTGTTCCAGCCCAATGCGCTGGACCACCAGGATAGCCAGTTCATCGGCCAGGAGAACAGCGGCAGCAACGCAAGCGGACGCTTCTCGCTGTACTGGTCGCAGCCCAGCCCAGGCACCCTGGAACTGGAAGCGATGCCAGAGTCGATGTTGGGCGACAACAGCCCCGGCACCAACGGCCTGGCCAAGAACCGCTGGCTGACCTGCCCGCAGGAAACTGCCAGGGCCTGCGTGCTCGAGCCCTACCTTGACGAGGTCAATGGTCATCAGGTGCTGATGACCAGCATCGCTTTGCCGCTGCTGGATAACGGCAAGGTCGTGGGCGTGGTCGGCCTGGACATCGGCCTGAACAACCTCCAGCAACTGAGCCTGGATGGCCGCCAGGAACTGTTCGACGGCCAGGGCCAGGTCAGCATCGTCAGCGCTGCCGGCCTGCTTGCCGGGTACAGCCGTGACGCCAGCAGGCTGGGCCAGCCACTGGACAAGGAAGTGGATCAGGGCCTGCTGCGCGTGACACGGCCGTTTGCGCCGATCCCTGACGCCACGCCCTGGCAAGTGCAACTGGAACTGCCCGAAGCGGTGCTGCAAGCGCCCGCACTCGCCCTCAACCAGCGCCTGGACACCCATAACCAGAGCGCCAACCTGACCAGCCTGCTGATCGGCCTGGGCGCGGCGATCATCGGCCTGCTGCTGGTATGGCTGACCGCACGTGGCGTTACCCGCCCTATCCTCGCCGTGGCCGCGCGCCTGGAAGACATCGCCAGCGGCGAAGGTGACCTGACCCGTCGCCTGGACTACGCCCGCCAGGACGAACTGGGCCAGCTGACGGGCTGGTTCAACCGCTTCCTCGACAAGCTGCAACCGGTGATCGCCCAGGTCAAAGGCTCACTGCTCGAAGCCCGCGGCACCGCCGACCAGTCCGCCGCCATCGCCAGCCAGACCAGTCATGGCATGCAGCAGCAGCAACGGGAAATCGAACAGGTTGCCACCGCTGCCAACGAAATGAGCGCCACCGCCCAGGATGTTGCCCACAACGCTGCACAGGCGGCCCAGGCTGCACGTGGCGCCGATCAGGCCAGCCGTGAAGGCCTGCAACTGATCGCCAGCACCCGCCAGACCATCGACCAGTTGGCCACTGGCATGGACGTCGCCATGGACGAGGCCCGCGCGCTGGAGCAGCGCAGTGAGCAGATCGGCTCGGTGCTCGAAGTGATCCGCGCGATTGCCGAGCAGACCAACCTGCTGGCCCTCAATGCCGCCATCGAAGCCGCGCGTGCAGGCGAAGCCGGGCGTGGTTTTGCCGTGGTCGCCGACGAAGTGCGCAGCCTGGCCCAGCGCACCCAGGTGTCGGTAGAAGAGATTCGCCAGGTAATCGAAGGGCTGCAGCAAGGCACCCAGGACGTGGTCGGCGCCATGCATGAAGGCCAGCGCCAGGCCCAGGCCAGCGCCACGCGCATGGAGCAGGCGTTGCCCGCACTGGAACGCATCGGTGAGGCCGTGGCAGTGATCAGCGACATGAACCTGCAGATTGCCTCGGCGGCCGAGGAACAGAGTGCGGTGGCAGAGGAAGTGAACCGCAACGTCGCCGGCATTCGCGACGTGACCGAGTCGCTGTCCGGGCAGGCCGATGAATCGGCGCGAATCAGTCAGGCCCTGAACAGACTGGCCAACCAGCAACAGGCATTGATGGAACAGTTTCGCGTGTAGCCTGTAAGGGCCTCTTCGCAGGCAAGCCCGCTCCCACAAGCACAGCGCGTCACTCAAGGCTTGTGATATCACAGTGGGAGCGGGCTTGCCCGCGAAGAAGCCGGCACAGGCCCCGAAGAGCAACGTCGTCTTACTGAGCTTACGTTATGCAAACCACACCTCGATCTTCTTTCTTCGATTTAACCAGCGAACAGGGCCTGTTACGTACCTCGATCGCCGTCACCTTGTTCATCGCCACCATCGGTATCGGCTTCGGCCTGGCCTCCGGCTCGTTCTCGATTGTCTTCGATGGCGTCTACTCGCTGGTCGACGCCAGCATGAGCGGGCTTTCACTGGTAGTGGTCAAACTGATCACCTCGCACGCCACCAGCCTGCAACTCTCGCGCAAGCTGCGTGAGCGCTTCACCATGGGCTTCTGGCACCTGGAACCGATGGTGCTCGCACTCAACGGCATCCTGCTCAGCGGCGTCGCCATCTACGCGTTGATCAACGCGGTCAGCAGCCTGCTGCAGGGTGGCCGACACCTGGAGTTCGGCATCGCCATGGTCTACGCACTGCTGACCGTGATCGCCTGCGCGACCATCGCCGTGGTCGAGGACCGTGCCAACCGCAAACTGAAGTCGGACTTCGTGCGCATGGACGTGAAAGGCTGGGTAATGTCGGCCAGCATCACCGCCGCCCTGCTGATCGCCTTCTGCTTCGGCTACGCGGTTCAAGGCACGCAGTGGGAGTGGGTATCGCCTTACATCGACCCGGCAGTATTGGCCTTGGTGTGCCTGGTGATCATTCCACTACCGCTGTCGGTAGTGCGTCAGGCGCTGTCGGAAATCTTCCTGGTGACACCCGGCGACCTGAAACTGCACGTGGAAGAGGTGGCGCGCGCATTCGTGGCGCGTCAAGGCTTGCAGTCGTACAGGGCCTATGTGGCCAAGGTCGGGCGCTCGCGGGAGATCGAACTGTATTTCATCGTACCCAAGACCATGGCCGCGAAAACCATTGATGAATGGGATGCGTGGCGCAATGAAATCGGTGATGCGGTAGGCGGCGAAGGGCCGGATCGCTGGATTACCGTGGTGTTTACTGGTGATCCTGAGTGGGCTGAATAATCGAAGGCGGGGCGCTTCGCGCCCCACAATCACCCGCGAGCCAGCTCCCACGAGGCCTTGCGCGCAGCCGGAAACGACAAAGCCCGCGACCATTTCTGGTAGCGGGCTTTGTCTTACTGAGTATGGTGGGTCGTGTAGGATTCGAACCTACGACCAATTGGTTAAAAGCCAACTGCTCTACCAACTGAGCTAACGACCCGTTGGATGGCGCGTATAATACTGATTTCTAACGAGAAATCAATACCCTGGCCAACCTTTTATCAGAAGTAATGCGTCGGGTCCTGTACACCCGCCGCCTTGAAACCATCGGCACGCAGGCGGCAACTGTCGCACTTTCCGCACGCCTGGCCTTCATCATTGGCCTGGTAGCAGGAAACCGTCAGGCTGTAATCCACGCCACGGGCCATGCCCGCTTGCACGATCTGCGCCTTGCTCATGTTCTGCAGCGGGGCTTGGATGCGGAAGCCCTGCCCTTCGACACCCGCCTTGGTGGCCAGGTTGGCCATGCGCTCGAAGGCCTCGACGAACGCTGGGCGGCAATCCGGGTAACCGGAATAGTCCACGGCGTTGACGCCGATGAAGATGTCACGCGCTTCCAATACTTCCGCCCAGCCCAGGGCCAGCGACAGGAACACGGTGTTGCGGGCCGGCACGTAGGTCACCGGGATGCCCTCGCCCGGAGTCTCCGGCACATCGATGCTGCTGTCGGTCAGGGCCGAGCCGCCGATGCCATCGAGGTTGAGGCCGATGACCTTGTGTTCGACCACGCCCAGGTCGCGGGCGACACGTGCCGCAGCGTTCAATTCGGCACGATGGCGCTGGCCGTAGTCGAAGCTCATGGTGTAGCAGCTGTAGCCTTCGGCCTTGGCCATGGCCACGACCGTGGCCGAATCGAGGCCGCCGGACAGCAGGATTACCGCGCGTTTCTCAGTCATCTCTTTCACTCCTCAATCAACGTCCAGGTTCGTCGTTCCACAGCAGCTTGTGCAACTGCAGCTGGAAGCGTACGGGCAGGTTGTCGGCAACGATCCAGTCGGCCAGGTCGGTGGCACTCACCTGATGGTGGCTAGGCGAGAACAGCACTTCGCCAGCGCGTTCGGCCAGGTTGTACTGGATCAGCTTGGACACCGCCCAGTCATAGTCCTCGCGGGAACAGATGACGAACTTGACCTGGTCGTTGCGGGTCAGCTGCTCGATGTTCTCGTAGCGGTTGCGGTGCGACTCTTCCGAGCCAGGGGTCTTGAGATCGACCACACGGCTGACGCGCACGTCGGTACCAGAAATATCGAGGGCGCCACTGGTTTCCAGCGAGACCTCGTAGCCGGCATCGCACAGGCGCTGCAGCAGCGGCAAGGCGTTCGGCTGGGCCAATGGCTCGCCACCGGTAACGCAGACATAACGCGGCTTGAAGCCGGCCACCTGCTCAAGGATCGAATCGAGGGTGCGAATGGTACCGCCGGTGAAGGCGTAGGCACTGTCGCAGTACTGGCAGCGCAGGGGGCAACCGGTCAGGCGCACGAAAACCGTGGGCAGCCCAGCCGTTCGTGTTTCACCCTGCAAAGAGTAAAAGACTTCGGTGATGCGTAATGTGTCTTGCATGCTCGCCACGGGCGTGACAGCTAAACAGGCTGTCCGCCTCCGTCAGGCACTGTCGCGGACTCGACATGGCGTTATCCGCTACAGCGTGTTTATAAAAAAGGGACGTGATTCTAACGAAAAAACCCGCGGCGGGCGCGGGTTTCTTGCAAAGGTGCAGCTTAGAGCTTCTGCAGGTCGCGTTGCGCCAGTTGCGCGGCGGACGTGCCGGGGTACTGGGTGATGACTTGCTGCAGGATGCCCTTGACCTTGTCGGTGTGGCCCATGCGGCGCTCGACGTCAGCCAGCTTGTACAGCGAATCGGGCACCTTGCTGTGCTTGGGGTACTTCTGGCTGACCTGAGCGAAGGCTTGGCTGGCAGCGGGCAGGTCGCCCTTGGCCAGGTTCACCTCACCCAGCCAGTATTGCGCGTTGCCGGCGTACTGGCTGTTCGGGTACTTGCGCAGGAAGGCGTTGAACGCCTGGCTGGCCTTGTCGAAGTCCTTCTGCTTGATCAGGTCGAAAGCTGCATCGTAATAGAGCTTTTCTTTCGCCGGATCACCGGGCTCGCTATTGGCGGCCGGTTGCTGTGCAGCAGCGCCAGCGGCGCCTGCTGCGGCACCGGCGGCGGCATCGGGTGCACCACCGGTGGAGGAATTGTCTGGGGTCGCGGCAGGCGCGCCACCACTGTTGATGCGACGATCAAGATCCTGGTAACGCTCCAGGTTTTCCTGCTTCATGCGCGACACATCGTTCTGCAACTCTTCGATGATGCCTTGCTGACGGGAAAGTTGATCCTGCATCTGTTGCAGCTGCATGAACAGCTGGCCCTGTGCCGAGGCAGGGGCCGAAGCCCCTGCGCCGGCATAGGCGCCGCTCGTGCCATAACCGGAAGGTGGGTAAGCACCCCCGTTGTCATCAACTACAGGAACCGCAGCCCACGCCGAAAGCGGAAGGCTGAGTGCGAGGACGGTTACAGCACGACGGCACATACGCATAAGAACTTACTTACGCAGTTCTACGCGACGGTTCTGAGCCCAGGACTGCTCGTCGTTGCCGGTGGCAACTGGACGCTCTTCGCCGTAGGAGACCAGTTCCAGCTGAGCAGGGGAAACGCCCTGCAGAACCAGGTAGCGCTGAACGGCTTTCGCACGACGCTCACCCAGAGCCATGTTGTACTCGCGGGTGCCGCGCTCGTCGGTGTTGCCTTCCAGGACAACGCGGTTGCCGTTGGCTTTCAGGTCCTTGGCGTGAACGTCCAGAGCGCGCATGGCTTCTGGCTTCAGGTCCGAGCTGTCGTATTCGAAGTAGAAGGTGGTGATTGCGCGCAGGGCAGCTTCTTCGCTCAGGGAGCCGTCAACAGCGCCAGTGTTGGCACCGTAGCCAGCGTTCGGATCAACAGCGCCTTCACCAGCGTTGTCACCGCCTTTCGAGGAGCAACCTACAGCTACGGCCATGGCCAGAGCCAGCGCAGCAAATTTACCAAACTTCAGCATTTCCATCGTGAAACTCCTAATGAAACCCCAGTGTGTTAAGCAAAACGTGTTACGCCGCAATCAGTTCAGGTAAGGGGACCAGGACGGTTCTCTGACTTCGCCTTGAGCGGTAGGAAGTGGGAGCCTCACACGGCCGTTAAGCGACACGAGCATCAAGACTCCCCGGCCCTGCTGGCGGGTGGCGTAGATTAGCATGGTGCCGTTGGGCGCGACAGTGGGCGACTCATCAAGACTCGTTTCCGAGAGAATCTTTACACTTCCGCGCTGCAAGTCCTGTGCCGCCACCTTAAAGTTGGTGAAACCCTGCTGGCGATGGATCATGACCAAGGTCTTTTCGTCCGCCGACAGTTTCGGGTTGGCGTTGTAGTTACCCACGAACGTCACACGCTCGGCACTACCGCCACTGACCGACTGCTTGTAGATCTGTGGCTTGCCGCCACGGTCGGAGGTGAAGTACAGGGTGTTGCCATCCTTGCCCCAGAACGGTTCGGTGTTGATACCCGGGCCGGCGGTTACGCGGCTGATCTGGCGCGAGGCCACGTTCATCACGTAGATGTCCGGGTTGCCGTCCTTGGACAGCACGAACGCCAGGCGCGAACCATCAGGCGACCAGGCTGGCGCGCCGTTCAGGCCTTCGAAGTTGGTCACCTGCTCGCGGCGGCCAGTATCGATGTTCTGCACGAAGATGCGCGGGCGCTTCTGCTCGAACGAAACATAGGCGATACGCTTGCCATCCGGCGCAAAGCGTGGCGACAGGATCGGCTCACGCGACTGCAGCAAGGTCACCGCACGGGCACCGTCGTAGTCCGAACGCTGCAGGGTGTAGCGGGTGTTGTTGGTGGAGAAGCGCTCGGCAGTCACGTACAGCATGCGGGTAGAGAACGCACCCTTGATGCCGGTGAGCTTCTCGAACGACTGGTCGGCAATGTAGTGCGCCATGTCGCGCAGCTGGTCGGTGCTGCCCGCCACGCTGCCGGTCAGCACTTGCTGCTCGGTGGCGACGTTGAACAGTGCGTACTGCACCTGCAGGCGACCGCCGGACGGCACGATGCTGCCGACCATCACGTACTGGGCACCCAGCGCTTTCCAGTCACGGAAGATGACTTCGCTGCCCTGGGTCGGCTGGCTGATCATGTTCTGACGCGGAATCGGCGAATAGTAGCCCGAGTTGCGCAGGTCGTTGCCGATGATGTCGGCCATGTCTTCTGGCAGCACACTGCCACCCTGCAGACCGAACGGCACTACCGCGATGGGCGTGGCCCGATCGCTGCCGCTGGTGACCAGGATGTTCTTTTCCTCTGCCATGGCCATGCCGGCCACGCAGCAGAGCATGACCAGCATTCCTCGAAGGAGTTTAATCACAACGCTAGATCCTCAGGTGTAAATGTCATCTTGAACGAACGATAACGGTTGAAATCGCTCGGCTTCATACCCTGCATCTCGGTCAAACGACCAATGTTCTTCACTGCTGCCACCGCCGAACTGTCGAACGGACCATCGCCACTGGACTTGATCACGCTGACACCGGTGATGGTGCCGTCCGGCAACATGTTGACCTGCAGGGTCACCGTCATGCCCTTACGCGCGGAAGGCGGACGAGCCCAACCCTCGGCCGCGCGCATACGGATCAGGTCGTCGAAGTCGCCGGCCACCTGGTCACCCTGCTCGTCAGCCAAGGCCTGCTGCCGCTCGGTGGTGTCGGACAACAGCTCGGCCAGGGCCTGAGCTTTCTTGTCTTCCGCCGACTTGCGGGCCGCTTCCTGTGCCTTCTTCTTCTGAGCATCTGCAGCGGCCTTTTTCTTGGCCTCTTCAGCTGCCTTCTTCTTCGCTTCCTCGGCCGCCGCTTTCTTCTTGGCGTCCTCGGCTGCTTTCTTCTTCGCGTCCTCGGCGGCCTGCTTCTTGGCCTCCTCGGCTGCTTTTTTCTTGGCTTCTTCCTCAGCCTGCTTTTTCGCCTCTTCCTCGGCCTTCTTCTTGGCGATGTCGGCCTGCTGCTTCTCGGCGGCCTTCTTCGCCTCTTCAGCCTTCTTGGACTCAGCGGCTTTCTTGGCTTCAGCAGCCTTCGCAGCTTCCTCGGCCTTCTTCGCCTCGGCGGCTTCGCGCGCTTCCTCAGCCTTTTGAGCGGCATCGGCTTTCTTTTGTTCCGCGGCCTTGATGGCCTCCTGCTCGACCTTCTTCTGCTCCAGCTGCTCGACTTCAGTCTGACGCGAGGCGGTTTTCTTCGCTTCCCCGGCAATCTTCTGATTGGTCTGGGTGGTCGCCTGGCTCTTCGACTTGAGCTGATACAGCGTAGCCTGAACGATCGGCTTGGAAGGCCGCAGTTCAGGCGTCATGGCAAAGCTGACGAACAGCAAGGCGAACACCAGCACATGCAGGCCGATGGCCCAGACACTGGGCCAGAAGTAGCTTTCCGAGGCGGATGGCTCTCGCTGTTGCATCAGGGCGCCTCGGTAATCAGGCCAACGTTACCGACACCGGCCTTCTGCAACCCGCCCATGGCGCCCATGACGGCGCCGTAGTCGACAGCCTTGTCGCCACGAATGAAGACCTGGGTCTGCTTGCCCTGGTCGCGACCGGCGGCAATGATCTTGGTCACTGCGCTGGTCATGTCCGGCAAGGTCATGGCCTTGTCCATCTGCTTGTCGGTGTCGACTTCGCTACCGAGGTTCCAGTAGTAGGTCTTGTCGGCCTTGATGGAGATGGTGAGGATCTGGACGTTGTTGTCCTGCGGCAAGGCTTCGCTGGAAACCTTGGGCAGGTCGACCTTCACGCCCTGGTTGAGCATGGGCGCCGTCACCATGAAGATGACCAGCAGCACCAGCATCACGTCGATGTAGGGCACCACGTTCATCTCGGCGACGGGCTTGCGTTTGTGGCGAACTCGGGCCATGGGCTTCTACCTGATTACTCTTCGCTGGTGTGCACTTTGCGGTGCAGGATCGCCTGGAACTCGTCGGCGAAGGTGTAGTAACGGCCGATCAGCACTTCGCTGCGTGCAGCAAAGCGGTTGTAGGCAATAACGGCAGGAATGGCCGCGAACAGGCCGATGGCGGTGGCCACCAGCGCCTCGGCGATACCGGGGGCAACAGTGGCCAGGGTGGCCTGCTGTGCGCTGGCCAGGCCGCGGAACGAGTTCATGATGCCCCATACGGTACCGAACAGGCCGATGTACGGGCTGGTCGAACCGACAGTGGCAAGGAACGGCAGGCTCTGCTCGAGTTTTTCCTCTTCACGCGAGATGGCAACGCGCATGGCTCGCGCCACACCTTCCATGACCGCGTCCGGGTCCACACCCGGCTGCTGGCGCAGGCGCGAAAACTCTTTGAAGCCGGCGCGGAAAACCTGCTCCACACCGGAATCCGGGTCCGGGTTGCTGCCTGCCTGACGATACAGCTTGGACAGGTCGATACCCGACCAGAAGCGCTCCTCGAAGGCATCCAGCGCACGACGACCGGCGCGCAGCATGGTGCTGCGCTGGAAGATCATGATCCATGAGGTGACCGAGGCGGCCACCAGGGTCAGCATTACCAGCTGCACCACCACGCTGGCATTGCTGACCAGACTCCACATGGAGGTATGGTCGACGACGTTAGCTTCCACGCTTATTCTCCTGCGTTCGATTGATTACCCGAGCCGTCCGCCGCAAAGGCATCGCGCAGTTCCGGGGGTATGGCTCGGGGTTTGAAAGTGTCGGCGCGCACGGCGGCCACCAGGAACTGCCCCTCACAGAGCAGCGTTTCATCTTTTTCCCGCCAGACCTGCTGCACGAAGCGCAGGCTGGCGCGATTGAGTTCAAGTACTTGCGCGGTGACCCTCAGCTCGTCGTCCAGACGTGCCGGCGCGTGATAGCGGGCTTCACTGGAATGAACCACGAACAGCAGATTGTCCTCGGCCAGTTGCGCCTGGGAAAAACCCAGATGCCGCAGGCGCTCGGTGCGCGCGCGCTCCATGAATTTCAGGTAATTGACGTAATACACCACGCCACCGGCATCGGTATCCTCGTAATAGACACGACAACGGTGTGCGAACGGTTCCAGGCCTTTTAGCGCGCGCATACTCTAGTGCTTACTCCTCAGCTTGCCAATCCGCTGCGGCAACTGTTTTTTCTTCATTAATGTCGTATTGCCAGCGCACCATGGGCATGCCAGCGGTAGGACCACGAAAAGCCGGCTTTGATCTGTCATTCATCGCCTGGCTCGGAAAATTCACCCGCGCCGCCCAGGCTGCCAGGCACGTTCAGGCCAAAGTGCAGATAGGCGTGCCGGGTAACCACACGGCCACGCGGCGTGCGCATGATGTAACCCTGCTGGATCAGGTAGGGCTCAAGCACATCCTCGATGGTGTGCCGCTCCTCGCTGATGGCCGCAGCCAGGTTGTCCACCCCCACCGGGCCACCGTCGAACTTCTCGATCATGGTCAGCAGCAGGCGACGGTCGGAATGGTCGAAGCCGCGCTCATCGACGTCCAGCAGATTCAGCGCCATGTCGGCCACGGCCTTGGTAATCTGGCCCTTGCCGCGCACTTCGGCGTAGTCGCGCACCCGCCGCAGCAGGCGGTTGGCGATACGTGGCGTGCCGCGGGCGCGACGGGCGATCTCGTAGGCGCCGTGGTCCTCGATGGCCAGGCCAAGGATGTTGGCCGAACGACTGACGATGGTTGCCAGGTCCTTGTCGCTGTAGAACTCCAGGCGCTGGACGATACCGAAGCGGTCACGCAACGGGTTGGTGAGCATGCCGGCGCGAGTAGTGGCGCCAACCAGTGTGAACGGCGGCAAGTCGAGCTTGATCGAACGGGCCGCGGGGCCTTCGCCGATCATGATGTCGAGCTGAAAGTCCTCCATCGCCGGATACAGCACTTCCTCGACCACCGGGGACAGGCGGTGAATTTCATCGATGAACAGTACATCGTGCGGCTCGAGATTGGTCAGCATCGCTGCCAGGTCGCCCGGCCGTTCGAGGATCGGCCCCGAGGTGCTTTTTACCGACACGCCCATTTCGTGGGCGATGATATTGGCCAGGGTGGTCTTGCCCAGCCCGGGCGGGCCGAAAATCAGCGTGTGGTCGAGCGACTCGCCACGCCCCCGCGCCGCCTGGATGAACAACGCCATCTGCTCGCGTACCACCGGCTGGCCGATGTATTCGTCCAGGCGCAACGGGCGGATCGCACGGTCCTGGACTTCTTCACGGTCGCGGCCACTGGCGGCGATCAGGCGGTCGGCTTCGATCACTTGGTAATCATCCCTTTAAGGCTGCGACGAATGAGCTCTTCACTGCTCAGGCCGGCCTTGTCCTTGATTGCGGCAATGGCCTTGCTCGCTTCCTGCGGCTTGTAGCCCAGGGACACCAGAGCACTGACTGCGTCGGCCTCGGCGGAGGACTCGCTGGCCACCGGCAGCGGGCCATCGGAGACCAGGGTGAACATGGCTGGGGAGGTTTCCCAGGCCTTGAAGCGGTCCTTGAGCTCGACCAGCAGGCGCTCGGCGGTTTTCTTGCCGACCCCGGGCACGCGCACCAGAACCGAAGCGTCCTGGGCCTGCACGCAGCGCACCAGCTCGTCCACTTCCAGGCCGGACATCAGCGCCAGCGCCAGCTTCGGACCCACGCCATTAAGGCGGATCAGCTCGCGAAACAGTTCGCGCTCGCGCTTCTCGGCAAAGCCGTAGAGCAAGTGAGCGTCTTCGCGCACCACCAGGTGGGTGTGCACGGTAACCGGCTCGCCGACCTTGGGCAGGCGATACAGGGTCGTCATCGGCACTTCCAGCTCATAGCCCACGCCGTTGACGTCGATAATCAGGTGTGGCGGCTGTTTTTCCGCCAGGGTGCCGCGCAAACGTCCAATCACGTTCCGATCCTTCCTCTCGGGGAGCCGGTCGAAGACCGCTCAACCCTATCAGCAAATGCGCCAGGTGAACGTTTCACCCGAACAAAATATGTATCAGCTCATGAAGCGCTTACAGACGCAAGCGCCCGCCGCGTCGGCGCGCCGTGGCCAGGCCGTGGGGCACCAGGCTGGAGCGGGTATGGGCATGGCACATGGCGATGGCCAGGGCGTCGGAGGCGTCGATCTGTGGCTTCTGGGTCAACTTGAGCAAATGCATGACCATCAGCATCACCTGCTCCTTGTTCGCCCCACCGCTACCGGCGACTGCCTGCTTGACCTGACTGGCACTGTACTCTGCGATTTCCAGGCCGGCTTCTGCTGCGGCAACGATGGCTGCGCCGCGAGCCTGGCCGAGTTTGAGCGCAGAGTCGGCGTTGCGCGCCATGAACACCCGCTCGATGCCCATGGTCACTGGACCGTGCTGGGCGATGATTTCACTGACACCGCGAAAGACGATCTGCAACCGCTCGGGCAACTCACCGCTGCCGGTGCGGATACAGCCCGACGCCACGTACTCGCAACCACGGGCGGTCTGGCGAACCACACCGTAGCCGGTGATGCGCGAGCCGGGGTCGATACCAAGAATCAGAGTCATAGCGCCTGCGAGTTCAAAATGTACCGGCCTACTCACGGGCAAGCCCGCTCTCACAGAAATCGCACCGCATTTGAACCGGGTGCAATACCTGTGAGAGCGGGCTTGCCCGCGAAAAAGCCCTGTAAGCCAAGCGCAAAATCTTAGCCGAGTTTTTCCATGATCTCGTCGGAGATCTGTGCATTGGAGTAGACGTTCTGCACGTCGTCCAGGTCTTCGAGCATATCGATCAGCTTGAGCACCTTCTCGGCGCCCTCCTGATCCAGCTCGGCACTGGTGGTCGGCTGCATGACGATCTCTGCATCGGCGGCCTTGAAGCCCGCCTCTTCCAGCGCGTTACGCACGGCGTAGAAACTGTTGAACGAGGTGAACACCTCGAATGAGCCATCGTCGTTGGCCACCACGTCGTCGGCATCGGCCTCCATCGCGGCTTCCATCAAGGCATCTTCGTCGATGCCCGGGGCGAAGCTGATCTGCCCCTTGCGCTCGAACAGATAGGCCACCGAGCCGTCGGTGCCAAGGTTGCCGCCACACTTGGTAAAGGCATGGCGCACGGCGGCAGCGGTGCGGTTACGGTTGTCGGTCATGGCCTCGACCATGATCGCCACGCCACCCGGGCCGTAACCTTCGTAGCTGAGCTCTTCGACGTTGTCGCTTTCGTTGGTGCCAGCACCACGGGCCACGGCGCGATCGATGATGTCGCGGCTCATGTTGGCGCCCAGGGCCTTGTCCAGCGCCAAACGCAGGCGCGGGTTGGAGCCTGGGTCGGCACCACCTTGCTTGGCGGCAACGGTCAGCTCGCGGATCCACTTGGTGAAGATCTTGCCTCTCTTGGCATCCTGGCGCTCTTTGCGGTGCTTGATGTTCGCCCACTTGGAATGACCAGCCATAACGACTCCGAATCCTTGAAACAGAAACAGGTTCCGCCCCGAAGGGCGGAACGTGGAAATACTGCGCCGAAGCGCCGGGGCGCACCCGCCGGGATGCGCCCGGGGCCGATTACTCGACCTTGGTCTGCTCGCGCAGACGAATGTGCAGCTCGCGCAGGGCCTTGGCGTCGACCATACCAGGGGCCTGGGTCATGACGCACGCTGCGCTCTGGGTTTTCGGGAAGGCGATCACTTCACGGATCGATTGGGCGCCGGTCATCAGCATGACCAGGCGGTCCAGGCCGAAGGCCAGGCCACCGTGAGGCGGCGCACCGAACTTCAGCGCGTCGAGCAGGAAGCCGAACTTCTCTTCCTGTTCCTCTGCCTCGATGCCCAGCAGGCGGAATACCGCTTGCTGCATTTCCTTGCGGTGGATACGGATCGAACCGCCACCCAGCTCGGTACCGTTCAGGACCATGTCGTAGGCACGGGACAGCGCGGTGGCCGGGTTGGCCTCGAGCTCTTCCGGAGTGCACTTCGGCGCGGTGAACGGGTGGTGCAGCGCGGTGAAGCTGCCGTCTTCGTTCTCTTCGAACATCGGGAAGTCGACAACCCACATCGGCGCCCACTCGCAGGTCAGCAGCTCGAAATCGTGGCCCAGGCGGATACGCAGCGCGCCCAGGGCTTCGCTGACGACCTTGAACTTGTCGGCACCGAAGAACACGATGTCACCATCGACAGCGCCAACGCGATCGAGGATGTTGTTGAGGTTGGCTTCAGGGATGTTCTTGACGATCGGCGACTGCAGGCCCTCGACGCCTTTGGCGCGCTCGTTGACCTTGATGTAGGCCAGGCCCTTGGCACCGTAGATGCCGACGAACTTGGTGTACTCGTCGATCTTGCTGCGCGGCATGCTGGCACCGCCTGGCAGGCGCAGGGCGGTGACGCGGCACTTCGGATCGTTGGCCGGGCCGGCAAAGACCTTGAAGTCTACGTCTTTCAGCTGGTCGGCAACGTCGACCAGTTCGAGCGGGATACGCAGGTCAGGCTTGTCGGAACCGTAGCGGCGCATGGCCTCTTCGAAGGTCATGTGCGGGAATTCGCCGAATTCCAGGTCCAGCACTTCCTTGAACAGCTTGCGGATCATGCTCTCGGTGAGGCCCATGATCTCGGCTTCGTCGAGGAAGCTGGTCTCGATGTCGATCTGGGTGAATTCCGGCTGGCGGTCAGCACGCAGGTCTTCGTCACGGAAGCACTTGGCGATCTGGTAGTAGCGGTCGAAACCGGCAACCATCAGCAGCTGCTTGAACAGCTGAGGCGACTGCGGCAGGGCAAAGAAGCTGCCCGCGTGGGTACGGCTCGGCACCAGGTAGTCACGCGCGCCTTCAGGGGTGGCACGGGTGAGGATCGGAGTTTCGACGTCGAGGAAGCCGTTTTCATCGAGGAAGCGACGGATGCTGCTGGTGATGCGCGAACGCAGGCGCAGCTTGTCGGCCATTTCCGGGCGACGCAGGTCGATGAAGCGGTAACGCAGGCGGGTCTCCTCGCCGACATCGGAGTATTCGTTCAGCGGGAACGGTGGGGTTTCCGCTTCGTTGAGCACGTTCAGCTGATAGCCGAGGATCTCGATGGCACCGGACGCCATGTTGGCGTTAACCGCGCCGTCCGGGCGCTTGCGCACCTTGCCGGTGATCTGCACGACATACTCGCTGCGCACGCGGTCGGCGGCGGCGAAGGTTTCGGCGCGATCCGGGTCGAACACGACCTGGGCCATGCCTTCGCGGTCACGGATGTCGAGGAAGATCACCCCGCCGTGGTCGCGGCGACGATGGACCCAGCCGCAAAGGGTGACTTCCTGGCCGTCCAGGCTCTCGTTCAGTTGGCCGCAATAATGGCTGCGCATCATGATGGTGGTTTCGCTTCTCGTGATTCGTGTATTCGTTGGAGGCCTTGGCCGCCCGGAGGGCTAATACTGCAAGACCCGGCTACTGCAATTCAACTCAGTCGGCCTTGTCGCCGCCTGCCAGGTTCTTTTTCGCCCCGGTCTTGAAGTCGGTTTCGTACCAGCCATTGCCACTCAGGCGAAAACCGGGGACCGACAGCAGTTTCTTCAATGCCGGCGCCTGACAGGCCGGGCAGTCGGTCAGCGGCGCGGCGCTGATCTTCTGCAGCGCCTCCATCCGGTGATCGCAGGAAGCACATTGATAGTCATAAAGGGGCATGAACGTCTCTCGTCAACCACAACGCTGGCTGCCGGGGCAGCAAAAAGCGGGATTATATATGGTTAACCGACACTGCGCAGCCCGCCGGGCGATCAGCGTGCACTCGGCGGATCGAGCAGCCAGGCGACACAGATCACCCGGATCAGCCCGCTGAAGTTGCGCACCCCACCCTGACGCAGGTGCACTTCGCGGTCGACATAAGACAGCACGGCACTGATCGAGCACTGGTTCGCTGCGGCAATCTTCTCGAGGATACCCCAATACACTGCCTCCAGGCGTAGACAGGTGGAAAAACCATTCAACCGCACCGAGCGCGACACGGGCTGAGTCTGCAACATGTCGAAATCGGCCTTGAACGGGTCGACGCACTGCTTGCCGGGCCAACGCCCCGTTCCTATCGCACACTTGGTCGCTTGCATCGCGCCACTTCCTCAGCTCAATCAACTGGGGCCCAATGAAGCGCTGAGCGAAGCGTTCGAAGCAGCGGCAAAACCTTCCCGCAGAAACGAAAAGGCCCGACTGAAATGGATTCAGCCGGGCCCTCGCACAAGTCCTACACGATTAACCGATCATTTACCGTCAAGCAGAACCCGCAGCATCCAGGCGGTCTTTTCATGCACCTGCATGCGCTGGGTCAGCAGATCAGCGGTCGGCTCATCGCTGACTTTGTCCACTACAGGGAAAATGCTGCGGGCAGTACGCACCACTGCTTCCTGCCCCTGGACCAGCTGGCGGATCATTTCGTCTGCATGCGGCACGCCCTCCTCCTCCTTGATCGAGGAGTGTCGCGCATAAAAAGCATAAGAGCCTGGTGCCGGGAAGCCCAGCGCGCGAATCCGTTCGGCGATCGAGTCGACCGCCAGCGCCAGTTCGTTGTACTGCTCTTCGAACATCAGGTGCAGGGTACGGAACGACGGACCGGTGACGTTCCAGTGAAAGTTATGGGTTTTCAGATACAGCACGTAGGTATCCGACAACAGGCGGGAAAGCCCTTCGACGATGGACTTGCGATCTTCTTCACTGATACCGATATCGATTGCCATGAAATTCCCCTTTCCATAAGGCTTGATGATCAAGCGGCCCGACACACTGTATCAATACTTCGTGCAACGCGCCCATGACACAGGGCAAGCCATCGGTACCTGCCGCCTGCGGTTTGAGATGCCCCCGCCTTTGCTGTTAAATAGGCAGGGTGCCACCCGTGCGGACTGTCATTGCCGGGTGCATAGGCTGGCCCACCACGTGTTCGCGCTTTATACCTCATGCGCACCGTGCCGCCAGCTCTTCCTGTGATCGGCCTTATCAACTGTGAGCCAACCCATGTTCAAGATCGTCCATCTGGTGACGGGCGTTGCGGCTTTGCTGCTATCGCTCATGCCCAGCCTAAAACCCGACGCAACACCCTTCCTGCAGCAATCCGACGCGGTCTACCTGGCCCTGCTCGGCCTGCTCAACCTCCTGCTGGCCCCGGTCGTGCCGCTGTATTACCGCGGTGCGCGGCAACAGCTGCAATACCTGGCCTGTGCCCTGCTGGTGGTGGCCGTGGTCCTGCAGACCTTGACCCTGCTGGCACGCCCGGAAATGGGCAACCTGGCGGCGCTGGTCTGCGCCGCACTGGCCGTCGTCCTGCACCTGGTGGCGGGCTTCGCCCGTAGCAGCAAGAAAGCGCGCGCCAGCCAAGGCGCACCGCTGGAGGCCGGCAAGCGGGATACCGGCACGGTGAAGTGGTTCAACACCTCCAAGGGCTTCGGTTTCATTTCCCGCGATTCGGGTGACGACATCTTTGTCCACTTCCGGGCCATCCGCGGCGAGGGCCACCGCATTCTGGTCGAAGGCCAGCGCGTGGAGTTTTCGGTCATGCATCGCGACAAAGGCCTGCAGGCCGAAGACGTGGTCGCGGTCAACCGCCGCTGACCCTGCACAGCCCTGGGGCAACCCCAGGGCTGCCACCCTCAGTAGTGCGGCGGCGGCGCCTCTTCCCCTTCACTGCCGTATTGCCCGACCATTTCTTCATGACGCTTGATCAGCTCGGCCATTTGTAGCTGCAAGCGCTCGATGACCCGCCCCTGCTCGACCACCACATCATTCAGCGCCTGGATCGTGTCGTCCTGGAACGCCTGACGGGTTTCCAGTTCAATAATGCGCGACTCCAGCGACATGTCAGACCTCCTGGTAATCGAGAGCAAGGAGTGCACGCAGGCGCTGACGCATGGCATCCACCTGCTCGGGTGTGTACCCGACTGCCGGCACCCTCCCCCAGACCGGCGCTGGCCAGGCTGCATCGCCGTGGCGGCGAACGATCACGTGCATGTGCAGTTGGCTGACCACGTTACCCAGCGTGGCAACGTTCATCTTGTCAGCTGCAAACTCATGCTTGAGCGTTTCGGCCAGGTAGGTGGTTTCTTTCCACAGCTGCGCCTGATCTTCCTGACTCAGGTCGAACAACTCACTCACGCCTGCGCGCCTGGGCACCAGGATGAACCATGGGTAGTTGGCATCCTTGCTGAGCAACAGACGGCACAGTGGGAAGTCGCCAAGGACCATAGAGTCCTGCTGTAAACGCGAATCCATATCAAACACAATCAATCTCCAGCAATAAAACTATTGGCCAAGGATACCCTGCTTCGCCCCAGCCGACATGCGCCAGGCACAGGGCTGCACGCTTTAAGTTCATGAATCACCACGACTTGCACAACGCCGGTAACACAGCGCTACTTTTCGCACCAAAATGAGGCCACAAAAGTGTGCAGCAATACGCTTCTACCCACATCAATGACTGAGGATCAACAGTTGCCGGTAACACATTGACTTTTATGGCAGCTTTTTCTTTTAGCGTGCACATTCAATCTGGCACACCATCAGACAACTCACAGCCCGTGTTTTCGGCACTTTTCGACCCTCGCCAGCAGGGTTTGTGAAAATTTCATGAACCGTTGTTAATTTTGAGCACGCTTGTTGCATTCTCTTCACGCCAAGTCGGCACGACACCTGCATAGACCAGGCGACGCGACAAATAACAACAGCGAGATTGGATACACCAGGGAGTTTCCCTAGCCGGAATCTGTACTTACAGAATCGTTACGGTAATGGAACAGCGCTGGCGTTGTACGGCCCGATTAACCGGGGCGTGATTTGCGACATGGAAATACCTAAAAGCGACATGACTATAAAGTTCCCGAAAGGAAGATTTTTGACATATCGCCAACAACAGTCAGCGTGCTATACATTTCCGCCGACATAACAAGAAAGAGCTGCCCCATATAACTAAAAGACTTGGGCGCAGCGGTACTCTTCCTAAAAACCAAAGGAGCAAATCACGATGCGCGTGATGAAGTGGAGCATGATCGCCCTGGCCGTTGCGGCAGGGACCTCTCAGATGGCAGTGGCTTCGTCCCAGGACGATTCCAAGGGTTTCCTCGAAGACAGCAAGCTGAACGTCAAGACTCGCATGCTGTACTTCAGCCGTGACTTCCGTAACAACGAGCGCGACCCTGTTACCGGCTTTCGTCAGAGCCGCGCTGAAGAAACCGGCCTCGGTTTCCTCGGCACTTATGAATCCGGCTTCACCCAAGGCACCGTGGGCTTCGGCGTCGACGCCATCGGCATGCTCGGCCTGAAACTGGACAGCGGCAAAGGCCGCGCCGGTACTGGCCTGTTCCCTAAAGGCTCCGACGATCGCTCGCAAGATGACTACTCCAAGGGCGGCGGCGCGGTCAAACTGCGCATTTCCGATACCGTGCTGAAAGTGGGCGACCAGTTCACTGCCCTGCCTGTATTCGCTACCGACGACAGCCGCCTGCTCCCTGAGATGACCCAAGGCGCCCTGATCACCAGCAACGAAATCAAGGGGCTGACCCTGAACGCGGGTCACTTCACCTCGCTGGACGCCCAGGCCGAGACCAACCACGACAGCCTGCACCTGAAACAGGCCGACGTTGTCGGTGGCACCTACGCCTTCACCGATAACCTGTCCACCAGCCTGTACTACTCGAAGGTCGAAGACTACTGGCGCAAGTACTACGCCAACGTGAACTGGGCGGTACCGCTTTCCGACAAGCAAGGCCTGGTGTTCGACTTCAACATCTATGACACCAAGAGTGAAGGCTCGGCCGATTACAAGGCATTCGATGGCGACAAACTGGACAACCGCGCGTTCAGCCTGTCCGGTGCGTACAACATCGGCGCTCACACCTTTACCCTGGCCTATCAGAAAGTCACCGGCGACGGCGACTATGGCTACGGTGTCGATGGTGGCGGTACCATCTTCCTGGCCAACTCCGTTGCCCGTTCCGACTTCAACGCCGAAGACGAGAAATCCTGGCAGGCTCGCTACGACCTGAACTTCGCAGAATTCGGTATCCCGGGCCTGACCTTCATGACCCGCTATGTACGCGGTACCGGCGCCAATGTCGCGGGCACCGACAATGGCAAGGAATGGGAACGCGACGTGGACATCAAGTACGTGCTGCAGGAAGGCCCTGCCAAGGACCTGAGCTTCCGCGTCCGTCAGGCCACCTACCGCTCCGCCGATGGCGTCTACTACGGCTCCCCATCGCTGGACGAACTGCGCCTGATCGTCGAGTACCCGCTGAGCATCCTGTAAGCCTGGCTTATAGTGCCCCGCACCTGAAAAAGCCCGGCACACTCGCCGGGCTTTTTCTTGGCTGACAACTGCCACGCCCTGGGGCATTCTGTACGCCTTCGTTTCGCCCCCGTACAATGCGGGGCTATTTCAACGTCTTAGGCAATCGACACGGCTAACCATGCGCACCAGTCAATATTTGCTCGCCACCCAGAAAGAAACCCCTGCCGACGCAGTGGTCATCAGCCATCAGCTCATGCTGCGTGCCGGCATGATCCGCAAACTGGCCTCTGGCCTGTACACCTGGCTGCCGATGGGCCTGCGGGTGATGCGCAAGGTCGAGAACGTTGTGCGCGAGGAAATGAACGCCGCCGGCGCCCTGGAAGTGCTGATGCCAAGCATCCAGCCTGCCGAGCTGTGGCAGGAATCCGGCCGCTGGGAACAATACGGTCCCGAGCTGCTGCGCCTGAAAGACCGCCACCAGCGCGACTTCTGCGTCGGCCCGACCCACGAAGAAGTGATCACCGATCTGGCCCGCAACGAGCTGTCCAGCTATAAGCAGCTGCCACTCAACATGTACCAGATCCAGACCAAATTCCGTGACGAGATTCGCCCACGCTTCGGCCTGATGCGCGGCCGCGAATTCATCATGAAGGACGCCTACTCCTTCCATGCCGACCAGGCTTCCCTGCAGGAAACCTACGACCGCATGCACCAGGCGTACACCAACGTCTTCACCCGCCTGGGCCTGGACTTCCGCCCTGTGCAGGCCGACACCGGCTCCATCGGTGGCAGCTACTCCCACGAATTCCACGTCCTCGCCGAGTCGGGCGAAGACGACGTGATCTTCAGCGACAGCTCCGATTACGCCGCCAACATCGAGAAGGCCGAAGCCGTCCCGCGTGAAACCGTGCGCCCTGCTCCTACCGAGGAACTGCGCCTGGTCGACACCCCGCAAGCCAAGACCATCGCCCAGCTGGTGGAAAACCACGGCCTGGCGATCGAAAAGACCGTCAAGACCCTGATCGTGCGCGGCTCCGAAGAGGGCAAGCTGGTCGCCCTGATCGTCCGCGGCGACCACGAGCTCAACGAAATCAAGGCCGCCAAGCTGGAACAGGTTGCCGACCCGCTGGTCATGGCCACCGATGCCGAACTGCGCGAGGCCATTGGTGCCGGCGCCGGCTCGCTCGGCCCGCTGAACCTGCCGCTGGAAATCGTGATTGACCGCTCGGTCGCCCTGATGAGCGACTTCGGCATCGGCGCCAACATCGACGACAAGCACTACTTTGGCGTGAACTGGGAGCGTGACCTGCCGGTTCCACAGGTTGCCGACCTGCGCAATGTCGTCGAAGGCGACCCAAGCCCGGACGGCAAGGGCACCTTGGTGATCAAGCGCGGCATCGAAGTTGGCCACATCTTCCAGCTCGGCACCAAGTACAGCGAAGCACTCAAATGCCAGGTACTGGGCGAGAACGGCAAGCCGGTAACCCTGTCCATGGGCTGCTACGGCATTGGCGTGTCCCGCGTGGTCGCCGCCGCCATCGAGCAGAGCTACGATGACAAAGGCATCATCTGGAACGACGCCCTGGCACCGTTCCAGATTGCCCTGGTACCACTGCGTTACGAAACCGACGTGGTCCGCGAGGCAACCGACAAGCTGTACGCCGAACTGACCGCAGCCGGCTACGAGGTGCTGCTGGACGACCGCGACAAAAAGACCAGCCCCGGCATCAAGTTCGCCGACATGGAGCTGATCGGCATTCCACACCGCATCGTCGTCAGCGACCGCGGCCTGGCCGACGGCAACCTGGAGTACAAGCACCGCACCGAGCAGGACGCCCAACCGCTGCCGCTCAATGAAGTGCTGTCCTTCCTGCAGGCCCGCGTTCGCCGCTGATAATCAATGCACGAGTAATCATGTCCAAGCGAAGTACCTTTACCCTGGGGGGCGCCGCACTGTGCGGCACCCTGCTCGTCAGCGGTTGCGCCAACCAGATGTCCCAGCGCAGCGACCATGAGGAGCGCGTCGAGCGCAAGCTGCTCGAGCACACCCTGCAGATCGATGTCGGCGAGCCGAAGGTGATGGAGCTTCCGCAACGGCGTGTGCGCATCCATGAACAGAAGCGTTTCGAGGTGACCGATTACGAGGTCACCCGTCGCTACGACCGCTACACCCCGTACCAGCCTTGGCGGGAGATCTACGAGATCCCGCTGGGTGCGGTAGCTGTGGTGGCCGGGATAGGGGCCAACGTGGTCAACGTGTTCGCCCTCGGCAACCTGCCGCAGAGCATGACCCACGACTGGCTCAGCTATGGCGTGGATGGCCTCAATCCGTTCATGAACACGCCGTCCAACGGGCGCGCTCAGCAGAACCTGGCGGGCATCAGCGAAGTTCAGAAGGACAAGCGCGAAGAGTTCACCAGCGTGCCCTGGAGCGAGCGCCTCGTCGAAGTCAAGGCTGGCAAGATGACCCACGAGCTGACCACCGACAGGAACGGCGTGTTGCGCCTGAACCTGCTGGACAGCCCGTTCTCGGAACAGCACCTGAATCACGTCGGCACCCTGCACATGCAAGTGGTCGACGAGGACAACGGCGTGCGCGGCGATGCCAGCCTGTTGGTCAGCGCAAACTTGCGCAACAAGCTGCGTGAAGCCCATGAGCTGATCTTCGATGACCTCGAGGATGACGATGTCGGCCAATGGGTACACCGGGTCAAGCGCTTGTCCGAGCTGGGCCTGGAAGAGGAAGCCAGCGAGATGGAGCAGAGCCTGATCGAGCTGACACGCAACGATCCGGAACTGCAGCAGGAATTCCTGACGGCACTGACCAAGGCCACTGGCCGGTTGGTCGCTGACCCAGGCGTGCAGTAACTATATAGAAGGGCTGCTTTGCAGCCCCTTTCATTTGGCTGGGAACAACTCCAGCTGCTCATGCGCCCCGCGCAGGTCCCGCAACCTTACCCCCACCCCCAACAAGCGCACCGGTTTGCCACCACGAGCGAACGCCTGACGCAGCAACTGGCGGTAGCTTTCCAGGTCCCTGCCCGCCCCCGCCTGCTCCATGGTCGTCTGGCTGAAGTCATGGAACTTGACCTTGACGAACGGCTTGTCCGGGCGGTAACTGCTGTCTATTCGGGCAATTCGCTCATTAAGGCTGTCGAGCAGCTCAGGTAAACGTTCGAGGCAACTGGCCAGATCCGGCAGGTCGTTGTCGTATGTATTTTCGACGCTGACCGACTGCCTGCGGCTATCGTTGTGAACGGCACGCTCATCAATGCCACGCGCCAACCCCCACAGTCGCTCGCCAAAACTGCCGAATTCGCGCGCCAATGCCAGCCGCGACCACTCTCGCAAGTCAAGACAGGTATCGATACCCAGGCGGTTCAACTTGTCGGCGGTCACCTTGCCCACACCATGCAGCTTGGCCACCGGCAAGGCAGCCACGAAGGTCTCTACCTGGTCCGGGGTAATCACGAATATGCCATTGGGTTTGCGCCAGTCGCTGGCGATCTTGGCCAAAAACTTGTTTGGCGCCACCCCTGCGGACACGGTGATATGCAAGGCACGGGCGACCCGACGGCGAATGTCTTCAGCAATTCGTGTAGCGCTTCCCGCATACCACTGGCTGTCACTGACATCCAGATACGCTTCATCCAGTGACAACGGCTCGATCAAGTCGGTGTAGTCACGAAAAATGGCATGAATCTCGCGCGAAGCTTCCTGATAGGCTTCGAAGCGCGGCTTGACGATTTCAAGGTCGGGGCAAAGCTTGAGGGCATGCCGGGACGACATGGCTGAACGCACGCCGTAGGCACGCGCCTCATAATTGCAGGTGGCGATTACCCCGCGACGGTCAGGAGAGCCACCCACTGCCATGGGGCGACCGGCCAGGCGCGGGTCGTCACGCATTTCGATAGCGGCGTAAAAGCAATCGCAGTCGATATGGATGATCTTGCGCAAGGGCATTGATGACGGCCACCACTGTAAATTCATACAGATATTAGCGCATGCTGCTGGCACTGAGACAGCCTGCTTCGATAATCGGCTTGAAAGCCGCACCACGCCTGACCCGCAGCCGGACGTTAACGCTAAGAGATTGAACGAAAAAGGGTTTTTCACGATATCGCTTGACATGGGCAAGAAAACCCGTAGAATTCGATCTCACAGGCGCGGGATGGAGCAGCCTGGTAGCTCGTCGGGCTCATAACCCGAAGGTCGTCGGTTCAAATCCGGCTCCCGCAACCAGATTCGAGAAAAGGCCACTGTTAA
>NZ_QLTL01000028.1:0-53395 GCF_003269045.1 Pseudomonas sp. URMO17WK12:I7 | reverse complement strand
TGCACAGACTTCGAAACCTGCGGGGTCCCTGTGGGAGGTACTGCACAGACTTCGGAACCTATGGGGTCCCTGTGGGAGGTACTGCACAGACTTCGGAACCTGCGGGGCCCCTGTGGGAGCGGGTTTACCCGCGAAGAGGCCGGTACAGGCTAATGCTGAGCCTTGGGCAGCACCGCCAGAAAGTTATCCCGCGCCACCTTATTGGCTACTTCTTCCGGCAAGGCATCCAGAAACGGCCTGAACCCGTGCATCTGCTCCCCCAGGCTGCCAAACCGCCCCACCACATCCGACCCCAGCATGAACCGCTCCGGGTACTGTTCGACCAACGCCAGCCATTCCTTGCGCGGCACGCCCTTGTCGTCCAGCAGATAAGGCTGCAACACACTCCACGACAGGTCCACATACAGGTTTGGGTAATCCTCCAGCAACCGCGTCAGCACCGGCAGCAGGAAGTCCATCTGCGTCTGGTGCCGGTGAATTTCCATGCTGCTGCCGGCATGCGCCCAGATGAAGCGCGTGTGCGGGTGGTTGCGCAGCGGCTCTTCGATCTCCGCCAGGTACAGCGGGTTGCGCTCGCGCTTGGAGGTGATGTTGGAATGCAGGAGCACCGGGAGGTCGCGCTCGGCCGCCAGGTGGTAGATGCGCGTCATGGCTTCGTTATTGGCCCGCGGTGTATCGCCACTGGTCAGCGCAGTCAGGTCGTCATGCCGGGTAAACACCTCGCCGATCCCTTGCCACAGCCCCGGGTTAAGTTCGAGCATGCGCTCGATATGGCTGACAGCATTCTTGTCCACTGGATTGAAACCGGTCAGAAAAGGATGGAAACGTTTTCGCTGCTCGGCCGGCAGCTTTTCCAACGCGGCAGCGACATAGGTATCGGTGGCGCTATACCAATAGGCATCAGCGTCGTCGCCGGCGTAATAGCGCGGGCGCTTGGGCTCGTCTTCGTGCCATTTCTTAGCGACCGGAATACCAGAAATCATCGAGTGCTCGACACCCGCCTGATCCATGGCCTTGATCAGCGCCGGCATGCCCTCGGTCTCCTGGAAAAAGTCCACGTAGTGCAAATGGGCATCGCTGTAGCGGTAGTCACGAGCCTGTGCCGCCTGGCATAGCCAGCCAGACAACAGCATGCAGGCCAGCGCTCTGGCAATCATGGGCGTGCTCCTTCTCCATGCATGAACAGGGTAGACCGGGCAGCCAGCGCAACGGTTCAGCATTGCCCGGCAAACCGCTATGCTTGGGGCATTTCCACCTCGCCTGGAGCCCACCATGAGCAGCCCCCTGATCATCCGCCCACGCGCCGAATCGGTCGAGGGCCAACCGATCCTGCGCCCGCTGCCCTCGGCCCAGTGTCGCAGCGTCGGCCCGTTCGTGTTTTTCGACCATATGCTCGAGACCGACTATGCGCCGGGCCATGGCATGGATATCCGCCAGCACCCGCATATCGGCCTGTCCACCCTGACCTATCTGTTCGAAGGCGCGATCCTGCACAAGGACAGCCTTGGCTCGGAGCAGCGCGTACTGCCTGGTGATGTGAGCTGGATGACCGCCGGCAAAGGGGTAGCGCATGTCGAGCGTACACCTGTGGACGCCTTGGCCCATGGCTCACGCCTGCATGGGCTGCAGGTGTGGCTGGCCTCTCCCCAGGCACTCGAACAAGGCGAACCGAGCTACAGCCACCACCCCGCGGCGAGCTTGCCGGTCAGTGACAACCTGGGCGTGCGTATCTGCATGATTGCCGGCAGCGGGTTCTGCCTGGAGTCACCGGTGCCGGTGCTCTCCCCTACCCTTTATGCGCATGTGCTGATGCAGCCGGCCACCACCTTGGTGGTTCCTGACGAACATGCGCAGCGGGCGCTGTATCTGCTCGACGGCGAGCTGTTCATGGACGGCGAGCAGGTCGAGGCTTGTAGCCTGATCGTGCTGGCGGAAGGGGAAGAGGTCACGCTGTATGCCGAGGAGGAGTGCCAACTGGTGCTCATTGGCGGCGAGCCGCTGGATGGCCCGCGGCGGATGAACTGGAATTTTTTGGCCAGTGATGTGGAGTTGATCGAGCAGGCACGGGCCAAGTGGGCAGCGGGGGATTGGCCGACGGTGCCTGGGGAAACGTCGAGAATCGAGTTACCTCGCTGAATTGGGGCCGCTTTGCGGCCCCATGCAATGTCAGCGCTGGAACACTTCGGTGAGCAGGTTGTGCATCGAGCGGAACGCCCGCTCAGAGGTACGGCGGTCGTACTGCATCTTGCCCGGCACATTGGCATTCGGGTCAGTGAACGAATGCACCGCACCACCGTAGCTCAGCAACTGCCAATCCACCTTGGCCGCATTCATCTCCTCCTCGAACGCCGGCAGTTGCTCCTTCGGCACCAGCGGATCGGCAGCGCCATGCAGCACCAGCACCGAGCCCTTGATGCGCTTGGCGTCTTCCGGGTTCGGCGTATCAAGCGTGCCGTGGAACGACACCGCCGCCCTCAGGTCGGCACCGGTACGGGCCAGTTCCAAGGCGCAGCAACCGCCGAAGCAGAAGCCGAAGGTGGCGACCTTGCCTGGCTCCAGTAACGCTTTGGACTGCGCCAGCAGCTGCGACAACGCCTCGTTCATGCGCTTGCGCAGCTCGGCCCGGTCATTTTTCAGCGGCATCATCGCCGCGCCAGCCTCATCCGCATTGGACGGGCGTACCGACTGCCCATACAGGTCGGCAATCAGCACCACGTAACCCTTTTCGGCCACTTCCTTGGCAATGCGCTCGGCGCCTTCGCCAATACCCATCCAGTTCGGCGCCATCACCAGGCCGGGCTTTGGCAGCGCACCCGGCTCGTAGACCAGGCGGCTCTCATAAGTCTTGCCGGACAGGTGATAGACCAGCGATTCGACGATTACCTTGCTCATCAAGCACTCCTTAGGCACTTTTTCATAAAACAACCCGCCATGAAAAAAGCCCGCCGAAGCGGGCTTTCCTATGCATCAACTCAAGCAGACAGCTCGACCAGCAGCTTGTTCAGGCGACGAACGTAAGCCGCCGGGTCCTTCAGGCTGTCACCGGCCGCCAGCGCGGCCTGATCGAAGAGGATGTGCGACAGCTCGGCGAAACGGTCTTCGCTCTGCTCGTTGTCCAGCTTCTCGATCAACGGGTGAGTCGGGTTGAATTCGAAGATCGGCTTCGAGTCCGGCACCTTCTGCCCGCTGGCTTCCAGGATCTGGCGCATCTGCAGGCCCAGGTCCTGTTCGCCGATGGCCAGAATCGCCGGCGAGTCGGTCAGGCGGTGCGACACCCGCACTTCGGCCACGCTGTCACCCAATGCACCTTTCAGACGCTCGACCAGGCCTTCTTTGTTCTTGGCGACTTCTTCCTGGGCCTTCTTGTCCTCTTCCGAGTCCAGCTTGCCCAGGTCCAGGTCGCCACGGGCGACGTCGACGAATGCCTTGCCGTCGAACTCGTTGAGGTAGCTCATCAGCCACTCGTCGATACGGTCGGTCAGCAGCAGTACCTCTATACCCTTCTTGCGGAAGACTTCCAGGTGCGGGCTGTTCTTGACCTGCGCGTAAGACTCGCCGGTGAGGTAGTAGATCTTGTCCTGGCCTTCCTTGGCGCGAGCCAGGTAATCGGCCAAGGCAACGCTCTGCTCGCCACTGTCGTCCTGGGTGGAGGCGAAGCGCAGCAGGCCAGCGATCTTTTCCTTGTTGGCGAAGTCTTCAGCCGGGCCTTCCTTCAGCACCTGGCCGAAGTTTTTCCAGAAGCCCTTGTACTGCTCAGGCTCGTTCTTGGCCAGCTTCTCCAGCATGTCCAGCACACGCTTGGTCAGCGCGGTCTTCATCGAGTCGATGATCGGGTCTTTCTGCAGAATTTCGCGGGATACGTTCAGCGACAGGTCATTGGAGTCGACCACACCCTTGATGAAACGCAGGTACAGCGGCAGGAACGACTCGGCCTGGTCCATGATGAACACGCGCTGCACATACAGCTTCAGGCCGCGCGGTGCTTCGCGCTGGTACAGGTCGAACGGTGCACGGGCCGGTACATACAGCAGCGAGTTGTATTCGAGCTTGCCTTCGACCTTGTTGTGGCTCCAGGCCAGCGGGTTCTCGAAGTCATGACCGATGTGCTTGTAGAACTCCTGGTATTCCTCGTCCTTCACCTCGGAGCGCGAACGGGTCCACAGGGCGCTGGCGCGGTTGACGGTTTCCCATTCCTGCGCAGGTTTTTCTTCACCCTCGGCGGCTTCGGCCTGCTCCTTGGGCAGCTCAATCGGCAGGGCAATGTGGTCGGAGTACTTCTTGACCACGTTGCGCAGGCGCCAGCCATCGGCGAATTCCTGCTCGTCCTTCTTCAGGTGCAGAACGATGCGGGTACCGCGCTGCGGCTTGTCGATGGTGGCGACTTCGAACTCGCCCTCACCTTTGGACGACCAGTGCACGCCTTCGGCGGCCGGCTGGCCGGCGCGCCGGCTGTAGACGTCGACCTTGTCGGCGACGATGAAGGCCGAATAGAAGCCCACACCGAACTGACCGATCAGGTGCGAATCCTTCTTCTGGTCACCGGTAAGGTTTTTCATGAAGTCGGCGGTGCCGGACTTGGCGATGGTGCCCAGGTGGGCAATGACATCTTCGCGGCTCATGCCGATGCCGTTGTCCTCGAGGGTCACGGTACCGGCGTCCTTGTCGAAGCTGAGGCGGATCTTCAGGTCGGCGTCGCCCTCGAGCAGCTCTGGCTTGGCCAGGGCCTCGAAGCGCAGCTTGTCGGCGGCGTCGGAGGCATTGGAGATCAGCTCACGGAGGAAGATCTCCTTGTTCGAGTACAGCGAATGGATCATGAGGTGCAGCAGTTGCTTCACCTCGGTCTGGAAGCCCAGCGTTTCTTTTTGAGTCTCCACACTCATGGTCTTCAAAACTCCGATCTGATGGCAGTGGCGCCTGGCGGCCGATATGGCCTGCCTTAACGGCGGATGTCATGCAGATGGGGGCTGCCCGGACGATTTCAAGGGCTTTTCCGGTTCGATCTTGAAATGTGCGCGAGCAGTGGCGATCGGCGACTGCCGGTCTGCCTGCCAGGCGGTGATGGCGACATTGGTCACCCGCCGCCCCTGACGCCACAACTGGCAATGGGCGTAGGTATCGCGAAAATGCCCGGCACGCAGGTAGTCGATGGAGAAATCGATGATCTTCGGAATGCTCGCGCTCTCGCTGTAGATCAGCAGGTACAGGGCCGCGGAAAGCTCCATGAAGCCGGCAATGACGCCACCATGGATGGCCGGCAGCAACGGGTTGCCGATGTTGTCCTGGCTGGCCGGCAGGCGGAACAGCAAGTCGTCGCCATCGCGCTGGCACTCGATGCCGATCAGGCCGGCGTATGGGATCAAGGCCAGCAAGGGACCGTAGTCACCCACCGCGTGAGCCGCGTTCAACTGCCTGCGAACGTCTTCAGGGATCATGCCCCACCCTCCTTCAGGCTGCTGCCGAAACGGATGCCACCCTTGATCTCCTGACCCAGGCGCATGAAGGTCCCTACCGCATGGCAGATCGGCTGCCCAGGGTCGTCCTGATAGGCCGTGCCGCGGGTGAAAATGACGTCGCGGGTCACGCGATAGCACTGGGCATGGCCGTAAATCGGCTTGCCCGGTACCGCGGTGTGCATGTAGTCGATACGCAGATCCAGCGTCGGGCACACCTCGAAGCGTGGCAGCACGCACAAGGTGGCCATGCCACACGTGGTATCCATCAACGTGGTCAACGCCCCGCCATGCACCGCGCCGGTTTGTGGGTTGCCGACGATCGCCGGCGACCAGGGCATGACCAACGTCATGCCGTCGCTGTCGGCCTGGGCCACGCGCATCTGCAACAACTGGCAATGTTTCAATGCTGAAAGAAAGCGTTCGGCCATGGCCTGCAAGCTTGAATCGTTCATACGCTGCTTCCGTGATCACTGCAGTGGCGGCATAAAACCGGTAAAAAGTCTATATAGCACGGGGTGTTATATATCTTTAAAACGCGTGGAACTTATTCCGCATGACTGAACTCGAAGGAACAACTCACTTATTCACCAAGAGGAAACACCCCCATGCGTAAACCTTTTGCTTTTGCTCTGATGCTGGCTGCTGCCATGGGCCTGGCTGCTTGCGATAAAGCGAGCGAAGACAAAGCCCAAGACGCACAAGAACATCGTGAACAAGCCCAGGAAAAGATGGGTGATGCTCAGGATAAGATGAACGACGCCGCCAAGGAAAACGCCGAAGCTGCCAAAGATCAGGCCGAAGCCGAGCAGAAGGCCGCCGAAGAGGCCGCCCCAGCTACTCCTGCGCCGTCAACTGCGCCTGCAGAACCTGCCAAGCAGTAATCGACCCAAACAAAAAAACCCGACATCGTCGGGTTTTTTTGTGCCTGCTTTTAGTGAGTTAAACGTTTCAGTTAATGCTGTTGGAACTTTCCCTGGGCACTTCTGTCATCGCACTCTCAGTGGGGGTGAACACCATCACGTCCAATACATCGGAATGGAACTCCCGCCGATACAGAATCAGCACGACACCCACACTCACGACCATGAACAGCCAGGGGCTGATGAACCAGGTAAGCATGGCCATCCCGAAGTAATAAGAGCGCAGGCCAAAGTTGAATTGGTTGGCTGCAAGGGACAGCACCCGTGCTGCGCGCGAAGCGAAAGCCTTGCGCTCCAGTTCATTGACCTGGCGCTCACCGATCATAGGCGCGGACCCCACCAGCACTGCAGCAAAGTTGTACTGACGCATGCACCAGCTGAAGGTGAAGAAGGCGTAGACAAAGACCATTGCCAGGCACAGCAGCTTGATCTCCGACATGCCTTGGGACGCCTGCTGCACCAGAGGCAGGTCCGCCAGCAGTGACAGCGCGCGATCCGAAGCACCCAGCACGGTGAGAATACCAGCGAGGATGATCAGAGTACTGGAGGCGAAGAACGAGGCATTGCGCTCCAGGTTACCGATCACGCTGGCGTCGGCGATGCGGTTGTCGCGCAGTAGCATACGGCGCATCCAGTCTTCCCGGTACAGGTGCAGCACGCTGGCCAGGCACGCGGTGTCGCGGCCCTTCCAAATGGCATAGCGGGTGTAACCGCCCCAGCAGAGGGCGAACCAGCAGACAGCCAGGAGGTTGTGGAGGTTGCTTTGGATGAAGTTCATGCAGAATTCCCGAAGGCCAGGTGCACAAAGAATAGTGACCGGATTTCGACGCCTACAAGCGGTAAAAGGCACAAACATGAAACGAAAAAGCCCCGCATCCTTTCAGATGCGGGGCTTTCGAGTCTCCACCTTTGGCGAGCACCCTACGGCTTGTGGCCGGTGCCGCCCTCAGGCTTCAACTGCTCAGGCCAACGCTTCGCGCGGCTTGCCGAGCATGCGGTCGCAGGCCACGGCGCCGATCAGTGTCACGACCGAAGGCACCAGCCAGGCCAGGCCCTGATCACTCAGCGGCAGGTGCGCCATGACGTCTGGCAGCACGTGGGCGATGTCGCTGCCCTTGATCGCGTCGACGATACCGAACACCAGCGAAACCAGCATCACTGGAGCCAGGATGCGAGTCGGCGAATTCCACAGGTCCTTCACGAAGCTCAGGCCCACCACCACGATGCACGGCGGATAGATCGCGGTCAGCACCGGGATCGAGAACATGATCAGCTTGGTCAGGCCCAGGTTGGAAATCAGCAGCGAGAAGCCTGCCAGGATCACCACCAGTGCACGGTACGACAGCGGCAGAATCTGGCTGAAGTATTCGGCGCAGGCGCAGGTCAGGCCAACGGCAGTCACCAGGCACGCCAGGGCGATCAGCACGGCAAGGAAGCCGCTGCCCAGGGAACCGAAGGTGTGCTGTACATAAGCGTGCAGAACAGCGGCACCGTTGGTGGCATCGGCGGCGATATCGTGGCTGCCGGCACCCAGGCGGAACAGGCTGATGTACACCAGGGCCAGGCCGACACCGGCGATCAGGCCGGCGATGATGGCATAGCGGGTGATCAGCTTCGGCGACTCGACACCGCGCGAGCGGATGGCGTTGACGATGACGATACCGAATACCAGGGCACCAAGGGTGTCCATGGTCAGGTAGCCATCGGAAAAGCCTTTGGAGAACGCAGCGGCGGCATAGGCCGGCTGTGCTTCACCGATGGTCCCGGCTGGCAAGGCGAAGGCAGCGATACCCAGCACCGCCAGGGCGATGATCTTCAGCGGCGCGAGGAAGCGGCCGACAGTGTCAAGCAGCTTGCCCGGGTACATGGACACGGCCAGTACCACGACGAAGTACACCAGGCTGTAGATGAACAACGCTGTCGGGCTTTCACCGGTCAACGGCGCCACGCCCACTTCGAACGACACGGTCGCGGTACGCGGCGTCGCGAACAGCGGGCCGACCGACAGGTAGCACACGGCCGCCAGCAGGCCACCGAAGAACTTGCCGATCGGACTGCTCAGGGCGTCCATACCACCACCGACCTTGGCCAGGGCGACCACGGTGATGACCGGCAGGCCCACGGCGGTAACCAGGAAGCCCAGGGCCGCCATCCATACGTGCGGGCCAGACTGCAGTCCAACGATAGGCGGGAAGATGATGTTGCCAGCGCCTACGAAAAGCGCAAACGTCATAAAGCCAAGCGCCAGGATATCCTGGCCTTTGAGAACTTTCATTTAAGGTAGTACCACACTGCTGAAATCGGGATTCGAGAGGGGATTTCCCTTTGGATGAGGGGAAATGCTGCCCGGCTTGATAGGCCAGACCCGTTTAGCGTGTCGTTCCCTTTTGGGGTACGGGCACAGAGTGAACGCGTAGATTAACCGTTTTACCCGGTAAACGCACTGATACAGTGCTGCTTGTCCGATGTGCGTACATGTTTGTCGTCTGTGTGACCGGAGACAGTAGGAATTATCACCGTATTGAAACGTTCGTCTGCTTCAAAATTCCTATGGTACCCATCGAAATTCCGCATTGCCTGTGCCGGCCTCTTCGCGGGTAAACCCGCTCCCACAGGTACCTCACAAGTATCAAGGCTAGTGATTTTCCTGTGGGAGCGGGCGTGCCCGCGAAGAGGCCGGTGCAGCTCCCCCCCCGAAAACGACAAAGGCCACCCGAAGGTGGCCTCTGTGCGCGTGGGGGGATGTAGCAGGTATTACTTCTTGGCTTCCCAGCCGGTCAGCTCGGCCAAGGCCTTGCCGATATCAGCCAGGGAACGCACGGTCTTCACACCAGCGTCCTGCAGCGCGGCGAACTTCTCGTCCGCAGTGCCTTTGCCGCCGGAAATGATGGCGCCAGCGTGGCCCATACGCTTGCCCGCAGGTGCGGTAACACCCGCGATGTAGGAAACGACTGGCTTGGTGACGTTGGCCTTGATGTAGGCCGCAGCTTCTTCTTCAGCCGAACCGCCGATCTCACCGATCATGACGATCGCTTCGGTCTTCGGGTCTTCCTGGAACAGCTTCAGGATGTCGATGAAGTTGGAGCCTGGAATCGGGTCGCCACCGATGCCCACGCAAGTCGACTGGCCGAAGCCGGCGTCGGTGGTCTGCTTGACCGCTTCGTAGGTCAGGGTGCCGGAACGCGAAACGATACCGACCTTGCCTGGCAGGTGGATGTGGCCTGGCATGATGCCGATCTTGCACTCGCCCGGAGTGATGACGCCTGGGCAGTTAGGGCCGATCAGGGTCACGCCCAGTTCGTCGCACTTGACCTTGGCATCCAGCATGTCCAGGGTAGGAATGCCTTCGGTGATGCAGACGATCAGCTTGATGCCGCCGAATGCCGCTTCCAGGATCGAGTCCTTGCAGAACGGAGCCGGAACGTAGATGACCGAAGCGTCAGCGCCGGTGGCTTCTACGGCTTCTTTCACAGTGTTGAACACTGGCAGGCCCAGGTGGGTGGTGCCACCCTTGCCTGGAGTAACGCCGCCGACCATCTTGGTGCCGTAGGCGATGGCTTGTTCGGAGTGGAACGTACCCTGCGAGCCGGTGAAGCCCTGGCAGATGACTTTGGTGTCTTTATTGATCAGGACGCTCATTACTTGCCCTCCGCAGCTTTGACAACTTGTTGAGCAGCGTCGGTCAGGCTGGTTGCCGCAATGATGTTCAAACCGCTTTCTGCCAGTACTTTAGCGCCCAGTTCGGCGTTGTTGCCTTCAAGGCGAACGACAACCGGAACTTTAACGCCGACTTCTTTCACTGCACCGATGATGCCTTCGGCAATCATGTCGCAGCGAACGATGCCACCGAAGATGTTGACCAGAACAGCCGCGACATTGCTGTCGGACAGAATGATCTTGAACGCTTCGGTAACGCGTTCTTTGGTCGCGCCGCCGCCCACGTCGAGGAAGTTGGCTGGCTTGCCGCCGTGCAGGTTGACGATGTCCATGGTACCCATGGCCAGGCCGGCACCGTTGACCATGCAGCCGATGTTGCCTTCGAGGGCAACGTAGTTCAGTTCGAACTTGGCAGCGTGGGCTTCACGGGCGTCGTCCTGCGACGGGTCGTGGAAAGTCTTCAGCTTAGGCTGACGGTACATGGCGTTGGCGTCGATGTTGATCTTGGCATCGAGGCAGTGCAGGTCGCCATCGGCCTTGATCACCAGCGGGTTCACTTCCAGCAGGGCCAGATCGTGGTCCTTGAACAGCTTGGCCAGGCCAACGAAGATCTTGGCGAACTGTTGAACTTGCTTGCCTTCCAGACCCAGCTGGAACGCCAGCTCACGACCCTGGAACGGCTGAGCGCCAACCAGTGGGTCGATGGTAGCCTTGAGGATCTTCTCAGGAGTTTCGTGAGCGACTTTCTCGATGTCCACGCCACCTTCGGTGGAAGCCATGAACACGATACGGCGGCTCGAACGATCCACTACAGCGCCCAGGTACAGCTCTTTGGCGATGTCAGTGCAGGACTCGACCAGGATCTTGGAGACTGGTTGACCGTTGGCGTCAGTCTGGTAGGTCACCAGATTCTTGCCCAACCACTGCGCAGCGAACGCCTTGGCGTCTTCCTTGCTGCGAACCAGCTTGACGCCGCCCGCTTTACCGCGACCACCCGCGTGGACCTGAGCCTTGACGACCCATTCCGAACCGCCGATCTTGTCGCAGGCTTCAGCCGCTTGCTCAGGGGTATCGACAGCGAAACCCTTGGAAACTGGCAGGCCGTATTCAGCGAACAGCTGCTTACCCTGATACTCGTGAAGATTCATGCTTTTTACCGTCTTCGTTAGGTACTGCGCTTCGGCGCTGCGCCTTTGCTGGCGCCGCACCACCTGTGACCATTGACCCCGGGTTTTCCCGTGTAGTCCGGTCCGGCGGACGTTCCGCGGTGAGTCATGCACGCAAGACTCACGACGGGCAGCCCGCCGTGGTTTCTTATAATTAACGCTTCTTACGGTTGGCCACGTGAATGGCGCCGCCATTCACTGCCAGCGCTGCTTCATGCAGCGCTTCGGACAGGGTTGGATGGCTGAAGACCATCATGCCCAGATCCTCGGCACTGGTGCCGAATTCCATTGCGATTGCGCCCTGCTGTACCAGTTCGGCAGCGGATGGGCCAATCACGTGAACGCCCAGCACGCGGTCGGTCTTGGCATCGGCGATGACCTTGACGAAACCACCGGTATCGTTGGCTGCCATCGCACGGCCGCTGGCCGCGAACGGGAAGGTGCCTACGTTAACCTCAACACCCTCGGCCTTCAAGGCTTGTTCGGTCTTGCCAACCCACGCAATTTCCGGGTGGGTGTAGATGACCGACGGGATCAGGTCGTAGTTCATCTGAGCCTTGTGGCCCTTGATGCGCTCGACAACCATGATGCCCTCTTCCGAGGCCTTGTGCGCCAGCATCATGCCACGCACCACGTCACCGATGGCGTATACGCCAGGAACGCTGGTAGCGCAGTAGTCGTCGACGAAGATGTAGCCACGTTCGTCGATGGTAACGCCGCTGTCGGAAGCCAGCAGATCAGTGGTCACGGGGCGACGGCCGACCGCGACGATCAGCTTGTCGAAGGTGATCTTCTGCTCGCCTTCGGCGTTGGTGTAGGTCACTTCGACTTCGTTGCCGTTGACTTTCGAGCCGGTGACGCGGGCACCCAGCTTGATGTCCAGGCCTTGCTTGGTCAGGGTTTTCTGGGCTTCTTTCGACACGGCGGTGTCGGCAGCCATCAGGAAGGTGTCCAGCGCTTCCAGGACGGTGACTTCAGCCCCCAGGCGAGCCCATACCGAGCCCAGCTCCAGGCCGATCACGCCAGCACCGATCACGCCCAGGCGCTTCGGTACCGATTGGAATTCCAGGGCGCCGGTGGAGTCGACGATGACGTTCTGGTCGACCGGAGCCGGCGGAATGTCGATCGGACGCGAACCGGAAGCGAGGATGACATTCTCGGCTTCAATGACTTCGGTGGTGCCGTCAGCCTGGGTGACTTCAACCTTCTTGCCAGCCAGCAGTTTGCCGTGGCCCTGGATCGAAGTAACGCCGTTGGCCTTGAACAGGGTGGCAACGCCACCGGTCAGGTTCTTGACGATGCCCGCCTTGCGGCCAACCATCGCGGCGACGTCCATCTTCACTTCACCCGTGGAGATACCGTGGACGTTGAAGCTCTCTTTGGCTTCCTTGTACTTCCAGGAGCTGTCCAGCAGCGCCTTGGACGGAATGCAGCCTACGTTCAGGCAGGTGCCGCCCAGGGCCAGCTTGCCCTCGGCGTCGGTGTACTTCTCGATACAGGCAGTCTTCAGACCAAGTTGTGCGGCCTTGATGGCAGCAACATAGCCGCCAGGGCCTGCACCAATTACCACTACGTCGAATTTCTGGGTCATAAAAGATTCCTTATCAGCTACAAGCTACAGGCCGCGGACCGCGCGGCATGGCTTCTCGCGAAGCCAGGGCCGGCACGGTACGCAGCCAGAGGGTTAGATGTCCAGCAGCAGGCGAGACGGATCTTCCAGCAGGTTCTTGATGGTGACCAGGAAGGTTACCGCTTCCTTGCCATCGATCAGGCGGTGATCGTAGGACAGTGCCAGGTACATCATCGGGCGGATAACCACTTGGCCGTTGATGGCCATCGGGCGCTGGATGATGTTGTGCATGCCCAGGATGGCAGCCTGTGGCGGGTTGACGATCGGGGTCGACATCATCGAGCCGAAAGTGCCGCCGTTGGTGATGGTGAAGGTACCACCGGTCATCTCTTCGATGGCCAGCTTGCCGTCACGGGCCTTCTTGCCGAAGGTGGCGATGCCGTTCTCGATTTCAGCCAGGCTCATCGATTCCGCGTTACGCAGAACCGGTACCACCAGGCCACGGTCGCTCGACACGGCAACGCCGACGTCGGCATAGCCGTGGTAGACGATGTCGTTGCCGTCGATCGAGGCGTTGACAGCCGGGAAACGCTTCAGCGCTTCGGTGGCCGCCTTGACGAAGAACGACATGAAGCCCAGGCGTACGCCGTTGTGGGTCTTCTCGAACAGGTCCTTGTACTTCGAACGCAGGGCCATGACTTCGGTCATGTCGACTTCGTTGAAGGTGGTCAGCATGGCCATGTTCGACTGGGCTTCGACCAGACGCTCGGCGATCTTGGCGCGCAGACGGGTCATCGGCACGCGCTTCTCGGTGCGGTCGCCAGCGGCAACGACAACCGGGGCAGCAGCGGCGGCGGCAGGCTTGGCCGCTGGGGCCGGAGCCGACTTCTTGTTGGCGACGGCGGCAACGACGTCTTCCTTGGTGATGCGGCCGCCTTTGCCAGTGCCGGCAACGGCAGCCAGATCAATACCGCTCTCTTCAGCCAGCTTGCGAGCGGCAGGAGCTGCGATCGGGTCGTCTTCGCCAGCGTCGGCGGCAGCAGCGGCTGGAGTAGCGGCGGCCGGTGCAGCTGCAGGCGCGGCGGCAGCAGCGCCACCTTCAACGATCGAACCCAGTACTTCGTCGGACAGGACGGTGTCGCCCTCGCCCTTGACGATAGCGCCCAGCACGCCGTCGGCGGTAGCCAGAACTTCCAGGACGACCTTGTCGGTCTCGATGTCGACGATCAGCTCGTCACGCTTGACGGCGTCGCCCGGCTGCTTGTGCCAGGTGGCAACGGTGCCATCGGCAACCGATTCCGGGAAGGTTGGGGCTTTGATCTCGATAGCCATTATCTGTGTTTCCTTAAATTCGGTTTCAGGTGCGCGAAGGCATTAAACAGTGAAGGCGTCTTGCAGCAGTTTTTCCTGCTGCTCGGCGTGCTTCGATGCGTAACCACAGGCTGGCGCGGCGGAAGCGTCGCGGCCGGCGTATTCCAGGACCAGCGCCTTGTTGTGGCGGCCCAGGATACGGCGCATGTGGTGCTGACTGCTGTACCAGGCGCCCTGGTTCATCGGTTCTTCCTGGCACCAGACCGCATGCTTGAGGTTGGTGTATTGCGCCAGGATTTCGACCAGGTCGTCCTCAGGGAACGGATACAGCTGCTCCAGACGCAGGATCGCGATGTCTTCGCGGCCTTCGGCACGGCGTTTTTCCAGCAGGTCGTAGTAGACCTTGCCGCTGCACAGCACCAGGCGCTCTACCTTGGCCGGGTCGAGGTTGTCGATTTCCGGGATCACGGTCTGGAACGAGCCTTCTGCCAGGTCTTCCAGGGTCGAGATGGCCAGCTTGTGGCGCAGCAGCGACTTCGGCGTCAGGACTACCAGCGGCTTGCGCAGCGGGCGGATGACCTGGCGACGCAGCAGGTGGTAGATCTGTGCAGGGGTGGTCGGTACGCAGACCTGGATGTTGTGCTCGGCGCACAGCTGCAGGTAACGCTCCAGACGCGCGGAGGAGTGCTCCGGGCCCTGCCCTTCATAACCGTGTGGCAGCAGCATGGTCAGACCGCACAGGCGGCCCCACTTATGCTCGCCGCTGGTGATGAACTGGTCGATCACGACCTGGGCACCATTGGCGAAGTCACCGAACTGGGCTTCCCAGATCACCAGCGCATTCGGCGTGGTGGTCGAGTAGCCGTATTCGAAGGCCAGTACCGCTTCTTCCGACAGGAAGGAGTCGTACAGGTCGAAACGCGGCTGGCCCGGGAACAGGTTCTTCAGCGGTACGTAGGTGCTGGCGTCCTTCTGGTTGTGCAGCACCGCGTGACGGTGCGAGAAGGTGCCACGGCCGATGTCCTGACCGGTCATGCGGATCGGGTGACCTTCGAACTGCAGGGTGGCGTAAGCCATGGTCTCTGCATAACCCCAGTTGATCGGCAAGCCACCGGCCTGCATCTTCTGACGGTCTTCGTAGATCTTCGCGACCTGACGCTGTACGACGAAGCCTTCCGGAAGTTCCAGCAGCTTGGCCGACAGGTCCTGGAGGGTCTTGAGGTCGAAGCGGGTGTCGTGACGCGCGGTCCAGGCATGGCCCAGGTACGGACGCCAGTCGACGAACAGCTCGCGGTTCGGCTCCTTGACCAGGCTCTTCACCACGTGCAGGCCGTTGTCCAGGGCGTTGCGGTACTCGTCGATCTTGGCCTGAGCGCGCTCGGCCTCGATACGGCCCGCCTGGATCAGCGAATCGGCATACAGTTCACGGGTGGTGCGCTGCTTGGTGATCTGCTGGTACATCAAAGGCTGGGTGCCGTTCGGCTCGTCGGCCTCGTTGTGGCCGCGGCGACGGTAGCAGACCAGGTCGATGACCACGTCACGCTTGAACTGCATGCGGTAATCGATGGCCAGCTGGGTCACGAACAGTACGGCTTCCGGATCATCACCGTTGACGTGCAGGATCGGCGCCTGAATCATCTTGGCAACGTCGGTGGCGTACTCGGTGGAGCGCGCATCCAGCGGGTTGCTGATGGTGAAACCAACCTGGTTGTTGATCACGATGTGCACGGTGCCGCCGGTCTTGAAACCGCGGGTCTGCGACATCTGGAAGGTTTCCATGACCACGCCCTGGCCGGCGAACGCAGCGTCGCCGTGGATCGAGATCGGCAGAACCTTGTCACCCACGGTATCGTTGCGGCGGTCCTGACGGGCGCGCACCGAACCTTCAACCACTGGCGAGACGATTTCCAGGTGGGACGGGTTGAACGCCATGGCCAGGTGAACTTCGCCACCCGGGGTCATCACGTTCGAAGAAAAGCCCTGGTGATACTTGACGTCACCGGAGCCCAGCTCGTTCATCTTCTTGCCTTCGAACTCGTCGAACAGCTCGCGCGGGTTCTTGCCGAAGGTGTTGACGAGCACGTTCAGGCGGCCACGGTGGGCCATGCCGATCACGACTTCCTTGACGCCGTAGGAGCCGGAACGCTGGATCATTTCGTCCAGCATCGGGATCAGGCTTTCGCCGCCCTCGAGGCCGAAACGCTTGGTGCCTGGATACTTGGTGCCCAGGTATTTCTCAAGGCCCTCACCGGCGGTCACGCGCTCGAGCAGGTGTGCCTGCACGTCGGCCGAGAATTCCGGACGGCCGCGCACGCTTTCCAGGCGCTGCTGGAACCAGCTGCGCTGTTCGGAATCGACGATGTGGGTGAACTCGGCGCCAATGGTGCGACAATATGTCTTCTGGAGTGCCTCGAAGATCTCGCGTAGGCTCGCCTCCTCTTTGCCGATGAACAGGTCGCCGGCACGGAAGGTCGTATCAAGATCGGCATTGGTCAAGCCGTAGTGATTGATCGACAGGTCTACAGGCGCAGGTCGCTGCCACAACCCCAACGGGTCGAGCTTGGCAGCCTGATGACCGCGCATACGATAGGCCTGGATCAGTCGCAGAACTTCAACCTGCTTCTTCTCGTGTTCTGTGCTCACGCTCCCGGCGGAAACCGGTTGGGCGCGGCGCTGGTTCTTTGCCAGCAGTACGAAATGGTCGCGGATCGTCGAGTGCGATACATCGGTAGCGGTGCTGCCGTCGGCGGGCAACTTCTGGAAGTAAGTGCGCCACTCTTCTGGCACAGCGTTAGGGTCGTGCAGGTAGAGTTCGTAGAGCTCTTCCACATATGCAGCGTTACCACCTGAAAGGTGGGCGCTTTCCCACATGCGCTGCATCACGCTTTCTTGCATGCTTGGTCACCCTCGGTTAGGGGACTGATCGGCGAGAGCCACAGCAAACCTGGAAAAGTCCGAATAAAGCGACTGAACCACGCCACTTGGATCCTGCTGATTTTCCGGGTACCAGCCCGGAAAGCCCCTGCTGGTCTCATATCTTCATAGGTATCGAGCGCGAGCTTTGTGGGCCCTTGCTCAGGTTTTACCTCAGTGCGGGCTCACCACCCGCACCTCGGCTTACTGCAGTTACAACGCTTTGTATCAGGTGCCGCTTTGCAGCAGCATGTTACGTACGTGACCGATTGCCTTGGTCGGATTCAGACCCTTCGGGCAAACGTTGACGCAGTTCATGATCCCGCGGCAGCGGAATACGCTGAACGGGTCATCCAGGGACGCCAGGCGCTCCTGGGTCTTGGTGTCACGGCTGTCGGCCAGAAAGCGGTAGGCCTGCAGCAGAGCGGCCGGGCCCAGGAACTTGTCTGGGTTCCACCAGAACGACGGGCAGGAGGTCGAGCAGCAAGCGCACAGGATGCACTCGTACAGACCGTCCAGCTTGTCGCGATCTTCCGGCGACTGCAGACGCTCGATGGCCGGAGCCGGCGTGTCGTTCTGCAGGAACGGCTTCACCTTCTCGTATTGCTTGTAGAAGATGCTCATGTCGACCACCAGGTCACGAATGACCGGCAGGCCTGGCAGCGGACGCAGAACCAGCTTGTTACCCTTGACCACGCCCGACAGTGGGGTGATGCAGGCCAGGCCGTTCTTGCCGTTCATGTTCATGCCATCGGAACCGCAAACGCCTTCACGGCAGGAGCGACGGTACGAGAAACCCTCGTCCTTCTCCTTGATCAGCGCCAGCACGTCCAGCACCATCAGGTCCTTGCCGCCGGTATCGACGTCGAACGACTCCATCTTGGGCGCCGAGTCGGTGTCCGGGTTGTAACGATAAACTTCGACTTTCAACATAGCAGCCACCCTTAGTAAGTCCGGACTTTTGGTTCGAAGGCTGGAACAGTCTTCGGCGCAAAGTTGACGCCACGCTTGGCGACGCGCTTCTCACCCGGGTAGTACAGGGTGTGGCACAGCCAGTTTTCGTCGTCACGGTCTTCGAAGTCTTCACGGGCGTGAGCGCCGCGGGACTCTTTACGGGCTTCGGCCGCAATGGCGGTCGCTTCGGCGACTTCCAGCAGGTTCTGCAGCTCCAGCGCTTCGATACGCGCGGTGTTGAAGGCCTGGGACTTGTCGTTGATCTTGACGTTGGCGATGCGCTCACGCAGGCCGGCCAGCTGCTCGATACCCTTCAGCATGTATTCGCCAGTACGGAATACACCGAAGTAGTTCTGCATGCAGCTTTGCAGCTCGCGCTTGAGGCTGGCAACGTCTTCGCCAGTGGAGCGCTCGTTGAGCTTGTTCAGACGGCTCAGGGCAACATCGATGTCGGTGTCGCTGGCGTCGAGGTGCTCGATGCCGTCGCTCAGCGCCTTCTCCAGGTGCAGGCCGGCAGCACGGCCGAACACCACCAGGTCGAGCAGCGAGTTGCCGCCCAGGCGGTTGGCACCGTGAACCGATACGCACGCCACTTCACCTACGGCGAACAGGCCAGGGATGATGTGATCCTTGCCTTCTTCGTCCATGGTGATGGCCTGGCCATGAATGTTGGTGGCAACGCCGCCCATCATGTAGTGGCAGGTTGGAACGACCGGAACCGGGGCGACCACCGGGTCGACGTGGGCGAAGGTCTTGGACAGCTCGCAGATGCCTGGCAGGCGGCTGTGCAGCACTTCCTCGCCCAGGTGGTCCAGCTTCAGCAGTACGTGGTCCTTGTTCGGGCCCACGCCGTTGCCGGCGATGATTTCCTTGACCATGGAACGGGCGACCACGTCGCGGCCGGCCAGGTCTTTCGCGTTCGGCGCATAACGCTCCATGAAGCGTTCGCCGTGGGCGTTGATCAGGTAGCCACCTTCACCGCGGCAGCCTTCGGTGACCAGTACACCGGCGCCGGCGATGCCGGTCGGGTGGAACTGCCACATTTCGATGTCCTGCACCGGAACGCCTGCACGCAGGGCCATGCCGATACCGTCACCGGTGTTGATCAGGGCGTTGGTGGTGGAGGCGTAGATACGACCGGCACCGCCAGTGGCCAGAACGGTGGCCTTGGACTTGATGTACATGGTTTCGCCGGTTTCGATGCAGATCGCGATCACGCCGACGAAAGCGCCTTCCTTGTTCTTCACCAGGTCAACGGCATAGTACTCGTTGAGGAAGGTGGTGCCTGCCTTCAGGTTGCCCTGGTACAGGGTGTGCAGCAGCGCGTGACCGGTACGGTCGGACGCAGCACAGGTACGGGCGGCCTGGCCACCTTTACCGAAGTCCTTGGACTGGCCACCGAACGGACGCTGGTAGATACGGCCGGTTTCGGTACGCGAGAACGGCAGACCCATGTGGTCCAGCTCGAAGACCGCAGCCGGGCCTTCCTGACACATGTACTCGATAGCGTCCTGGTCACCGATGTAGTCGGAACCCTTGACGGTATCGTACATGTGCCAGCGCCAGTCGTCGTTCGGGTCGGCCGAAGCGATGGCGCAGGTGATGCCGCCCTGGGCGGATACAGTGTGCGAACGGGTCGGGAAGACCTTGGTGACTACGGCAGTCTTGTGACCGCCCTGGGCCAGCTGCAGCGCTGCGCGCATGCCGGCGCCGCCGCCACCGATGATGATGGCGTCGAAGGAAATGGTTGGAATGCTAGCCATGGATCAGATACCCCAGAGAATCTGCACACCCCAGACGAAGTAAGCGAACATCGCAACGCCGCATACCGCCTGGAACAGGAAACGAATCGCAGTCGCCGACTTGCCGAACGACATTGGCGTCAGGTAGTCGGTGGCGATGGTCCACATGCCGACCCAGGCGTGAGCGCCCAGGGCAACGAGGGCCAGCAGACTGAAGATCCGCATCGCGTTGTTGGAGAACAGACCATGCCACTGGGTGTAGTCGATGCCTGGGTGGCAGACCACGTAGCCGATCAGGAAAATGAAGTAAGCCGCGAGAACGACCGCCGATACGCGCTGCGCCATCCAGTCATAGAGGCCCGAACGCGACAGGTTCGTGACATTGGTTACCATACCCAAACTCCCACCAGAACGATCAGCACCACGGAGATGACGATCACGATTTTCGAGCCCAGCTTGCCGCCTTCCAGCGTCTCACCGATACCCATGTCCATGATCAGGTGGCGTACACCTGCCACGAGGTGATAAAGCAGGGCGGACAGCAGGCCCCAGGTCACGAACTTGGCCAGCGGGCTGGTCAGACACGCCTTCACCTCACCGAAGCCTTCCTCGGAACCCAGCGACTTGCCCAGTGCATAAAGCATGATGGCAAGGCCGAGGAACAGGATGACGCCGGAGATACGGTGCAGAATGGACGTGTACGCAGTGACAGGAAGCTTGATGGTCCTTAGGTCTAGGTTTACAGGTCGTTGGCTTTTCACGGCTTTTTTCACACTGAAGAGCCCCTAGCGAATCAGGGCAAAGTTGTTGGTAAGTGTACTGGTCAGGTACCCACCACCCAGGGAACGGCGACCCCCAGCAGTTCGGGCTTGCAAGCCCCTGGGAGTCGGGTGCCGAGTATAGACAGTTAGGCTGCTTATGACAACGTGACGGGGTAGCCCAAATAGCGGATTGCCTTTAGTGAGCAAAAGGCGTAAATGGGCGAGAAATTCGTGAAAAATCAGGCCTTGAAGGCCGTTTCAACCAGCCTTTAGGCAAATTGACATTCGAATTTACTTCTCTATAGTGGTGCGGGCCCTGCGTGGGGGGCTGTCTGATGATTTCAAGCATTAATAGGAGGCCACATGGCTGACAAAAAAGCGCAGTTGGTCATCGAGGGCGCTGCCCCCGTCGAGCTGCCCATTTTAACCGGCACCGTTGGTCCTGATGTAATCGACGTCCGCGGGTTGGGGGCCACTGGTCACTTCACCTTCGACCCTGGTTTCATGGCGACCGCCTCGTGCGAGTCGAAGATCACCTACATCGATGGCGACAAGGGCGTGCTGCTGCACCGCGGCTACCCGATCGAACAGCTCGCCGAGAAATCGGATTACCTGGAAACCTGCTACCTGCTGCTCAACGGCGAACTGCCGAACGCCGAGCAGAAGGCCCAGTTCGTCAGCACCGTCAAGAACCACACCATGGTTCACGAGCAGCTGAAGTCCTTCTTCAACGGTTTCCGCCGCGACGCTCACCCAATGGCGGTGATGTGCGGCGTGGTCGGCGCCCTGTCGGCGTTCTACCACGACTCCCTGGACATCAATAACCCGCAACACCGCGAAATTTCCGCGGTGCGCCTGGTCGCCAAGATGCCGACCCTGGCCGCGATGGTTTACAAGTACTCCATGGGCCAGCCGATGATGTATCCGCGCAACGACCTGTCGTACGCGGAAAACTTCCTGCACATGATGTTCAACACGCCGTGCGAGATCAAACCGATCAGCCCGGTGCTGGCCAAGGCAATGGACCGGATCTTCATCCTCCACGCCGACCACGAGCAGAACGCTTCCACTTCCACCGTGCGCCTGGCGGGCTCCTCGGGTGCCAACCCGTTTGCCTGTATCGCCGCCGGTATCGCCGCACTGTGGGGCCCGGCCCACGGCGGTGCGAACGAAGCAGTCCTGACCATGCTCGATGAAATTGGCGATGTTTCGAACATCGACAAGTACATCGCCAAGGCCAAGGACAAGAACGATCCGTTCAAGCTCATGGGCTTCGGGCACCGCGTCTACAAGAACCGCGACCCGCGCGCCACCGTGATGAAGAAGACCTGCGACGAAGTCCTGGGCGAGCTGGGCATCAAGAACGATCCTCAGCTGGAACTGGCCATGCGCCTTGAAGAGATCGCCCTGACCGATCCGTACTTCATCGAGCGCTCGCTGTATCCGAACGTCGACTTCTACTCGGGCATCATCCTGAAGGCGATCGGCATTCCGACCAGCATGTTCACCGTGATCTTCGCCCTGGCACGCACTGTCGGCTGGATCTCGCACTGGAAAGAAATGCTCTCCAGCCCGTACAAGATCGGCCGCCCTCGCCAGCTTTACACCGGCGAACTGCAGCGCGACATCGTCGAGCTGAGGGACCGCAAGTAAGCTCTACGAGCCGAACGCAAAAAGGCTGCCCTCGGGCAGCCTTTTTTATTGCCAACTCAAAGCCGCGCAGTACTGAAGAAGCGGTCTTGTGTCGCGAAAGGGCCGCGAAGCGACTCCTGCTGGATCACGGCAAACCGATGATCCGGGGGTCGCTCAGCGATCCTTTCGCGACACAAGGCCGCCCCCCCCCACAAAGGCCGCAGCCCGCCTGAACCTCAGTTCTTCTCGGCCCGCTCGCGCAGCCCTTTCAGGGTATTGAAAGGCGCATCCACCACGAACTTGTTGGCCACCATCGCAGGCACGCTACCACCTGGCTCGGTGTGCACCTGATAGGTCACCTCGGTGCCATCACCCTTGGGCACCAGCTTCCAGAAGCCCTGCACCTTCGCCACCCGCACAAAGCCCTTTTCTTCCGGAATGTAGGTCGGCTCTTCGACCAGATTGCGGGTCAGGCTGCCGTCAGCCCCCTTGACGGTGGTGATATGCAACACGGAATCACGCGGCGTCACCGGCCACGGCGTATTGAACTGGGTATAGGTCCAGCTCTGGTCACCTTCATGCTTGAGCAGCTTCTGCGACTTGCACTCATGTATCCAGGCACAGGCCCCCGCCACGTCCTCCTGCAGCGCCTGGACCTTGGCCAGCGGCGCCTTGATCAGGGTCACGCCCTGGTAAGCCTTGTACTTGGAGCCCGGCACCTCACTCAGCGAGACCTTGATCCCCTCTTCGTCCTTGGCCACCTGCCAGTTTTCGGCCCAGGCAGCCGGCGCCAGCAGGGCACCCATGCCACACAGCAGTGCAATACGCTTGAACGATCTCATCATGTTTATCCTTGTTGTCGAAGATCCAGCCTCTCACGCCGCCGTTATCTGCTCCCACCAGCCAAGAATCCTGATCGCCTCGTCGCGGTCACTGCCGCACACCTCGATATCCGCCTTGAAACCACCGCACACCGCCGGCCGCTCGGGCTTGCCGAACAAGTCGCAGAGATTTTCTGCAGTCAGGTGCAAGCAGCGCTCGCCCGCCGGCTTGCCTTGAGGCATGCGCGGCATCGCCGAGCTGATGGACGGGGCGATGCAGCAGGCACCACAACCCTCACGACAATTCATGACTAAATCAGGACCCCCTGAAGCAAAACGGGACGAACGCCCCTGGATAGTAACCGCTCAAACAGATGTTTGAAATTGCTGGCCCAATGAAATCTGCCGTGACCCGGCAGTCAGTTGGACCTGCTCAGTTGCGGAACTCGAAATCGATTGCAGCACCTTCCACATCGCGGCGGCTATCGTTGCGCAGCTGCAGCTGCATCTCGTTGCTGATCAAGCGACCATTGAGCTGAAACGGGCTGTCGCTGGTTTCGGGCTTTTCCGTGAACATGGCGGGCAGCAAAGGTTTGCGGCGAGTCGAAGCATCGCCCACCTCAGGCTCGAGGTTCTTCACCATGTCGGTCGGCAGGCTCAGGTCCAGCTTGGCTTTGGGCAAAGACTGCGAGACTGCCTTGCTGACCGGCTTGGGCTTGGCTTTAGACTTGGCCTTGCTGCTCACCGGCTTGGCCTTTGCTGCAGGCTTTGCTGGCGCCTTGCCCTTGGCCTTGTCGTGCCCCGCCTGCACCTGGACAGCTGGCTGCGCAGCCTGAACCACACCACAAGGCAGGCAGAACGGGGCAATACAGATTATCAGGGCAGCACTTCGCAACAGATTCATGGACATCGACAGACAGGTGGAATTGTAAAAGTGCGTATGCTCTCTGTTCCACCCGTTGCTGGCAAGCCTACAAAAGTGAGGGCTGCGATTCTCTGCACAATTGCTGGGCCAACAGCCCCAGCGTGATAACTGCCCTTTCGGCCTCCTTGTTCCAAGGAATGCCACAGTTGAGCCGTATGCAGTGGTTGAACTGCTCGGTGTTACTGAAGATCAGCCCGGGCGCGATACTGATGCCCTGCTCCAGCGCGCGCACATGCAACTCCTGGGTATTGACCCGCCCTGGCAGGCTGACCCAGAGGATGAAGCCGCCGGTTGGCCGCGTCATCTGGGTACCCTCCGGGAAGTGCTGCTGCACCGCCAGCTGGTAGGCACTGAGGTTCTTGCGGTACTCCTGGCGGATATAGCGCAGGTGCCGGTCATAACCACCGTTCTCCAGGTACGCCGCCACGCCCATCTGCGTCACACTGCACGCCGAGTGGGTGGTAAAGGTCTGCAGGCGCTGAATTTCATCCTGATAACGCCCCGCCACCATCCAGCCGACGCGCACCCCAGGCGAAAGGGTCTTGGAAAAGCTCGAGCAGTAGATGACCCGGTCCAACCGGTCGAAGGCCTTGAGCGCCTTGGTCTTGCCCTGCTCGAACATCAACTCGCCATAGATATCGTCTTCGACGATCTGGATATCGAAGTCCGATGCCAGGCGCAGCAACTGCTTCTGCCGCTCTTCAGGCACGGTGCCACCCAGCGGGTTGCTCAAGCGCGTGGTCAGCACCAAGGCCTTGATCGACCATTGATTGGCCGCCAGTTGCAAGGCTTCGAGACTGATGCCGGTGGACGGGTCACTGGGGATCTCGATCACCTTCAACCCCAAGAGGTCGGCCAGCTGCAGAAGCCCATAGTACGTCGGCGACTCGGCCGCGATCAGGTCACCCGGGCGGGTCAACACCCGCAGCGACATCTGCAACGCATCGACACAGCCATGGGTGACGATCACTTCACGCGGGTCGACCAGCACGCCAGCATCACGCATGCGGATGGCGATCTGCCGACGCAACGGCTCGAAGCCGGGGCTGAACATGTAGCTGAAGGCACGTGGACTGTGAAAGCGGGTGACCTTGGCGATCTGTTGATGCAGGGCGCGCACCGGCAGATAGTCGACGTGCGGCACGGCGGCGCCGAATGGGAACACGCCATCGCGACGCGCCTCGGTCAGTACCTGCTGGATGATGCTGGCACGCGTCACCAGGCCAGGGCGCTCGACCCGGGCAATATCCGGCGTCTGCGCAGTCAGGGCAGGCGTCTGGTGCACGTAGTAGCCCGACTGCGGCCGGGCACGAATCAGGCCCTGATCCTCGAGATTGGCATAGGCCTGCAACACCGTGGCATGGCTGACGTTAAGCTGGGCGCTCATCTTGCGCACGGACGGCACGCGCTCGCCTGGCTGGTAGACACCGCGACGGATGTCATCGGCCAGTTGCTGGGCGATACGCTGGTACAGCAGCAGGTTGGTCATGGGGCAGTCTCGGCACGCGGGCGGGCTCGTTGTTCTTGTACGACACACTGACGGTAGAGCATACCGTAACAGTTGCAAAGTGTACTGGGACAGATGGCAAGGCAGTCAACAATAGAGTTGTGTGACACCTGTCTAAACAATTAACCCGAGGCCGCACAGCGGCCCCGTTTCCCGATGCTCAGCGGGCCGGTGCGAGTTTGCCCTTGTCGTCCGAAAAGACGATCTCAACCCGGCGGTTCTGCGCCCTGCCCCGCTCCGAGGCATTGGCCTCGATCGGATACTGATCGCCATAACCTTCGACTTGCAGGCGCTTCTCATCGATGCCCAGGTCGACCAGCATGTCGGCCACCGACTGGGCACGATCCCGCGACAACTTGAGATTGTCTTCAGGCGCACCCGTGCTGTCGGTATAACCTTCGATCCGCACCACGCGACGCGGGTTGAGCTGAAGGAACTGCACCAGCTTGAGCACGGTGCGGCTAGCCGAGTTCTTCAGGTCGGCACTGCCGGTGTCGAACAGCACATCGCTCAACGTCATCACCAGGCCTCGGTCTGCCTGCTCGGAGGCCAGCGCCGCAATCTGGCTTTCCAGCCATTTACCCTGCTGCTGCACACTGTCCAGCTTGGCCTCACGCAGAGCCAGTTGCAGGCGCTGGCGTTCGAGGTCGAGCTTGGCCCGACGCTCCTCGTTCAGCGCCAGCTTGGCGTGCTCGCTGGCGATCTCGCTGTAGCGCTGGCTCAGGTAGGCATAATGACGTACGTCGCTGCCTGTGCCGATGTAGCTGGACAGGCGCTCGGCGCGGGACAGCGACTCACCGGCACGGATCACATCACGCGGGGCACTGCGCAGCACGTCGGCATCGTCCTTGACCTTCTGGAAGGCCGCGGTCGCGTCATCCAGCGCCGCCGAGCTGCGCTGGCTGGCACAACCCTGCAGGCCGGCCGTCAGCACCAGCAGCGCCAATGCGGCTTTCGCATTGAAGCGCATCATGGCTGCACCTCCAGCTGCTTGCGCAGGCGCTTGACCCGCGACTGCAGCAACTGAAGTTGCTCTTCGCTTTTCTGGTTCAGCACCTGCGCCTCGGCCAGGCGTGCGTCCAGCTCGGCCTGCTCAGCACGCATGCGCGCATCACGGTAGTCCTCGGTCAGCATGTTGGTTTTGGCCCGAGCAAACTTGTCTTCAGCCAGTTTCAGCGCCTCGACCTGGTCGGTGGCACCAACTGCCTTGGCTTGCTCCAGCGCCTGCTCGGAAATTCGCATCTGCTCATTGGGCGCCGGGTCGCTGGCGCAGCCAGCCAGGCCGAGCATGGCCACGGCTAGGATCAGGGATTGGGTTCTCACGCACTCTTCCTAATGTTTTGGGGCATCCGCCTGCACGTGCATCTGCGCTTTCCAACGCTCGACATTACGTTGCAGCACGGCTTCGGACGCACCGGAGATCGGCAATTCTGTCAGCTTTTTTGCCAGTTGCCCACGCAACCACGCGTCATTGCAGGCTGAATTGTGCGACACGGCCAAGTACAAGCCAGGGCGGTCCACTGGCAAGCCGCGCGCGATGAGGTTGTTGCTCATGCCCAGGCTCTGGGTCATGGCCATGCCTGAATAGCGCCCGGCCAACACATAGTCGACCTGGCCCAGCACCAGCTTCTGGAAGGCCTGGGTGAGGTTTTGCGCCGGCACCAGCTTGAGCTGAGCCTTGGCGAAGGCAGTGAACGCAGGGGTCAGGCGCGCGCGCTCGGACAGGCTGCCCTGATACCTGGCCAGGTCAGCCGGGCCATCGAACTCGAGCGCGGCGTCATGGCGAGTCCAGACCAGGTATTCATTGAGCTGCAGGGGTGGATGGATGTAGTCCAGCGCAGTCAGTTGCTCCACGTGCATGGGGGTATCGAGCAGCAGGTCCATGCGCCCGCTGCGCACCTCTTCCAGCGCCTGATCACGCCGACCAGCACTGAGCACCTCGACTTTCACCCCCAGCTCGCCGAGAACCTGGCGCAGCAGGTCGACATTGGCGCCGATCAGGTGTTTCGGGTCACTTGGGTCCTGCCAGGAGTATGGCGGTGCGTCCGGGCTGCCAGTCGCCACAAGGCGCTCGCACTTGCCTGCCGCCATCACCATTGGCGACAACAGCGCCACCATGCATGCCAGCACCCTGCCCGCTTCGCGCAACACCATCCTTTACTCCTTGCCCGGCAACAAAAAAGCCCGGCCCTCAGTGCGAGGGCCGGGCTTCTTTATAAGTGAAGCAGGCGAATCAGACCAGCTTTTCCAGCTCTGGAACGGCTTCGAACAGGTCTGCGACCAGGCCGTAATCGGCTACCTGGAAGATCGGCGCTTCTTCGTCCTTGTTGATCGCGACGATCACCTTGGAATCCTTCATGCCGGCCAGGTGCTGGATCGCGCCGGAGATACCGACGGCGATGTACAGCTGAGGCGCAACGATCTTGCCGGTCTGGCCGACCTGCATATCGTTCGGTACGAAGCCTGCGTCGACCGCGGCGCGCGAGGCACCAACGGCGGCGCCGAGTTTGTCGGCCAGGCTGTACAGGTGCTTGAAATTGTCACCGTTGCCCATGCCACGGCCGCCGGAAACGACGATCTTGGCAGCGGTCAGCTCTGGGCGGTCGGACTTGGCCAGCTCTTCGCCAACGAAGGCCGAGATACCGGCGTTGTGCGCAGCAGCCACCGCTTCGACGGCAGCAGAGCCACCTTCGGCGGCCACGGCGTCGAAGCCGGTGGTACGCACGGTGATGACCTTGATGGCCGCGCTCGATTGCACGGTGGCAATGGCGTTACCGGCGTAGATCGGGCGCTTGAAGGTGTCGGCGGACTCGACCGAGATGATCTCGGAGATCTGGTCCACGTCCAGCAGCGCGGCAACGCGCGGCAGGATGTTCTTGCCGTTGGTGGTAGCCGGGGCCAGCACGTGGCTGTAGCCCTTTGCCAGCTCGACGATCAGCGGCGCGACGTTTTCCGGCAGCACGTGGGCATAGGCGGCGTTATCGGCCACCAGCACCTTGGCCACGCCGGCGATCTTGGCAGCGGATTCGGCGACGCCACCGACGTTCTGGCCAGCGACCAGCACGTGCACATCACCACCAATCTTGGCGGCAGCGGCGACAGTGTTCAGGGTGGCCGGGGCTACGGCACCGGCTTCGTATTCAGCGACAACCAGGATAGTCATTTAGATTACCTTCGCTTCGTTCTTCAGCTTCTCGACCAGTTCGGCCACCGATTTGACCTTGATGCCAGCGCTGCGAGCAGCCGGGGCTTCGACTTTCAGGGTCTTGGTGGTGGAGGCCAGGGAAACGCCCAGCGCGTCTGGCGTAACGGTTTCCAGCGGTTTCTTCTTGGCCTTCATGATGTTCGGCAGCGACGCGTAGCGTGGCTCGTTCAGGCGCAGGTCGGTGGTGACGATGGCGGGCAGGTTCAGCGATACGGTCTGCAGGCCGCCGTCGATTTCACGGGTGACGTTCAGCTTATCGCCAGCCACTTCCACCTTGGAGGCGAAGGTGCCTTGCGCGTAACCGGTCAGCGCAGCCAGCATCTGGCCGGTCTGGTTGTTATCGCTGTCGATGGCCTGCTTGCCGAGGATGACCAGCTGTGGCTGCTCTTTGTCGACAACGGCTTTCAGCGCCTTGGCCACGGCCAGGGAATTCAGCTCGTCAGCGGCTTCGACCAGGATGGCGCGGTCGGCACCCAGGGCCAGGGCAGTACGCAGCTGCTCCTGGGCAGTGGTCGGCCCGACGGAGACGACGACGATCTCGGTCGCGACGCCCTTTTCCTTCAGGCGTACGGCTTCTTCCACGGCGATTTCGCAGAAGGGGTTCATGGACATTTTGACGTTAGCAAGGTCGACGCCGGAGTTGTCCGCCTTGACGCGAACCTTGACGTTGTAGTCGACCACTCGTTTGACAGCTACAAGAACCTTCATGGATTCCTCGTTACTCTCCGGTGAATAGATAGTCGCCTGGGGCTGGGCCCGGCGATGCGCGTGGGTACAAGGGCACCTCTAAAAACGTACCGGGAGGGGCGAACTTCATGGTGACCGAACAGTCTTGTCGCGACTGTTGCGGCAAATACCCACGGGTCATTTTCTGTCGTGGCGTGTAAACTCCACTACAAACCGGCCAAAAGCCGCAAAACCCTGCTCCACACCTGGTCTTTAGAGGTGTACCTGCGCCCGGCTGCAAGCCTACGGCGAACGTAAAACCGCTCGTATCTTGACCGTAACACCCAATCCGGTCAATACGGCAAATCGGTCACCCTCCAGCCGTGTTCCTGTGATTTTACTGGGCTCCGGCAAATTCAAACAAACGTTTGTATTGGACCCGCCAAGTGGTGTAGATATAATGCGCGCCAAGACAAAACGGTGTAGTCCGCCCATTGCGTAGCTACAGTTTCGCGCCAGTGAAGCGCCCCGCACGCAAGCACCCATAAGACAAAGCAACAGCACGAGCCTTGATGAGTAGGAGAGAACCTGTGGAACGCGAATACATGGAATTCGACGTGGTCATCGTCGGCGCAGGCCCCGCGGGCCTGTCCGCCGCCTGCCGCCTGAAGCAGAAGGCCGCCGAAGCCGGTAGCGAGATCAGCGTCTGCGTGGTGGAAAAAGGCTCCGAAGTAGGTGCTCATATTCTTTCCGGCGCGGTCTTCGAACCCCGCGCCCTGAACGAGCTGTTCCCAGACTGGAAAGAGCTCGGCGCGCCGCTCAACACGGAAGTGAAGCGCGACGATATCTATGTGCTCAAGGACGCAGGCAGCTCGACCAAGGTCCCGGACCTGTTCGTGCCCAAGACCATGCACAACCACGGCAACTACATCATCTCCCTGGGTAACCTGTGCCGCTGGCTGGCCCAGCAGGCCGAGAACCTGGGCGTGGAAATCTACCCTGGCTTCGCGGCCCAGGAAGCGCTGTTCGATGAAAACGGCGTGGTGCGCGGCATCGTCACCGGCGACCTCGGCGTCGACCGTGAAGGCAACCCGAAGGACGGCCTGTACACCCCGGGCATGGAACTGCGCGCCAAGTACACCCTGTTCGCCGAAGGCTGCCGTGGCCATATCGGCAAGCAGCTGATCAAGCGCTTCGACCTCGACAGCGAATCCGACGTCCAGCACTACGGCATCGGCCTCAAGGAAATCTGGGAAATCGACCCGGCCAAGCACGAGCAGGGCCTGGTGGTGCACACCGCTGGCTGGCCGCTGGACGTGGTAGCCAAGGACAACACCGGCGGTTCGTTCCTCTATCACCTGGAAAACAACCAGGTGGTGGTCGGCCTGATCGTCGACCTGTCCTACGCCAACCCGTACCTGTCGCCGTTCGACGAATTCCAGCGCCTCAAGCACCACCCGGTGATGAGCCAGTATCTCGAAGGCGGCAAGCGCATCAGCTACGGTGCCCGCGCCATCTGCAAGGGCGGCCTGAACTCGCTGCCGAAGATGGTCTTCAACGGCGGCGCACTGATCGGCTGTGACCTCGGCACCTTGAACTTCTCCAAGATCAAGGGCAGCCACACCGCGATGAAGTCCGGCATGCTCGCTGCCGAAGCGGTCGCCGACGCACTGATCGCCGGCAGCGAGGGCGGCGACCAGCTCAACGGCTACGTCAGCGCCTTCAAGGCCAGCTGGCTGTACGAAGAACTGTTCGCCAGCCGCAACTTCGGCCCAGCACTGCACAAGTTCGGCCCGCTGCTCGGTGGCGCGTTCAACTATGTCGACCAGAACTGGTTCGGCGGCAAGCTGCCCTTCACCCTGCACGACACCAAGCCCGACTACGCCTGCCTCAAGCTCGCGGCAGAGTCGAAGAAGATCGATTATCCGAAACCGGACGGCAAACTCAGCTTCGACAAGCTCAGCTCGGTATTCCTCTCCAGCACCAACCACGAAGAGGAACAACCCTGCCACCTGAAGCTGACCGACCCGAACGTGCCGATCGCCAGCAACTTGCCGCTGTACGACGAGCCGGCCCAGCGCTATTGCCCGGCGGGCGTGTACGAAGTAGTCAGCCAGGAAGACGGCAGCAAGCGCTTCCAGATCAACGCGCAGAACTGCGTGCACTGCAAGACTTGCGACATCAAGGACCCGGCCCAGAACATCACCTGGGTCACCCCTGAAGGCGCCGGCGGGCCGAACTACCCGAACATGTAAGGCCACTGTCCCTCGCCGCAACAAAAAGCCCCCGGTTCGAGTGAGCCGGGGGCTTTTTGTATCGGCTGCCGCTATTTTTCAGCGCACATGATCGGCATCGGCTCGGCGCCAAACGTCAACGGCTCACGGCGCCCGAAATACAAGCCGGTCATCAGCCCCACCATACCCATGATCAGACAGAAGCCGACACACACCCACGGGCTCCACGGCATCAGCGCGATCAAGGCCAGCGGCGTGGTGCTGGCCCAAAGCGCGTAAGCCACGTTGTACGTGAAGGAAATCCCCGAAACGCGGATCTCGGCCGGGAACAGCCCGACCATCACCGACGGCACCACACCGACAACGCCACAGGCTAGCCCGGCCATGGCATAGGCCAGCCAGGTCATGCCCCACTGCCCCACCAGGCTGGCGTAAAGCGCACCGATGCCCAGCGGCAGCAGCAGGCTGTAGATCATCAGTGCGCGCCAGGCACCCAGGCGGTCGACCAGCAACCCGGCCAGCACGCAGCCGATATTGAGGAAGACGATGCCCACGCTGCTCAGGGCGAAGGTATGCCCCGCCGTCATGCCAAAGCGTTGCTGCATCACGGTCGGGGTAATCACCACCAGCACCACTACCGCAGAAGTCAGCACGCAGGTCAGCAGTGCCGCCGGGATCAACGCCGAACGGTACTCGCCCAACACCCGCCGCAGCGGAAACTGCACCGGCCGCTCCTGACGCTCGCGCAGGGCCAGGAACACCGGAGTCTCGCTGAGCCAGCGGCGCAACCACACACCCATCACGCCGAACACCCCACCGAGCAGGAACGGGTAACGCCAGGCGTAATCGAGAATCTCCTGCGGCGTGAACACTTGCGCCAGCAGTGTCGCCGTCAGTGCGCCCAGCAGGTAGCCAAAGGTCAGCCCCGCCTGCAGGAAGCCCAGTGCATAGCCACGACGCCCGTTTGGCGCATGCTCGGCGACGAAGGTCCAGGCGCTCGGCACTTCACCGCCCACCGCAGCACCCTGCAGGATGCGCAGCGCCAGCAGGATCAACGGTGCCGCATAGCCAATGTCGGCATAGGTCGGCATCACCCCGATCAGCAGGCACGGCAAGGCCATCATCAGGATGCTCAGGCTGAACACCCGCTTGCGCCCGAGGTGGTCGGCAAAATGGGCCATCAGGATGCCGCCCAGCGGCCGCGCCAGGTAGCCGGTAACGAAGATGCCGAAGCTCTGCAACAGACGCAGCCACTCGGGCATTTCCGGCGGGAAGAACAGCTGGCTGAGGGTCAGGGCAAAGAACACGAAGATGATGAAATCATAGATTTCCAGCGCGCCGCCCAGTGCCGCCAGGCCCAAGGTCCGGTGGTCGCCGCGGCTGAACCGGGGCGGGCGAACGGTATCGATGGCAGTCATGGCAGAAGTCCGCAGATCGGCAAAAGGCTAGAGGATAACAAATGCCCGCCACCTTGCCCCATCCGAGCCACTAACGGCTGAAGACGGTATGGCCGAAATTTCTCGGTTTGCGCGCATGAACGGCGCCAGAAGCAAGCCCGGAAGGCAGGGCTATCGTGCCAACCAGCACTGGGCTGTCAATGATCGCCATGAAGCACTGCAACGCATCGTTGTCGGGCACCTGCGGCAAGCTCACGCTGACGGCCTGACGCTCGGTCTGCGGCACCACAGGCACTTTCAAGTGGTGCGAATGGTAAAGCAGGGCATGCTGGATCTGCGTACTGACCCGGCAAAAACGCGCCAGATCGACGCCAGCATGGCTGGCCAGTTCGATGTTGCCCAGCAGCAGGTTGAACGGTTGCAATGCGCACTGCACCAGGCGCTGCAACTCTTCAAAAGATTCGACCGGGGCAATCCGGTAATAACCAAGGCCATTGAGTAGTTTTTCCAGCTGCAGGCGCTGCTGCGGGTGCTCATCGGCAATCAGGATGCGCAGGGTCTTGTTTGTCATTGTCGGACCTGGCCCGTCAGGTGAATTAGGGAAAGCTCCCTGACCAAACTGCGCCAGAAACAGGCAACCGCCAGGGCTGCACCTGGAGGGGTCAATCTAGATAGTTGTCGGGAAACCGGGAGAAATCAAGTGGCCATCACACAGAATTTTCACTTGCCCTTCACCCCACGTTCAGGACTCCCACTGACGCATGCGCACACGGCAATGCTTCATGGCATTGACGATGTGCTTTTCCACCAGGCTGCGGGAGATACCGAGGCGCTCTGCGATCTGCTGGTGTGACAGGCCATCGATCTTGCGCAACAGAAAGCAGTCCCGGCAAACCTTGCTCAGTTCATCCAGGGCCTTTTGCATCAAGGCCAGACGCTGATCGAGCTGCATGTCCTGCTGCAATTCTGCACTGAGAAAGCGCCCGTCGGCATCCAGCGCATCCAGTGATTCGGCCTGGCGAACCTGATGGCGCCGGTGCCTGTCGATCACCAGGTTGAGCGCAGTACGGTAGAGGAACGCTCGCGGATGCTCGATCTGCCCGCTGGCGGTACGCTCCAGCACCCGCAGATAGGCATCATGGGCAACGTCCTCCGCAGCCTGGCGATTGCCCAGGCGCGCACTAAGGAAGCTCACCAGTTCGCGATAGTAATGTTCCACAACAGCACCTGAAATCGTCCTTGCAACCCACGTGCGGGACTGAGTGACACCGGGCTGTGATAGTACAAATTATAACTATTCTCAGCAACACACCCTCCACCCGCTCATTCAGGCTAAATCCGCCCGGCCAGCCTTCGTTTATCTGGGACTTCGATGCGCACCACGATTGGCGGCGCGTGACCACTACCCAGGCTGGAAGTCCGCATGAGCCGTTCAACCTCACCCCGTCGCCGGTTCACCCTCGCTGCCGCGGGCCTGCTGAGCCTGGGCTGCCTGCTGGCCTGGCAAACCCTGCCCTTCGGCGCGCAACCGCTCGGTACCGTCACGGTCACACGGGCAGACATCGAAAGCAGCGTGACAGCCCTGGGCACCTTGCAGCCCAGGCGTTACGTGGATGTAGGCGCCCAGGCCTCCGGGCAGATCCGCAAACTGCACGTGGAAGCGGGCGACCCGGTGCGCCAGGGGCAACTGCTGGTCGAGATCGACCCCTCCACCCAGCAGGCACGGCTGGATGCCGGGCGCTTCTCGATCGACAACCTCAAGGCCCAGCTCGCCGAACAGCGCGCGCAATTCGAACTGGCCAGCCAGCAACTCAAGCGCCAGCGCGATCTTGCCGCCGCTGGCGCCACCCGTGATGAAGACGTACAGGCCGCTGCTGCACAGCTCAAGGTGACCCAGGCGCGTATCGACATGTTCCAGGCCCAGATTCGCCAGGCCCAGGCCAGCCTGCGCAGCGACGAGGCGGAACTGGGCTACACGCGCATCTATGCGCCGATGGACGGCACGGTGGTTGCCGTGGACGCCCGCGAGGGCCAGACCCTAAATGCCCAGCAACGCACCCCGCTGATCCTGCGCATCGCCAAACTGTCGCCCATGACCGTATGGGCGCAAGTTTCCGAAGCCGACATCGGCAAGGTCAAGCCGGGCATGACCGCCTATTTCACCACGCTGTCCAGTGGCAAGCGCCGCTGGAGCAGCACCGTGCGGCAAATTCTGCCGATCCCGCCCAAGCCACTCGAGCAGACCAGCCAGGGCGGCGGCAGCCCGGCCAACGCCGGCAGTACCGGCAACCAAGTGGTGCAGTACACCGTGCTGCTGGATGTCGACAACCCGGATGGCGCCTTGATGGCCGACATGACCACCCAGGTGTTCTTCGTTGCAGGCCAGGCCAGCCAGGTGCTGACCGTGCCACTTGCCGCGCTGGACAACAATGGCAGCCTGTTCACGGCGCGAGTGCTCGACCCACACGGCAAGGTGGTGCAGCGCCAGGTGCGCACCGGCCTCAGTGACCGCCTGCGGGTTCAGGTGCTGGACGGGCTCAGCGAAGGTGAACAACTGCTGATGGGCGCCCCCAGCGCCAGCGGAGGCTGAATGAGCGCGCCGCTGATCGAGCTGGTCGATATCCGCAAATCCTACGGCGGCCAGGACAGCCCCAAGGTCGATGTGTTGCGCGGCATCAGCCTGAGCATCCACCCCGGGGAGTTCGTCGCCATCGTCGGGGCCTCCGGGTCGGGCAAATCTACCTTGATGAACATACTCGGCTGCCTGGATCGCCCGACTTCGGGCAGCTACCGCTTCGCCGGCAAGAACGTGGCCGATCTGGGTAACGACGAACTGGCCTGGCTGCGCCGTGAGGCGTTTGGCTTCGTATTCCAGGGCTACCACCTGATCCCGTCAGGCTCGGCCCAGGAAAACGTCGAAATGCCGGCCATTTATGCCGGCACTCCCGCCAGTGAACGGCATGCCCGCGCCGCCGCCCTGCTCGCCCGCCTGGGCCTGGCCAGCCGCAGCGCAAACCGCCCGCACCAGCTTTCGGGTGGCCAGCAACAGCGGGTGTCGATCGCCCGGGCGCTGATGAACGGTGGCCATATCATCCTTGCCGACGAACCCACCGGTGCGCTCGACAGCCACAGCGGCACCGAAGTCATGGCACTGCTCGACGAACTGGCCAGCCAAGGCCACGTGGTCATCCTGATCACCCACGACCACAAGGTGGCGGCGCGGGCACAGCGGGTAATCGAGATCCGCGACGGCCAGGTGATCAGCGACACCGCGACCGACCAGGCGCCCAACCTTCCCCACCAAGGGCTGCAGGCCGATGACCTGCGCCAGCGCCTGGACCGCGGCGCAACCCTGCGCGGCGCCTGGAAAGGCGAGCTGATCGACGCCCTGCAAGCCGCCTGGCGGGTGATGTGGGTGAACCGCTTTCGCACCGCCCTGACCCTGCTCGGGATCATCATCGGGGTAGCCTCGGTGGTGGTCATGCTGGCCGTCGGCGAAGGCAGCAAGCGCCAGGTGATGGCGCAGATGGCCGCCTTCGGATCGAACATCCTCTACCTCAACGGCAAACCCGCCACACTGGGCGAACCTGCCGGCACCATTACCCTCGACGACGTCGCCGCCATCGGCCAACTGCCGCAGGTCAGGCAGATCATGCCGGTGCTGGGCGAAAAGGTGATGGTGCGCCACGGCAACAACAGCCAGCGTTTCTACGTGGGTGGCAACAACAACCAGTTCCCGCTGATCTTCAACTGGCCGGCAGTCGAAGGGGCGTTCTTCACCGATGCCGACGACGCCAGTGGCGCAGCGGTGGCCGTGATCGGCCAGAAGGTCCGGGAGAAGATGCTCGAACCTGACCGCAACCCGCTGGGCCAGTACATCCTGATCGGCAATGTGCCGTTCCAGGTCATTGGCATTCTCGCCGGCAAAGGCGCGAGTTCCGGCGACCAGGATGCCGATGGGCGCATCGTGGTGCCCTACTCGGCAGCGGCGATCCGTCTGTTCGGCCAGCGCGACCCCGACTACGTCACCATCGCTGCTGTCGACGCCGCGCGGGTCGATGAAACCGAAGCTGCTGTCGACCGCCTGCTGCGCCAGCGCCACCACGGCCGTCACGATTTCGAACTGACCAACTCGGCCGCGCTGATCCAGGCCGAGGCCCGCACCCAGAACAGCCTGTCGCTGATGCTCGGGGCGATTGCCGCGATCTCGCTGCTGGTCGGTGGCATCGGGGTGATGAACATCATGCTCATGACCGTGCGCGAGCGCACCCGCGAAATCGGCATCCGCATGGCTACCGGTGCACGGCAGCGCGACATTCTGCGCCAGTTCCTCAGCGAGGCGGTGATGCTGTCGATGGTCGGCGGCATGGCCGGAATCGGCCTGGCCCTGCTGATCGGCGGCACATTGATGCTGGGCAAGGTTGCCGTGGCTTTCACTCTGCCTGCCATGCTCGGTGCCTTCTCCTGCGCCGTTCTCACCGGCGTCGCGTTCGGCTTCATGCCAGCCCGCAAAGCCGCCCGACTCGACCCGGTCAAAGCCCTCACCAGCGAATAGCCCATGACCCTGCCAAGCCGCATCAGCCTGTTGTCCCTGTGCCTGGGCCTCGCCGCCTGCAGCCTGCCGTCGGCGCCACCCAGCGGCATCTCGGCCCCTACAGCCTGGCAAGGCGCAGCCGCCCAGGCCACTGCCAGCTGGCCTTCAACCCAGTGGTGGCTGGCCTTCGACAGCGCCGAACTGGACCGCCTGGTCGAACGTGCCCGGAACAATGCCCACGACCTCGCCGCCGCCACGGCGCGCGTGCGCCAGGCCCAGGCACGGGCAGTGATCGCCGGCGCGCCACTGCTGCCGGAGCTCAGGCTTGAACTCGACGGCAGCCGCCAGCGCCTGCTGCATGGCGAGGGCTATGACCAGCTTGATGTCAGCAAGTACGAACCGACCAGCACGTCGTTCGGCATGCAGCTGGTCGCCCGCTACGAGATCGACTTCTGGGGTGGCCTGCGCGCTGCCCGTGCAAGCGCCCTGCACAGCCTCGACGCCAGCCGCTTCGATCGCCAGACCGTCGAATTGACCCTGGTCAGCAGCGTGGCCAACAGTTACCTGCAGGGCCTGGCCCTGGAAGAACAACTGCGCATCGCGCGCCTCAACCTGCGTAACGCCCGTGATGTCCTGGCCTTGGTCGAAACTCGTCAGCGCGCAGGTTCCGCGACACGCCTGGAACTGGCCCAGCAACGCAGCCTGGTGGCCGCCCAGCAGCGGCAAGTGCCGCTGCTCGAACAGCAGTGGCAAGACAACCGCGTTACCCTGGCCACACTGCTTGGCGACCCAGTCCAGGCCCTGCCCACCACAAGCGAAGCCCTGCAGGCTGTAAATTGGCCGCAGATTGGCAGCGGCATACCCAGCGAGCTGCTGACCCGTCGCCCAGACATCGCCGCCGCCGAATCACGCCTGGCCGCCGCCAACGCCAATGTCCTGGTGGCCAGGGCCGCCCTGCTGCCCAAAGTGACCTTGGGTGCCAACATCGGCACCGGTGCACGCACCTTCGCCGAGGTGTTCGACAGCTCCTACTACACCCTGACCTCCGGCCTGGTCGCACCGATATTCAATAATGGCCGGCTGCGAGCAGCACAGAAGTTGGCCGAAGCCGAGCAGGACGAGTTGCTGGAAAGCTACCGCAGCAGCATCCTGGCCGGCTTCGCCGATGTCGAGAAGGCCCTGAATGCCATCCACGGCGTCGAACAGCAGCGCCAATGGCAGGACCAGGAGGTCGAACAGGCGCGCCTGGCCTTCGACCTGGCCCAACGGCGCTACGCAGCCGGCGCCGAAACCCTGCTGAGCGTACTCGAAACCCAGCGCACGCTCTATCTCGCCCAGGACCAGCAGGCCCAGTTGCGCCTGGCTCGCCTGCAGGGCAGCGTGGCGCTTTACAAAGCGTTGGGGGGTGGCTGGCAGCTCGCGAACACGGATCAGGGTTAATTCGCCACACTGGCAGCTCGTTCATAAGGAAAGCCGCTTGCAAGAGGATTTCCCCATGACCCGCTCCGCCAGCATGCTCAAGGCTTGGCAACAAGGCCTGCGCCGCCTGGTTCAGGGCCAATCGCCAGGCGCCCGCGCCTACCGCGCGTTCGAACTGGTTCTGGCTCGGCGCATCCGCCTCAGCCCATCGTTCGCTCGCCTGGTGTTCACCGGCCCGGATGTCGACTTCATGCACACCTTGGCGCCGGACCAGCGCGTAAAACTGCTGTTTCCTGCACCAGACGGTTCATTGCCAACCCTGCCCCACGACGTCCACTGGAAGACTGCGCACAGCGCACTGCCCGCCGAACAGCGCCCACCCATGCGCACCTACACCATCCGCGCCTTGCGCCCGGGTGCGTTGGAAGTCGACGTGGACTTTGTACTTCACGGGGTCAATGGGCCGGCCTCGGCCTGGGCAACCCATGCCCAGGAGGGCGACCGGCTGCTGATGGTGGCGCCGAACCTGGCCCACGCCGGCGACCCCGGCGGCTATGAGTGGAAGCCGCCACAAGGTACCCGCCATGTGCTGCTGATCGGCGACGAAACGGCATTGCCCGCCATTGCCGGTATTCTCGAAGCGCTGGCCGAGGAACAGCCCGAACTGGCCGTGGAAGCCTTCATCGAAGTCCCTCAGGAAGCTGATTGCCTGCCCCTGCGCCACAGCGCCAACACTCGCCTGCACTGGCTGCCCCGGGAGCTGCTGCGCTGCGACCATGGCCAGGCCATGCAGCACGCCATGCGCGAACTGGCCAGCCTGCCACCGGAAAGCGCGTTCTACGCCTGGGTGGCCGGGGAGTCTGCGACGGTGCTGGATATTCGCCGTTACCTGACCAAACAGCGCGGGCTGGCGCGTGAAAGCCTGATGACGATGGGGTATTGGCGCCTGGGTGAAACCTGCGACTGAGCAGGCCGAACGAAAGGGCCGCAGCGCGGCCCTCCCGGAATCAAACGGCCGCAGCCAGCGCTTGAGCAAAGCGCTGCGCCACTTCGTCCACCTGCTGTGCGCTGATGATCAGCGGCGGCAGGAAGCGCACCACGGCGCCATGGCGCCCACCCAATTCGAGAATCAGGCCACGCTTTAGGCATTCGCGCTGGACTTTTGGTGCCAGCACCCGATTGGCGGGCGGGTGGCCCAATGCATCGGGTTGCCCCTGCGGGTCGACCAGTTCCACCCCAAGCATCAAGCCACGGCCACGGATATCGCCCAGTTGTGGGTAATCCCGCTGTAGCCGCTGCAGGTGCTCGCGCAAACGCTGGCCCATGGCCTCGGCATGTTCGGCCAGGCGATGCTCGACCAGGTAATCGATTACCGCCGAACCGGCGGCCATGGCCATCTGATTACCGCGGAAGGTGCCGGCGTGGGCGCCTGGCTTCCAGGTATCCAGCCAGTCGCGGTACACCACCACCGCCAGTGGCAGGCTGCCGCCAATGGCCTTGGACAAGGTGACCACGTCCGGCACGATGCCAGCATGCTCGAAGGCGAACATCCGCCCGGTGCGGGCAAAGCCGCTCTGGATCTCGTCGACGATCAGCGCCACACCGGCCTGCTCGGTGATACGCCGCACGCCTTTGAGCCACTCGATGTCGGCCGGAATTACGCCGCCCTCACCCTGCACCACTTCAAGAATCACCGCCGCCGGCAGCGGCACGCCGCTTTCCGGGTCCAGCAGCAGGTTTTCCAGGTAATGCAGGTTGGCCTTGACCCCGGCTTCGCCACCAAGGCCGAACGGGCAGCGGTAGTCATAAGGGTACGGCATGAACTGCACGCCATTGCTCAGCAGCGCACCCAGCGGCTGCTTGGGGCCGTGGCTGCCCATCAGGCTCAGCGCACCTTGGCTCATGCCATGGTAGGCGCCTTGGAAGGCCAGCACGGTACTGCGCCCGGTGGCACCGCGCACCAGCTTGAGCGCTGCCTCCACTGCATCGGTGCCGGTTGGCCCGCAAAACTGCACCTTGGCTTCGCGGCGCAGGGCTTCGGGCAGGATGCCGAACAGGTCCTGGACGAAGCGGTCCTTGACCGGCGTGGTCAGGTCCAGGGTATGCAGCGGCAGTTCGTCGGCCAATACGCGCTGGATTGCTTCGATCACCACCGGGTGGTTGTGGCCCAGAGCCAAGGTACCAGCGCCGGCCAGGCAATCGATGAATTGGCGGCCTTCAACGTCTTCTACATAGATGCCATGTGCGCGTTTGAGCGCCAGCGGGATGCGCCGGGGGTAGCTGCGGGCATTGGACTCCTGTTGCTGCTGGCGTTGCAGCAGCGCAGATTCGCTGAATTCGTACAGAGGGTGCGGCGCGCCGGCCGGCAGGACCTGGGCAAGGCTGGTAGCGGTGGACATGGGTAAATCCTCGCAAGCAAGCGAATGGGCAGTTATCGCTTGGAAAACGCTTGAGTGCGGGGAGGATTTAGCTGTTGTTGCGGGATTTTGCTGTACCTGTACCGGCCCTTTCGCGGGTAAACCCGCTCCCACAGATGTTGCATGGACTTCCAGCCCTGTGCAGTACCTGTGGGAGCGGGTTTACCCGCGAAGAGGCCGGTGCTGGCAGTTAAGATCAGTTAGCGGAACGCGCCGGCACCTGCAGCAGCACTCGCAACCCATCATTGCGGCTGTCGAACTTGAGGCTACCGGCACATCGCTGCACGATCGCCTGAACAATCGCCAGCCCCAACCCACACCCACCGCTCTGGCCATTGCGCCAGAAACGCTCGGTCAGGTGCTGCAGGTCGTCATCGGCAATGCCCGGCCCATGGTCACGGACCATGAACCCCACCTGCCCATCGGCCATCTGCACCTCCAACTCCACCTCGGTATCACCACCGTGGCGCAGGGCGTTGTCCAGCAGGTTGCGCAAGGCCGCCACCGCAAGCGGCGCGGGCATGCCCAGGTAGATCTGCGTGGCCTCCTGCGGCAGGCGCAAGACGATGCGCCGGTTGTCACCGCCGCCAGCATCTTGTACTGCCTGGCGGGCGACCTGCTCTGCGCTGCACTGCACACCATCCTCGAACGACAGGCTGCCCTCGACCCGCGCCAGCATCAGCAGTTGCTCCAGGGTCCGGTGCATGCGGTCGGCGCCCTGCTCGGCATGTTCCAGGGCCTGTTCACGCACCGCGCCGTCGGTCATGCGCGCCACCTGCAAGTGGGTCTTGATCGCTGTCAACGGGCTGCGCAGTTCGTGGGCGGCATCGTCGGTCAGGCGCCTTTCGCGCTCGATGGTCTGGGCGATGCGCAAAAACAGCTGGTTCTGGGTGTCTAGCAAGGGTTGCAGTTCGCTGGGCAGGCCAGCCACCTGCAACGGCTCCACACTGTCGGCGCGCCTGCGGCGCAGGGCATCACGCATGCGGTTGAGTGGCTCCAGGCCTTTGCCCAGGCCGATCCACAGCAACCCGAGGCTGCCGAGCAAGGCCATCAGCACCGGTGCCGAGGCGGCCAGCAGAATCGACTGGTTCAGCGCCTCACGCTCCATGTGCCGGTCGGCGGTGGTGATGCGCACGTCACCGTGGTTGTAGGTGAAAGTACGCCACAACGCGCCATCGATGGTCTGGTCGCGGAAGCCGCTACGCTGGTCGTCCATGGCGCCGTCATGCTTGTGGTTGCTGGCGAGGATCTCGCCGCGCAGGGAACTCACCTGGCAGGCCATGCCATCGGGCACGCTCAACTGGTCGGCGGAAAAATGCGCATCCTCGCCCTTGGCCGCCAGCGGTTGCGGCAGTTGGTCGATCAGCCCAGCGACCATGCGCGCCGAGGCCACCAGGCGCTGGTCGAGGGAGAACATCATCTGCTGGCGCAGGTCGCGCAGCATCCACGCCGCTGCCAGTGCCCAGATGATGATGAAGGCGGTGCCGAGGATCAGGCTCAGGCGTACCCGCAGGCTCATGAGGCAGCCTCTTCCGGCGCCTGCGCAGGCCCCAGCCGGTAACCCAGGCCACGCACGGTCTCGACGATGCTGTTGCCGAGCTTGCGCCGCAGGTGGTGGATATGCACGTTCAGCGCGTTGCTCTCGACTTCATCGCTGAAGCCGTATACGCAGTCCTTGAGTTGCTCGCTGGACAGCACTCGGCCGGGGTTCTGCAGCAATGCCTGCAGTAACGCTTGCTCGCGCCGCGAAAGGTCGACCGGCTGGCCGGCCAGGGATGCTTCGCAGCTGCTCGGGTCATAACGCAGCGGGCCATGTTCGATCACGTTGACCGCACGCCCCGCCACCCGACGCAGCAGGGTATGCAGGCGTGCGGCCAGTTCGCGCAGGTCGAAGGGCTTGAGCAGGTAGTCATCGGCACCGGCCTGCAGGCCGTCGACGCGGTCGGTGACCGCGTCGCGCGCAGTGAGTACCAGTACGGGCAGGTCTACACCTTGCTGGCGCAGGCGGCGCAGCAGTTTAAGGCCATCTTCGTCAGGCAGGCCGAGGTCGAGGATCATCACATCGAACTGTGCCGCCTGCAGCAAGGCCCGGGCACTGGCGGCATTGGCCACGCGGTCCACGGTCAGGCCCTGGGCGGTGAGGCCGGCGCAGATGCCGCTGGCGATCAGGTCGTCGTCCTCGCAGAGCAGAACGTGCATGGTGAAGCTCCCGGAGTGATGTGGCTGGCATTGCACTATGGGGGGATTAAGGGGGGATTATGGACCTTTTTGTGGGGGTTGGGGTTCGCCGAAAGCCTTGCAGTGCCTATGAGATCAAGCGCCACGTGGGCGGCGCTCGGTCAAAAGGGAGACAAGCCATTCCAGATCCTGCTTTACCGGTTGGCGAACTGGAACCTTATGAACTCGACGGCGAGGAAAATGAGTACAACGTGATAGTCAAACTTATTGGCGCAGTGCATCAGGCGTATCGACATCGCGCAGCACACCCGCATCCTCGACTGCCAGCCTGACGCAACTGTCCGGATGGGCTCTCACCACCGAACGCGCACCCTCATCGCCCGTCAGCCGCGCAAGCGCTGGCCAGAAATCACGCCCGAACACCACCGGATGGCCCTGCTGCCCAGCGTGACAAGGCAGGACTATCGAAGACCCACTGGCCTCACGTGCAAGCAAGCCGAGGGTCGCGGGCTCCAACCAGGGCATGTCCCCCAGCAGAATCGCCACCGCCTGCGCCTCGCTGTCGACCAGCGAAGCGGCGCCAGCCGCCAGGCTATGGCCCATCCCTAGCCTGAAATCCGCATTGCAGATGACCCGGCACGCCGATGGCAACCCCAGTTCTTCGCCACGCTCGCCATCACGCAATACCACCCGCACGTCATCGAACACCGTGCAGGCCCGCTCGACGCTATGCACCAGCAAACTACGACCATCGGCCATCAGCGCTCGCCGCTTGTCCGCGCCAAAACGCGTACTGCTGCCGGCTGCCAACACCAGCGCCACCACACTCACAGGGCTGCCCGCCCGATGCCGTTGCGCAGGCGCAGGATATCGGCGAGCACCGCCAGGGCGATTTCGGCCGGGGTCTTGCTGCCCAGGTTGAGGCCGATCGGCGCGTGGATCCGCGCCAGCTCGTCAGAGCCCAAGCCGCCAATACGGTGCAAGCGTTCGCGACGCTTGTCGGAAGTGGCCTTCGAGCCCATCACGCCGATGTAGAACGCCTCGGTACGCACCGCTTCAAGCATGGCCAGGTCATCGATTTTCGGATCATGGGTCAATGCAACCACTGCCGTATCGGCATGGCAACCACCATGGGCGATGAACTCCGACGGCAGCTCACGGCGCACCTCGATACCCTCCAGCATCACGCCTTCGAGCACCTCGTCACGCGGGTCGCAAAGGATGACCTCGAAACCCATGCCTTTACCGAACTCGGCACAATAATGCGCAACGCTGGAGTAACCAGCCAACAGCAGGCGCTGGGCGGCGCCGACGCGCAAACGCACGCGGCCGCTTTCGCGCTCCACCCGCGGCCCCTGGCTGTGGTCGTCGATGAGATGGCGCTCGCCTTGCGGCACACTCACTTCGCGCAGCAGCCGACGCTGGCCGCGCAACGCGCCTTCCAGCTCACGCAAGTGGGCCTGCACTTCGCAGTCGGCCGGCAGGTTTTCCACCAGTACTTCGAGCACGCCGCCGCAAGGCAGGCGAATGCTCGAACGCGTGTCGCTGCCATCGCCATAGCGCACGATGGCAATCGGTTCGGGAAACTCGCCCCGCCCTACCCGCTCGAGGAAGTCATCTTCGACGCAGCCGCCCGACAGCGAGCCCAGCCACTGGCCGCTGGCGTTGACCGCCAGCAGCGAGCCCGGCGCACGAGGCGCCGAGCCGTAGGTGGCGAGCACCGTGCACAACCACACCCGCTGGCCATCGCACGACCACTGCAGCGCCTGGCTGATCACCTGGAGATCGAGATGCTGCACGGTTTACTCCGCCTTCAGCTCGGCGAGCTGCTGTACGGTCAGGTCGCCGGGCAATCCACCCCAGGCCTGGCGCAGGTAGTTGACCATGTCCGTCACGTGCTGGTCGTCGAGCTTGTCAGCAAAGCCCGGCATCGGCTGCATGCGCTCGAAGCCGGTGAACTGCTGTTCACGGATGCCCTCAAGGATCGCCTTCGCGAGGTTGCGTGAGTCGCTCTGGCGCAACACGGTGTTGCCCTGCATGGCCACGGCGATATGCGGTTTGCCCTCACCGTCCACACCGTGGCAGCCGGCACAGACGTTCAGGTACTGCTGACGCCCCCGTTTAGCGCTGTCGGTGAGCTGCTCCAGTGGCACTGCCTCGATCACCTTGGCCTTCGGCGGCTGGTCTCCGAGCAGGTAGGTGGCCATGGCGGCCAGGTCGGCATCTTCAAGATGCTGGGTGCTGTGGTGCACCACCGGGAACATCTCGTTGAACATGCTGCCCTGGGCGCTGATGCCATGCTTGAGGAAAGTGGTCAGGTCCGGCTGGGTCCAGCCGCGCTCGGCCAGGTCCTGGGCCAGCAGGCTCGGCGCCAGGTAGCCAGCCAACAGGCCGCCGGTCAGGCGCTTGTCCTGTTGCAGTGCACCGATCGGGTTGCGCGGGGTATGGCACTCGCCGCAGTGGCCCATGACCTCGACCATGTACTGCCCGCGCTGCCAGGCCGGGCTGTTGCCTTCGGTTGGCTGCAGTTGCACGCTCTTGCCATAGAGCATGTTCCACCCCGTCAGCCCCAGGCGCACGTTGAACGGGAAGCTCAGCTTGGTTTCCGGCGCCGGGCGGTTGATCGGCGGGATGGTCAGCAGGTAGGCCAGGATCGCGTCCGAGTCTTCCCGCTTGATCAGGTGATACGAGGTGTAGGGCATGGCCGGGTAGAGGTTGGCGCCATCCTTGCGTTTGCCCTCGGTCACGGCAGCGAAGAACTCGTCGGCCGTGTAGTTGCCGATGCCGTACTGCTTGTCCGGAGTGATGTTGCTGCCATAGATGGTGCCGAACGGCGAATGGATCGGCAGGCCACCGGCAAACGGTGCGCCGCCTTCGGCCGTGTGGCAGGCCATGCAGTCGGCCGCACGGGCCAGGTATTCACCGCGCTTGACCTGCGCCTCGTCGGCCGCCTGGGCAAGCGAGACGGCCGCAAGGCCCAGGGCCAGCGCGAGAGTGCTGCGAATGAAGCCCATGCTCAACCCTCCTTGACCAGGCCGAGGTCATTGAGCACCGTGCGGGTGGCGTCGTAGTAACGCACGTACCCGGTGCAGCGGCAGATGTGGTGGCCGAGGCTGGCCTCGATGCGGTCTTCCACTTCGCTCTTTTTCAACGGCTGGCGCTGGGCGGTTTCCACCAGCACCGTGGCGGCGTTGACGAAGCCTGGTGCGCAATAGCTGCACTGGAAGGCGAACAGGTCGACAAACTTCTGCTGGATAGGGTTCAGCGTCAGGTTGCCGGCCTCGTCCTGCTTGGCATGGCCTTCGATGGTACGGACCTTCTTGCCTTCGAAATAATGTGCACCGGTGATGCAGGTACGCACTTCCTCGCTGGTGCCGTCGGGGTTGTCGACGATCACCACGCAGGCGTGGCAGATGCCCTGGCCGCAGCCCAGGCGGGAACCTGTGAGGTTCTGGTGTTCGTGCAGGTAGTCGATCATCGCCAGGTCATCAGGGACCTCGACCGGGCCGACCGGTTGACCGTTGAGGGTCAGTTGCAGTGGACGGTTAGCCATTGAGGGCCTCCTTGATACGGGCTGGGGTGATAGGGAGATCGCGCACGCGCTTGCCAATGGCATGCGCCACGGCGTTGCCGATGGCACCGACGACCGGGATCATCACCACTTCGGCGATGCCCTTGGACGGGTCGGTCGGTGACAGCGGCGGGAGGATTTCGCTGGTCTGCTTCCACACCGCCACATCGCGCGCATGCGGCAGGCGGTAGCGGTTGAAGTTCCAGTCGCCCTCCCCGGGCCCGCCCTCGTACAACGGCATTTCTTCGGTCAGCGCATGCCCGATGCCCATGGCAATACCACCTTCGAGCTGGCCTTTGACCAGTTCCGGTACCAGCACCCGGCCACACTCGACCCAGCTGTGGTGGTTGAGCACCTGCACTTCGTGTGTGCCCTTGTTGACCTTGACCTCGACGATGGTCGCCACCGGGCTGTAGTAGGTGACCATGGCGTTGTTCAGCTGGGTATCCGGGTACGCGGCATTCTGCCGGTCGAGCAAGTGGTAGCCATGGCTGCTCATCTGCGCCTTCTTGGCATTCACCGCGCCGTCGCCGTATTTCACCGCCACGGCATCGAGCGGGAAGCGTTCGCGCACGCCATCGATGACAAAGTCGGCCTCGGCCCAGCTCCAACGGTTGAAACCGTGCACGCTGGCACCGGTGACCAGGCCCATCTCGTGGGCCTTCTGCGCCAGCTGAGCGAACGGGATCGGCGCCAGGCCGTTGCCGGTCAGCTCGCCGTTGACCCACACCGCATTCTCGCGGCGCACCACCAGCGGGTTGGCCTGGCCGCCATGCGGCCCCTGGCTCCAGATGGCCATGGCTGCCGGCCACAGGCCGTGGTTGAACAGCACACGGGCCGCTTCACGGGTGGCGTGGCTGAAGTAGAACGCCGAGTTGGTCGCCGACGACGGCGAGGCCAGCTTGCCGACCCAGCGCGGGTTGCGCAGCGCAGCGTCCTGCTCGGGCTGGCTGATCAGGTACGGGTTGCCGCTGGTGCTCAGCTGCAACTCCGGCCATTCGGTGACCGCAGTCTTGACCTCATCAGCCGAGCGGCCCAGGAAGTCACTGACCACCAGGGCCTGGGACGTGGACATGCCGGTGCCCAGTTCGGTGCCGATGTGACGCAGCGTGATACGGCCATCGGCGGTGAACTCGACGCTGGCCATGGGGGCTTCGGAACCTGTGCCGAAGTCTTTCTGGCAGATGGCAAAGCCGACGCCGTACCAGTGGTCCGGGTCCTTGGCGTCCATCTGTTGCTTGCGCGTATCGCGGTTGCGCCACCAGTCGTGCACGGCAGCCTTGTCGAGGATCTCGTACAGGCGCAGGGCACCGGCCGGGACTGCGCCCTGGGTGTTCTTCATGCCTGACTTCAGCGCGTTGGCGCGGCGCAGGTCGATGGCATCGACGCCCAGTCGACTGGCTATCTCATCCACCATCATTTCGGTGGCCGCCATGCTTTGCAGGGTGCCGTAGCCGCGCATGGAGCCCGCCTCGACACCGCGCGAGAAGTAGGCAGTCACCGACAGGTCGTTCTGCGGCATGTAGTAGATCGATTGCGCTGCGGTGGCGCCCACTGCGGCCACCGACGGGCTGTAGTTGATACGCCCGCCACCGTCGCAACTCATGTCGGCACGGAAGATCTTGAAGCTGTTGTCCTTCTTGTCCACGGCCAGCTGGTAACGGATGTCGAAGGCATGGCGCTTGATGCCGCTCTGGAATTGCTCGTAGCGGTCGTTGGCCAGGCGGATCGGCACGCCGTTGCCATACAGCGCGGCCACGGCAGCGTAGAAGACAAAGATGTTGTTGTCTTTCGAACCGTAGCCCACGGTATAGCCCGGGTGCATGTTCAGCGTGTTCAGGGCGAAGCGCGACGGCTTGATCATGTGCACGCATTCCTGTGCCGCTTCGAACGGGCACTGGGTTGCGACCACGAAGTGCAGCGTGCCGGTCGCAGGGTCGTACCAGCCGTTGCCGTTGTCCGGCTCCAGCGCGGCAGGCTCGATCGACGGCGTCTTGTAGCGTTCGTCGAACACCAGCCAGTCCTCGGGCGGATTGTCCAGTTGTTCACCCATGCGCTTGGCGTAGAACAGGCCCTGTTCGGTCAGGTCACCGTGCTGGTTGGGCGCTTTGGACCACACCGGCTTGCGGTTGAGGATGGTGGGGAACAGCATGGAGTTCTTCAGGCTGGAGAACTCATCGTCGTCGAACGGCGTGGCACCGCCCACGCGCACGAAGCGGAAGCTGCCATAGGGGTCACGCTGGTACAGCGGAGCCTGGGCGCCGTACTTGATCGCCTTGTCGTTGAACTGCAGCTTGCGCTTGGCCTGGCGGAAGCGCTCGAAGTCGTGCCAGATCAGGATCGCCACCGGGTGGCCGATGAACATCGGCACCTGGCCAGGCGGCAGCAGCGGGTCGGGCGAGTGGGCCTCGGGCCAGGCGATGCCGTCCTTCGCCAGGTCGGCGGCGGTGACGATACGGTCCGGCTGCAGGTCGGCGCCGAGCAGGCTGAGGTCATGGCCGGCGTAGATACGGTCGGCCTTGGTCGCCTTGAGCAGCAGCGCATGGCCTTGCTGGGTCGGCCAGCCGGGCATGTCCTTGGCGCGGATGTCGCGGGCAAAGACCTTGTTGCCACAGACCTTTGACAGCGCGTCATTGCGAAAACGAGCCTTGCCGTCGTGGTTCATCCACTTTTGCGGCGAGGTGGTGACGCGCTCCTCCATCAGGGCGGCGAATGCCTGGCTGCCGAGCGGCGCCATGGTCACACCGACACCAGCGATCAGGCCGCCTTGCAAGAAGGCGCGCCGGGAAATATCACGGTTGGACATGCTTGATCCTCTGGGCAGAAGAGTATCTGCCCATCTTTTTCTGATTCTTATGCGGGGAACTCGGAAGGGTGAGAACCTTGTCGCTTGAGCCAGGAAAAACTGACTTCTGCGTCAACTTTACAACAAGAATATGGGTATAAGCAAAGTCAAGCCGACAATATGTCGCGGTGTTTCGAAGACCGACACGCGGCGCCGCTGCAACAGCTTCACCAGGAACGGTTAACCTTGGGTTAATCGACCCCCGCCAGCATGGCCAGCATTCCGTATTGCCAAGGCGAAGACATGCGCATCCTTCTGCTCTTCCTGACATTGCTCCTGGCCGGCCCGTTGCAGGCCAACCCGTTCGACGTCAAACCCGACTTCCTGCCGGTCAACCAGGCGTTCGTGCTGACCCACGACCGCCAGGCCGACGGCCAGATGCGCCTGTACTTCCAGATCAAGCAGGGTTACTACCTGTACCAGAAGCGCCTGAAGTTCGACGGCCTGCCCGCCGACCAGCAACCGCAACTGCCTGCTGGCCTGAATCACCACGATGAGTTCTTCGGTGACACCACGGTGTACCGCGACCAGCTCGAACTGTTGATCCCGGCCAATGCCCAAGGCCAGCTACGGCTGGGCTGGCAGGGCTGTGCCGATGCCGGCCTGTGCTACCCGCCGCAAACTACCCCCATCGACCTAGGCGGCAGCGAGGCGCCGGCCGGCGAGCAAGCCAGCGACCAAGCACTGGCCAGCGGCTTGCAGAGCGCCAGCCTGGGCTGGAGCCTGCTGGCGTTCTTCGGCCTTGGCCTGCTGCTGGCCTTCACCCCCTGCTCGCTGCCGATGCTGCCGATTCTCGCCGGCCTGGTCCTGGGCAACGGTGCCAGTGCCCGGCGTGGCTGGCTGCTGGCCGGGGTCTATGTACTGAGCATGGCGCTGGTGTACGCGGCCCTTGGCGTAGTCGCGGCACTGCTGGGCGCCAGCCTGCAGGCGTGGCTGCAGCAGCCCTGGCTGCTGGGCAGCCTGGCCGGCCTGTTCATCCTCCTTGCCCTGCCGATGTTCGGCGCCTTCGAACTGCAACTGCCGGCCGCCTTGCGCGACCGCCTCGACCGCGCCGGGCAAGGCACCCGTGGCGGCAACCTGTATGGCGCGGCGCTGCTTGGCGCACTGTCTGGCCTGCTGCTCGGCCCGTGCATGACCGCGCCACTGGCCGGCGCACTGCTGTACATCGCGCAGAGTGGCGATGTGCTCCAAGGCGCATTGGTGTTGTTCAGCCTCGGCCTGGGCATGGGCGTACCGCTGCTGTTGCTGGTGACCCTGGGCAACCGCTACCTGCCGCGCCCGGGGGCGTGGATGAACCGGGTAAAAGGTGTGTTTGGCTTCGTGTTCCTGGCCATGGCCCTGTACACCGTGCGCAGCCTGCTTGCCGCCCCTGTATTGCTGGCCCTGAGCGGCGCCTGGCTGATTGCCCTGGGCTGGGCCAGCTGGCCGGCGCTGCAGCGCTTGCCGGCACTGCGCGCGGTACCGCTGCTGGGCGCGTTGTGGGGTGGCTTGCTGCTGGTCGGCGCGGCAGCCGGTGGTGACGATCTGTGGCAACCGTTGCGGCCGTTCGCCGGCGGTACTGCCACCGCCACTGTGCAAAAGGCCGACGAGCACTTCGTCACGGTCAGCAGCCCTGAAGCCCTGCAACGCGAGCTGGATGCCGCCAACGCTCGCGGCCAGTGGGTCATGGTCGACTACTACGCCGACTGGTGCGTGTCGTGCAAGGTCATGGAAAAGCAGGTGTTCAACCGCCCTGACGTGCAAGCCAGCCTGGCGGGCGTCCACCTGCTGCGCCTGGACGTGACTGCCGATTCCGAGGCCAGCCGCGCGCTGCTGCAGCGCTACCAGGTACCCGGCCCCCCCAGCATCATCTGGCTCGGCCCGGAAGGTGAAGAACGCCGCGCACGGCGCATCACCGGTGAGGTAGATGCCGCCGCATTCCTGCAACACTGGACCCAGACCCGGAGCCAAGGCTGATGCTGACGGTAACCCTTGGGCCACTGACCATGGCCCTCAACCACCTGCTGATGCTCGCCGCCCTCGGCGTGGCCTGCCTGGTCGGCTGGTGGGCCGCCCGGCGCGGCGGCGAAAGCCCGGAATCGGCGTTGTTCAACCTGTTCCTGATCGGCCTGCTGTGCGCCCGCCTGGGTTTCGTGCTGGCCTACTGGCCGATGTACCGCGACGACTTGCTGCAAGTCATCGATATCCGTGATGGCGGTTTCCTGCTCTGGTCGGGCCTGGTCGGCATCGTCCTCGCCACCTTGTGGCAGGGCTGGCGCCAGCCTGGCCTGCGTCGCCCGCTGGGCTGGGCACTGTTCAGCGGTGCGCTGTTCTGGGGCCTGGCCAGCCTGGGCAGCCACCTGTACAGCAAGGGCACTGCACTGCCCGAACTGAGCTTGCGCAATGCTGCTGGCCAGTCCGTGGCCCTGGACAGCTACCGTGGCAAGCCGCTGGTGATCAATATCTGGGCCACCTGGTGCCCGCCCTGCCGCCGGGAAATGCCGGTACTGCAACAGGCCCAAGGCGAATACCCCCACGTGACCTTCATCTTCGTCAACCAGGGCGAGACGCCGGAGAACGTCACAACGTTCCTCGCCACCACCGGGCTGAGCCTGACCCACGTGCTGTTCGACGGCACCGGCGTGCTGGCCCAGCGGGTAGGCTCGATGGCCCTGCCCACCACCCTGTTCTACGACGCCGACGGCCGCCTGATCGGCAGCCACCTGGGCGAGCTGTCGCGGGCCAGCCTGCGCCATGCCCTGGAACCTTTCGAGCGGGCCAAGCCGCCCGCCTCTGCCGCACAAGGAAACTGACATGCGATTGACTGCCCTGCTGCCCCTGTCCCTGGCCCTGCTGGCCGCCCCGCTGGTGCAGGCCGAAGACCTGCCCAAGGCGATCCAGCAACTGCAAGCCAAGGGCGCCGAAATCAAGGGCAGCTTCGATGCGCCCAACGGCCTGCGCGGCTATGCCGCCGAGTACCAGAACAATGCCCTGGCGCTGTACCTGACACCCGACGGCAAGCACGTGCTGGTCGGCAGCCTGTTCGACGAACAGGGCAAGGACCTCAGCGCCGAGCCGCTGCAGAAGCTGGTGTATGCGCCGATGAGCAAGGAAATCTGGGCGAAGATGGAGAAAACCTCCTGGATCCCCGACGGCAAGGACAGTGCGCCACGCAAGGTGTACCTGTTCAGCGACCCCAACTGCCCCTACTGCAACATGTTCTGGGAACAAGCGCGGCCGTGGGTGGAATCGGGCAAGGTGCAGTTGCGCCATATCATGGTCGGTATCATCCGCGAGGACAGCCCCGGCAAGTCGGCGGCACTGTTGGCAGCCAAGGACCCAGCCAAGGCGCTGCATGAGCACGAGAAAGCAGGCAAGGCGAGTGCCCTGAAGCCGCTGGACAAGGTGCCAGATGCCGTGCAGCAGAAGCTGGCGGCGAACATGGCCCTGATGGAAGAGATGGGGCTTCAGGCGACCCCGGCGATCTTCTACCAGGATGAGCAGGGCAACCTGCAGAGCCAGCAAGGCGCGCCGCGGCCGGAGCTGCTGGGGAAGATTCTTGGCAAGCGGTAGTGCATGCCTTGAAATTTGTATTTGCAGGTAGATCGAGCGCCGCCC
>NZ_QLTL01000027.1:0-55049 GCF_003269045.1 Pseudomonas sp. URMO17WK12:I7 | reverse complement strand
CCATGGCGCGGGGCCTGGCTGCCGTCGTCGCAGAGCAGGGCGAGGCTGACGGGTTGGCCGATGAGTTTTTCCGGGTCGTACTCGGTGTCCTGCACCAGCACGTCGAGGGTGTAGCGCGGGGTGCGGCCGATGCGCTCGACGCCGTGGGCGCGCAGGGCCTGCAGCTGATCGGCACCCAACGGGGTGGTCAGCTGCAGCAGGCGGCCGCTTTGCGAAAGCGGGGTGCCGAAGGTCAGGTCCATTGAAAAGTTCTCCATTTACTGACGATACACATCAGAGGCAACTTAACGCCGCGCCAGTACCAAGTGCCCGACCAACGCGCCCAAGGCTCTGGGCCACTGGCTCGCTCAGTCAGATCCTTGAGCGTTGTTGCTTACGCGTCTTTGAGGTTCGAAAACCGGAAGCTAGGCCTTCGGTCATAGACCGTCAACAAACGAAATGTTCAATGCGAAGGCATAGTTTGTAGGACGCGAACCACAATATGCCCAAGGCCGTTCGCGTCCTGCACGAAGTGAAGGGTGTGGCTGAGAGGTGTATGCCTTCGGATCTTCAGTCATACACCTGGGGCCCCTGCCGCAAGCAAAAACTCAGATAACCCGCTGTCCCTCAAACGGGTTCCAGCCATTCAGCCCTTTGGTCTGCTTCAGGTAGTAAGCCCGGTTGCTCAGGAAACTATAAAGAAATGCAAACGCCATGCTGAGCCCGTTATCCACCGGCCGCGGGATCTCACTCCCGGTCACCGCCTCGACGACGCCCAGCAGCAACCCAAGGGCAATCATGATCGCCAGCATGACCAGGTTCTTCTTCCACAACCCCAGCACGAACCAGTAGATCGGGCCAAAGAAAAAGCCGATGAAGTTATTGTTGATCAGCAGCTTCTTGCGAAATGGCAAGGCGCGGAAAGCAGCTTTGTAAGACGCTGAAGTCGGGGCGCCGTACTGATCGAAGAAGGCGAAACGCTCTTGCCATTTAGGCTTGAGGTTGCCAGCGGTGGATTGGGATTGCGGGATACCTTCCATGGGGAGCTCCGTGATGATCGTCCGTGGGTGTTAAATGGCCATGAACTTGGCCGGTTCGGAAGGTAGGTCAGCATTGGCTTGCCAGCAACTCCAGAAATGCCGGCAGAGCGCGAACCGGATCACGGAATGGGCAAAACGCCTGGTTTGGCGCTGCCATAAAGGCGTGACTGCCGTGTAACCCGGGGTTGGGTTACCATACCCGGCTCCGCGAAGCCCATCATTCACGCCAAGCCCCCCGGCTTGCTGACTCGACACCAACAGGTCATCCATGCGTCTGTTTCACACCTCCGACTGGCACCTGGGCCAAAGCCTGCACGGCCAGGAACGCGACTTCGAACACGCCTGCTTCCTCGACTGGCTGCTCGGCCAGCTGCGCCTGCGCCAGCCGGATGCGCTGCTGATCGCTGGCGACATCTTCGACACGGTCAACCCGCCGGTCAAAGCCCAGGAGCGGCTCTACGACTTCATCGTCCAGGCCCACGAGCAGCAGCCGAAGCTGGATATCGTGATGATCGCCGGCAACCACGACTCCGGCTCGCGCATCGAGCTGCCCGCCGCGCTCATGCGCCGCCTGCGCACCCACGCGCTGGGCCGGGTGCACTGGCTCGACGAAGGCCAGCTGGATGCCGAGCGCCTGCTCATTCCGCTGACCAACGGCCGTGGCAAGGTCGCCGCCTGGTGCCTGGCCCTGCCCTTCCTGCGCCCGGCCGAAGTGACCGGCCCGCAGCTGGGTGACGACTACCTGCAGGGCATCACCCAGGTGCATCAGCAGTTGATTGGCGCGGCGCAGAAAAAGCGCAAGAAGGACCAGGCGCTGATCGCCATCAGCCATGCGCACATGGCCGGGGGCGCGGTGTCCGAAGACTCCGAGCGCAGCCTGATCATCGGCAATGCCGAGGCCTTGCCGGCCAAGCTGTTCGACAAGTCGATCAGCTACGTGGCGCTCGGTCACCTGCACAAGCCGCAGAAGGTCAACCGCGAAAGCCGCATCCGCTACAGTGGCTCGCCGATCCCGCTGTCGTTCGCCGAAATCAACTACCCGCACCAGGTGCTGGAAGTCGAGCTCGATGGCAGCGAGCTGGTCAGCGTCGAGCCTCGCCCGGTACCGCGTGCGGTGGCCCTGCAGCGGGTCGGCCCGGCGCCGCTGGGCGAACTGCTCGAGCAACTGGCCGAGCTGCCCGTGATCGACCTGCTCGAAGACCCTAACCGCCAGCCTTGGCTGGAGGTGCGGGTACACCTGGACGAACCGCAACCGGACCTGCGCCAGCAGATCGAAGCCGCCCTGCATGGCAAGGCGGTGCGGTTGATCCGCATCAGCGCCGAGTATGCCGGCGCTGGCCGTGGCGAAGACGATGACCTGGCATTCGTCGAGCTGTCGCAAATGACCCCTCAGGACCTGTTCAGCCGTGCCTGGGAACAGGCCTACGGCAACCCCGTCGACGAACAGGCCCTGGCCGACTTCGCCCTGCTGCTGCAGGACGTTCAGCTGGAAGAGGAACAGCCATGAAGATTCTCGCCATCCGCCTGAAGAACCTGGCATCCCTGGCCGGCCCGGTCGACATCGACTTCACCGCCGAACCCTTGGCCAGCGCCGGCCTGTTCGCCATCACCGGGCCGACCGGCGCCGGTAAGAGCACGCTGCTAGACGCCTTGTGCCTGGCCCTGTTCGGCACCGTGCCGCGTTTGAACGACATCGGCCGCGAAGCCAAAGTGCCGGACGCCGACGGTGAAATTCCCACGTCCGACCCGCGCAACCTGCTGCGCCGCGGCACCGGCAGCGGTTTTGCCGAAGTCGATTTCGTCGGCATCGACGGCCACCGCTACCGCGCCCGCTGGGAAGCCAACCGCGCCCGCGACAAGGCCAACGGCAAGCTGCAATTGAGCCGCCAGAGCCTGTATGACCTGGACAGCGAGCAAATGCTGGGCAGCAGCAAGAACGAATACAAGCAACTGATCGAAGCCCGCCTGGGCTTGAATTTCGAGCAGTTCACCCGTGCGGTGATGCTGGCCCAGAGCGAGTTCGGCGCCTTCCTCAAGGCCGACGACAAAGAGCGCAGCGAGCTGCTGGAAAAGCTCACCAACACCGCCATCTACACCCGCCTCGGCCAGCGCGCGTTCAGCAAGGCGCGGGAAACTGCCGAAGCCCACAATACCCTCAAGGAGCGCGCCAGCCACTTGCTGCCAATGGCCAGCGAGGCCCGCGCCGAGCTCGACCAGCGCCTCGAGCTGGCGTTGCAGCAGTTCAAGGCCGACCAGGCCGGCGAGCGCCAGCTGGAGCAGCAGCGCAACTGGCTCAATGAACAACGCCAGCTGCAAACCCAGCACGGCGAAGCCGGCGCCGCCCTGCAAGCCGCCGAACAGGAATGGCAGCAACTGGCCGAGCAACGCCTCGACCTGCAGCGCCTGGAACGCCTGGCGCCGCAGCGCCACCAGTTCCACCGCCAGCAGATGCTCGCCGCGCAACTGGCACCCGTCGCGGCGCAGATCGCCGAGCAACAGCGCCAGCAAGACGCATTGCAAACGCGCACCGCAGCGCTGGAACAGGCGCTGCTGGCAACTCGTGAAGCCTTGGCACAAAGCCAGACCCTGCACAGCGAAAATGCGCCGCGCCTGCGCCAGGCCTTCGCCGGCCAGGACAACCTGGCGCGCCTCGAACAGCAACAGCTGGAACAGCAAACGGCCTGTCAGCAAGCCGAACAGCAAGTTGCCGAAGGTCAGAAGCAACTACAGCAAACGGAACAACACCAGCAGCGCAGCCAGCAGCAACTGGCCCAGATCGACACCGCCCTGGCCGACAGCCAGCACCTGGCCAGCCTGGCCAATGCCTGGCAGGCCTACCTGCCGCAACTCAAGCAAGTGATGCTGATCGGTGGCCGCCTGGCCAAAGGGCGTGAAGAGCTGCCAGGCCTGCAGGCCCAGGCCAGCCAGGCCAATGCCCAGCTGCAGGCCCAGCGCGACCACTTCGAGCTGCTGTTCCGCGAAGCCAAGGCTGAGCCCCAGGCCCTGGCCGAGCAGATCGACTTGCTCGGCAACATGCTGCAGGACAACCGCAAACAGCAACGCGCCGTCGAGGAGCTGTCACGCCTGCACGGCCGCGAACTGGAACTGCGCCAGCAGCTCGATGCCCTGCGTGAGCGCCAGCAGCAAGCCATGCAGCAACGCCAGCAACTGATCGGCGAAGGGACTGCGGCCAAGGCTGAACTGGAAGCCGCCGAACAGGCGCTCAACCTCACCCGCCAATTGCTGCAACGCCAGCGCCTGGCGCGCAACACCAGCGTTGAAGAACTGCGCGGCCAGTTACGCGATGGCGAGCCCTGCCCGGTCTGCGGCAGCGCCGAACACCCGTTCCATCAACCCGAAGCACTGTTGCAGAGCCTCGGTCGCCATGACCAGGCCGAGGAGGACGCGGCGCAGAAACAGGTCGAAACCCTCAACGGCAAGCTGGTCGAACTGCGCACCGAGCTCGGCGTGGTCAATGCCCAGCTCAAGGACTACCAGCAGCAACAGCAGCACTTGGGCGAGCAGCTGCAGCCGCTGGTGGCACAGGTGCAGGCGCACAGCCTCTGGCCCGCCCTCGCCCCGCAGGATGACAAGGCCCGCAGTGCCTGGCTCGACAGCCAGCTGCGGCGCCTGGACGAAGAAATCGGCAAGGACGAGAAACGCCAGAGTGCCCTGCTCGCCCTGCAGAAGGATGCCGCTCGCCTCAACCAGCAACTGCAGGCGGCGCAGGATGCCCAGCAGCAAGCCCAGCGTCATCTCGACCAGCAACACCAGGCGCTGGCCAATGATGAGCAGCAACTGGAACAAGGTCTCAATGACCTGGCCAATGTACTCCCGGGCGAGGTACTCAAAGCGCTTGGCGATGACCCGGCCAATGCTTTCCTCGCCCTCGACCAGCAGATCGCCCAGCGGCTGCAGCAACTGGAACAGCGCAAGGACGAGCAGGAAGAACAGCAGGCGCGCCAGCTGCAACTGGACAAGCTGCGTGACCAGCAACAAGCGCGCGTGCAGACCCTGGCGCATGCGCAGCAACAGCTCGCTGCACTCGACACGCAGCGCCAGCAAGCCCAGGGCGCGCTGGCCGAGCTGCTCGGCGAGCAGGCCAGCGCCGAAGCCTGGCAGCAGCATATGGACAACCAGCTTGCGCAGGCCCGTGCCGCAGATGCAGACACTGCCCAGCAGCTGCAAGACCTGCGCACCCAGGGCGTGCAACTGGCCAGCGAACTCAAGGCCAATACCCAGCAGCAGCAGGCACTGGAGCATGAGTGCCAGCAGCTGCAAGGCGACATTGCCCAGTGGCGCGCCGAGCATCCAGAGCTGGACGACGCCGGGTTGGATCGTCTGCTGGCCATCGACGATACCCAGCTGAACGCGCTGCGCCAGCGCTTGCAAAGCGCCGAGATGGCTATCGAACAGAGCCGCGTGCTGCTCCAGGAACGCGCGCAGCGCCTGCAGCAACACGCCGCACTGATGAGCGTCGAGGCTTCGGTCGAAGACCTTGAGCAAACACTGGCCGAGCTGCGCGAGCGGCTGACTGGCCATGAACAGCAATGCGCCGAACTGCGCGCACAGCAGGCCGACGACCAGCGCCGCCAGCAGGCGAGCCAGGCCCTGAGCGGGGAGATCGAACAGGCCTACCAGCAATGGCAGCGCTGGGCGCGGCTGAATGCACTGATCGGCTCGGCCTCGGGTGACGTGTTCCGCAAGATCGCCCAAGGCTACAACCTCGACCTGCTGCTGCACCACGCCAACGCCCAACTGCGCCAACTGGCGCGTCGCTATCGCCTCAAGCGCGGTGGCAGCGCCTTGGGCCTGCTGGTGCTGGACACCGAAATGGGTGACGAACTGCGCTCGGTGCACTCGCTGTCCGGCGGTGAAACTTTCCTGGTCTCGCTGGCATTGGCCCTGGGCCTGGCGTCGATGGCCTCAAGCACCTTGCGCATCGAGTCGCTGTTCATCGATGAAGGGTTCGGCAGCCTCGACCCAGAATCGCTGCAACTGGCCATGGATGCCCTGGACGGCCTGCAAGCGCAGGGCCGCAAGGTCGCGGTGATCTCCCACGTGCAGGAAATGCATGAGCGCATCCCGGTGCAGATCCAGGTACGCCGCCAGGGCAATGGCTTGAGCGACGTGGAGGTGTGCGGGTGATCCTCTACTCGTTCCGCCGCTGCCCATGGGCAATGCGCGCCCGCCTGGCGTTGCGCTATGCCGGCTGTGCGGTGGAAATCGTCGAGGTGGCGATGAAGAACAAGCCGGCAGAACTGCTGGCCTTGTCGCCCAAGGGTACGGTACCGGTGCTGGATACCGGTGCCGACGTGCTGGAAGAGAGCCTGGACATCATGCGCTGGGCGCTTGAACAGCACGACCCGCAGGACTGGCGCCTGCAGGCAGACCCGGCCGCCGCACAGCACGCCGAAGCCCTGGTGGCCCGCAACGACAGCACGTTCAAGGCGCAGGTGAACCTGTACAAGTATGCCGAGCGTTACCCCGAACATTCACGCGAGCACTATCGCCAACAGGCTGAAGCCTGGTTGGCAGAGCTTGAGCAGTTGCTCGAAGGCCGGCCGTACTTGCTGGCCGCCCACCCGAGCCTGGCCGATGCCGCCCTGTTGCCCCTGATGCGCCAGTTTGCCGGGGTCGAACCGCAGTGGTTCGCCGAGGCAGCTTATCCGCGGCTGCGGAGCTGGCTGGAGGGGTGGTTGGCGTCGGAGCTGTTCAAGTCGATGATGGCTCGCTAAGCATCTTCTTCAGGCATGTCACGGCCCCTGTGGGAGCGGGTTTACCCGCTCGCGAAGAAGCCACCACGGTGGATGGCACCGGCTTCGCCGGTGTTCGCGGGTAAACCCGCTCCCACAGGGTCCGAGTCAGGCCGGGATTAGTGGCTGTGCTTACCACTCAGCGCCGCATGGAAGTTGGCGCTCTGGCGCAGGTACTGCTCGGTGTAGCTGTGGGTGGCCGTGGGCTTGCTGCTGTCTGCATGGGCATGGGTCGGCAGCACGACGGAAGCGGAAATGGCGGATGCGGCAATCACGGGGAAGAGATTGAAGTTCATGGTGGCTGACCTCGACTTGAGTGGTTTGACGTTCAGCCGCTTGGGCCTTGGGTCAAACTTACGCCGCCGAGGTCGCCCGCAGAAATTCATTGCGCTGGTAAGGATTATTACCCGTATCGATAGTCCCTCCAGCGAACCTCACTCGATGAACTTGAGGTCCGAAGGCGCATCCTGAGTGAAGGTCTGCACTGTCTCGCCGAGCTTGCCACTGCGCGGGTCGCGGCGCATGACCACGATCTGGTTGCTTTTCTGGTTGGCCACCAGCAGGAAGTTGTCGCTCGGGTCCAGGGCGAATTCGCGCGGGTGGTCGCCTTCCACCGAACGGCGTTGCAGGAAGGTCAGCTGGCCATCGTCCTTGCCCACGCGGAACACCACGATCTCGTTCGCCGTGCCGCGGTTGCTGACATACAGGAAGCGCCCGTCCGCCGACAGATGCAGGCCACCCGAGGCCTTGGCGGCGGCATCCTGCTGTTCGGTAAGCGGCAGGCGCTGACGCTCCAGCAAGGCATCGTCCTTGACGTCGAACATCACCACTTCGCCACTCATCTCCAGTGTCAGGTAGGCATGCCGGCCCTTGGCATCGAACAGCAGATGACGCGGCCCGCTGCCAGGCGGCAGGTCCACCGACGCCGGGATTGCAGGGGTCAGCGGGTGATCGACGCTGGCGCCGTCATAGCGATAGATGAACACCTTGTCGGCTCCCAGGTCGCAGGCGTACAGGTGCTGGCCATCCGGGGACAGCACCAGCGAGTGCACATGGGCCCCGGCCTGCCGCTCGGGGTTGACGCCACTGGGCTTGTGCCGCAGCTGCTGGATCACCTCCTTGAGCTTGCCGTCCTTGGCCACCGGAATCACCACCAGGCTGCCACCCGGGGCGGGGGCGACGGCGTAGTTGGCGACGAACAGGTAACGCTGGTCGCGGCTGAGGCTGGCGTGGGTGGGCTCATCCCCACGGCTGCTCACTTGGTTCAGTGGCGTGATCTCGCCGTTGGCGCTGACGCTGAAACTGCTGACATGGCCATTGGGGGTTTCATTGACAGTGAACAACTGGCGCTGGTCGGCTGACAGCACCAGCCATGACGGGCTGACGCTCTTGACCACCTGCTGTGGCGTGGGGTCGATTTTCCCCGCCTTGCTGTCGAACGGGTAGCGATAGATGCCTTGGCTCTGGCCATCGGTGTAGCTGCCCACCAGCAAGGTGGCAGCGTGGGCGGTGATAGTCAGGCTCATCAGGCTAGCGGTCAGCAGGCTCGTCCAGATCCGGTTCATCGTCGTCTTCATCCGGGGCGCGAAAGGCACTCATACAGACTAGACGATGCTCGCCCTGGGCATCGTTGAGTTGCCACTCATCACCGGCGCCGACAGCGGCAGCGAGCTGCTCGGGGGTGAAGGACCAGCGGCGGTGTTGGCGGCCATCCATGCATTCGATGGTCAGGCCGGATTCGTCGCAGGTGAAATCGAAGGCGTGCAGGCCGTCGATCAGGAGCATGTCGCAGGAAGCGAGGGCGGTAGCGAGGGAGGACATGGGGGTACCGGTTTTGAATGAGCCGGCATTATAACCTCTGGGGCTGCTTTGCAGCCCATCGCGACACAAGGCCGCTCCTACAGGGGGCGCGTTTCTCTGTAGAAGCGGCCTTGTGCCGCGATGGGCCGCAAAGCGGCCCCCTGCGATTCAGTGGGCGAAAATGGATCCCCCTTCCTTACCCACCATTTTCTCAGGCTTGATCAGGAACCGCGCCAGCGCTGGCAGCAGCCACAACGCGCCAAACATGTTCCACAGCAACATGAAGGTCAGCATCAACCCCATGTCGGCCTGGAACTTGATCGCCGAGAAGATCCAGGTGCACACGCCGATCGCCAGGCACAGGCCGGTGAACAGCACGGCCTTACCGGTCGAGCGCAAGGTCTGGTAGTAAGCCTCCTGCAACGGCAGGCCGGCACGCAGGAAGCTTTCCAGCCGGCTGTAGATGTAGATGCCGTAGTCCACGCCGATGCCCACACCCAGGGCCACCACCGGCAAAGTAGCGACCTTCACGCCAATCCCCATGAAGGCCATAAGCGCGTTACCCAGCACCGATGTCAGCACCAGCGGCAGGACAATGCACAGGGTCGCGGCAAACGAACGGAAAGTGATCATGCACATCACCGCCACGCACAGGTAGACCAGAATCAGGATGGTCAGCTCGGCCGACTTGATCACCTCGTTGGTAGCCGCCTCGATCCCGGCGTTGCCCGCCGCCAGCAGGAACTGCAGGCCCTCCTTGTCATGGCTGTCGGCGAACGCCTTGGCCACAGCGGTGACACGTTCCAGGGTCTCGGCCTTGTGGTCGTTGAGGAACACCAGCACCGGTGCCAGCGAGCAGTCGGCGTTGTACAGGCCGTCGGCGCGCGCGATGGAGTTGTTGAGGATGTCCGGGTTGCGCGACAAGGTCTCCCACTTCAGGCTGCCCTCGTTCATGCCCTTTATCACCTGCTTGGACACGGTCACCAGGGAGATCGCCGACTGCACGCCGGGGGTGTTCTGCATGGTCCACATCAACTCGTCGATCGGCGCCATGGTCGAATGGATCGAGCAACTTTCCGGCGGGGTCTTGACCATGATCACCAGCACATCGGAACTGGTCGAGTAGTTGCTGATGATGAAGTGGTTGTCCTGGTTGTAGCGCGAATCCGGGCGCAGCTCCGGCGCACCCTGATCGAGGTCGCCGATCTTCAGGTTCTGGCTGTACCACAGGCCGCCGGCAAAGGCGATCAGCGCCAGGGTGATGGACACCGGGGCCACCTTGGCGCTGGCGAAGTTCGACAGCAGGCGCCAGAACGGATGCTCGCGGGTCGCGTCCCTCTTGCTGCGCTCGATGGCCTTCTTGCTGATGCCGACATAGGAAATCGCCACCGGCAGCAGGATCAGGTTGGTGAACACGATCACCGCCACGCCGATCGATGCGCCGATGGCCAGCTCGCGGATTACGCCGATGTCGATGATCAACAGGGTGATGAAACCCACGGCGTCGGCGAGGATGGCGATCATCCCCGGCAGGAACAACTGGCGGAAGGTGCGCCGGGCGGCGGTCAAGGCATTGTCGGCGTCACTGGACTGCAAGGCGATGCCGTTGATCTTCTGCACGCCGTGGGAAATACCGATGGCGAAGATCAGGAACGGCACCAGCATGGAGTACGGGTCCAGGCCGAAACCCACCGCATGCATCAGGCCCAGCTGCCAGACCACCGCCACCAGGGTGGTGATGAGCACGGCGATGGTGCTGCGGATGCACCAGGTGAACCAGTACAGCAAGACCCAGGTGATCACCAGGGCCACGCCGAAGAACATCGCCACCATCACCAGGCCGTCGATCAGGTCACCGACCTTCTTGGCGAAGCCGATGATGTGGATCTTCACGTTGGGGTTCTGTGCCTGGAACTTGTCGCGGATCTTCTCTTCCAGCTGGTGCGAGAACTGCTGGTAATCCAGTTTGACCTGTTTGCCGGGGTCCTGCGGGTCAGGGAAGCTTTCCAGCAAGGGCACGTCGACGATGCTGGACTTGAAGTTGTTGCCCACCAGGCGCCCGACCTGGCCAGACTTGAGCACGTTGTCGCGCAGGGTGTCGAGGCTGTCCTGGGAGCCGTTGTAGGTGTTGGGGATGACTTCACCGCCAGAGAAGCCCTCTTCGGTGACCTCGCTCCAGCGCACGCTGGGGCTCCACAGCGACTTCAGCCCGGCCCGGTCGACACCCGGAATGTAGAACACCTCGTCATGGATCTGCCGCAGCGTTTCCATGTAGTCCTTGTCGAAGATGTCGCCGTTGACCGCTTCGACCGAGATACGCACGGTGTTGCCCAGGTTGGCCAGGTCGTTGCGGTGCTCCATCATCTGCTCGATGAACGGGTGCTGCAGCGGGATCATCTTCTCGAAGCTGGTAGACGGGCGGATCTGCGTGGCCTGCCAGAACAGGAAAATGCTGACCAGCAGGCACAGGGCGATGACCACCGGGCGGTTGTTGAAGATCAGGCGTTCGAGCAGCGTGGCCTTGTCCTGATGATGCGGGTGCATGGTGATGCTCTCCCTGCTGGTCATGGACGCACCTCCTTGGCAGCTTGCTCTGCGCCTTCGGCGCTGGCCAGGTGTACGCCACCCTGCCCCACCAGCAGCAAGCCACCGTCGGCCAGGCCAGTGACGCCGGCCAGGGCGATGCGGTCGCTGCGGTTGTAGACGCTGAAGGTCTGGCCATCATCGGTGCTGCGCAGCACGCTGCCACCGTTGCCGACCAGCACCAGGCTGCCATCTTCGACAAGCGTAGCGCCTGCCAGGCCGAATTCGAGGTCGCCGCGCGCGGCCTTGAGCTCGATTGGCTGCCAGCTGTCACCGAAATCGCTGGAGCGGAACAGGTTGCCGCGCAGCCCGTAAGCCAGCAGGGTATTCGCCTTGGCAGTGCCGATCACGCCAAAAAGCGAGCCCTCGTAAGGGCCCTGGACCTTGGCCCAGGTCTGGCCGTTGTCGCTGGAGCGGTACATGCCACCCTGCTCGCCGACGATGAACAGGCCAGCGTCGCGCACCCGGGCGATGCCGTTGAGGTGCAGCTGGTCGGGATTGTCCAGGCGTTCAGCGATGTCCTGCCAATGCTGGCCGCCGTCGCTGGTTTCCAGCAGTGCGCCATAGGCACCCACGGCAAAGCCGTGCTGGGCGTCGAGGAAGGTGACATCGAGCAAGGGCGCTTCGCGGGACAGGTCTTCGAATTGCTTGCTCCAGGTGGCGCCCCCGTCGCTGCTGGCCAGGATCTGCGCATCGTGGCCGACCGCCCAGCCGCGCTTGTCATCAAGGAAGAACACGGCAGTGAGCAGTTGCCGGGTGGGCACCCGGGCCTGAGTCCAGGTGCTGCCCTGGTCGTCGGAGAACAGAATGTGGCCGCGATCACCGACCACCACCAGTCGCTTGCCGGCATGGGCGGCGCCGATCAGCAGGCTCTGGCTGGCCTTGGCTGATTCGGTCGAGTATTCATCGGCAGCAGCGGCCTGCGCGCTGTCAGCCCACATGCCCAGTGCCAGCGCCAGCATCGCGCCGGCCGCCAACGGCCAGGCACCACGCCTGGCCTGCGTCATCACCCGCTCCTTCATGACCATCCCCTGTTGTGTTCTTCTTGGTGGGTCTGTGCTGTGAAAAGCCTGTGTTAGAGGCTTGCAGGGATCGTATCGGGGTAGGTCGCGGGAATACAACGCGCGCTGCGTTATGTTTTGTTAACCGCCCAAAAGCTTCGCGGGTAAACCCGCTCCCACAGCGACCGCACAGACATTGAACCCTGTGCAGTACCTGTGGGAGCGGGTTTACCCGCGAAGAGGCCGGGGCAGGCTACAAAAAACTCAAGCCAGGCTCTTGCTCACCACTTCATACACATCGCTGGACAGCTCGCCGGACGCGAGAATCCGCTCCAGCTCGCCCTTCATCAGCACTTGCCGCGCGTCGTCATACTTGCGCCAGCGGGTCAGCGGTGCCAGTTGACGCGAAGCGATCTGCGGATTCAGCGCATTCAACTCGATCACCAGGTCCGCCAGGAAGCGATAGCCCGAACCATCGGCTGCATGGAAATTGACCAGGTTCTGCCCGGCGAAGGCACCGATCAGCGCCCGTACCTTGTTCGGGTTTTTCAGGGTGAACGCCGGGTGCTGCATCAGCGCCTTGACCCGCGCCAGCCCGCCCGGCAGCGTGCTGGCTGCCTGCACGCTGAACCACTGGTCCATGACCAGCGGGTTGTCCTTGAAGTGCTCGGCAAAGCTTTCCAGCGCCTTGGCGCGCTCGGTCTCGAACGGCGAGTTGACCAGCACGGCCAGCGCGGTCAGGCGCTCGGTCATGTTGTCGCACTGCTCGAACTGCTCCAGGGTCGCCTCCAGCACCTGAGGCTTGCCGCTTTGCATCAGGTACGACAGGGCAATGTTCTGCAGGCTGCGGCGGGCGAAGTGCTCGGCGGCGGCCACGTAAGGGGTGTTGCGCGACACTTCGCGGTTGGCCTGGTAACGCGCCCACAGGGCGTCGAACAGCTGCTCGGCGATCTGTTGCCGGGCAAACTCACGGGCGGCGTGGATGGCGTCCACATCGGCCACCTGGCTGATCTCGGTCAGGTAGGCTTCGCCTGGCAGAGAGAGCATCTCGGCGACCATGGCGGGGTCCAGCGATGCGTTGCCCAGCACGGTACCGAGGGCGGTGATCAGGCGCTGGTCGAGCTTCAGCGCTTCACCGCGCTGATGCTGGCCGATCAGCTCCTGCAGCACTTGCACCGACAGCTGCTGGCCCGCTTCCCAGCGGTTGAAGCCGTCGCTGTCGTGCTGCATGAGGAACATCAGCTGGTCGCGGTCATATGCGAAGCTCAGCTTCACTGGCGCACTGAAACCCCGCAGCAGCGAAGGCAACGGCTTGGCGGCGATACCCTGGAAGGTGAAGGTCTGCTCGGCTTCAGTCACCGACAGCACCCGGCTGGTACCAGCGGCAGTGGCTTCACCGGCCAGTTGCAGCGGCAGGTCGTTGCCTTGAGCATCGAGCAGGCCCAGCTCCACCGGGATCACGAACGGCAGCTTCTCGGCCTTGTCCGGGGTCTGCGGGCAGCTCTGGCGGAAGGTCAGGCTGTAGGTCTGGGCACCAGCATCAAAAGCCTCGCTCACGTCCAGGCGCGGAGTGCCGGCCTGGCTGTACCAGCGCTTGAACTGGGCCAGGTCGACGCCGTTGGCGTCTTCCATGGCCTTGATGAAGTCGTCGGTGGTCACCGCCTGGCCATCGTGGCGCTCGAAGTACAGGTCGCTGCCCTGGCGGAAGCCTTCGGCGCCCAGCAAGGTACGTACCATGCGTACCACTTCGGCGCCCTTCTCGTACACGGTCAGGGTGTAGAAGTTGGAGATTTCGATGAAGCTGTCCGGGCGCACCGGGTGGGCCATGGGGCCGGCATCTTCGGCGAACTGGTGGGTGCGCAGGTAGGCGACGTCCTCGATGCGCTTGACCGTGCGCGAGTTCATGTCAGCGCTGAACTCGGCATCGCGGAACACCGTGAAGCCTTCCTTGAGCGACAGCTGGAACCAGTCGCGGCAGGTCACGCGGTTGCCTGACCAGTTGTGGAAGTACTCGTGGGCGACAACACCCTCGACACGCTGGTGAGCGGCGTCGGTGGCGGTTTCGGCGCGGGCCAGCACGCAGCTCGAGTTGAAGATGTTCAGGCCCTTGTTTTCCATGGCGCCCATGTTGAAGTCGTTCACCGCGACGATCATGAAGATATCCAGGTCGTATTCACGGCCGTAGACTTCTTCATCCCAGCGCATGGACTTCTTCAGGCTGACCATGGCGTGGTCGCACTTGTCGATGTTCTCGGGCTCGACGTAGATACGCAGGGTCACGTCGCGGCCGGATTGGCGGACGAAGTTGTCTTCCACGCACCACAGGTCACCGGCCACCAGCGCGAACAGGTAGGCCGGTTTCATGAACGGGTCTTCCCAGGTCGCCCAGTGGCGGCCTTCTTCTGCCGGGCCGCTGCCGATCGGGTTGCCGTTGCTCAACAGCACCGGGTAGCGATGCTGCTCGGCGATCACCGTGGTGGTGAAAGTGCTCATCACGTCCGGGCGATCGAGGTAATAGGTGATCTTGCGGAAGCCCTCGGCCTCGCACTGGGTGCAGAACATCTTGCCGGACTTGTACAGGCCTTCCAGCGCGGTGTTGCTCTGCGGGTGGATCTTCACGCTGGTGTCGAGGGTGAAGCGTTCAGCCTTGGGCTGCACGGTCAGGCTGTCGGCGTCGAGCTGGTACTCGCCTGGTTGCAGTTCCTGGTCGTCCAGCGAGGCGCGCAGCAGCTCCAGCTGCTGGCCGTCGAGCTCCAGTGGCGGCAGGCCGGCACCACGTGCCGGGTTGCGGCGCATGACCAGTTGCGCGTGAACCAGGGTGTGGTCCTCGAACAGCTCGAAGGTCAGGTGCGTCTCGTCGATCAGGTACTCGGGCGCCTGGTAATCCTTGAGGTAGATCACTTGCGGTTGTTCGGTACGCATGTGCAGGTCCTTTTTACTGGAGCACGGCCAACTGGTAGGCCGTGTACTTGCGAATATTGATCACGCCGGTGTCAAAGATCAGGTACTGGCCCTTGATACCCAGCAGCGTGCCTTCGGCCACCGGGTCCTTGTCGAGGTTGAAGCTGACGATCTTTTTCGGATAGGCCTCGACCGGGTAGCGTATTTCCACCACCTCGGCGTCGGGCAGCGGCTGGATCGCCTGCAGGCCGAAACGGCCCTGCAGTTCGCGCAGCCCGTCGGCACAGGCCTCGAAAATCTGCTCGCGAATGGCCGGCAGGTCGAGCACTTCGGCGTCGCCCTTTAGCAGCGCGCGCCAGTTGGTGCGGTCCGGCACCTGGCTGCGCAGCACGTCCTCGACCAGGCCCGATTGCTGGCGGGTGGCCACGCGCATGATAGGCAGCGCCTGGCTTGCGCCCTGGTCGAGCCAGCGGGTGGGCAACTGGGTCGCGCGAGTAATGCCGACCTTGATCCCCGACGAGTTGGCCAGGTAGACCACATGGTCGGTCATGCAGAACTGCTCACCCCACGACGGCTCGCGGCAGGTGCCGGCGTCGTAGTGGCATTTTTCCGGGGCCATGATGCACACGTCACACTGGGCCAGCTTGGTCATGCACGGGTAGCAGTAACCCTGGCTGAAGCTGGTCTTGGTGCGCTTGCCGCAATGGCTGCAGTGAATGGCGCCGAGGTATTCCAGGCGCAGGCGCTGGCCGATCAGCGGGTTGACCGGCACCTGGGTGTCGTCCAGGCGGAAGCTGTATTGCACCACCGGCGCCTGCAGGCTGACCGCCATCTTGCTCAAAGAGCCACGAGCGAGTTCGATCAATGTACCGAGTCCGACTTGAACAGAATGTTGGCGATGGGCGCGGACTTGGACGCGCATTCCTGCGGGCCCATGTAACCGGTGCGCTGCTCTTCGGGCAGGTTCTTCATCTCCCAGGCGATTACCGCCTGCAGCGACAGTTCTTTCTGCTCGGCGGTAAGCTTGCGCCCGTCCGACCATTTGCCGATTTCCACGGCCAATTTCAGGCTCTCGTAGATTTCCGGGGTAATGTTTTCGATCATTTGCGCGAAAGTGGACATAGTGTCTCCTGGTTCAAGCCGACAGTTTACGCCGGGCCAGCGCCCCGCCCAAGAGCCCGGTCAGGCATCCGATGAGCAGCCCGCCGACGTGGGCGGCGTTGGCGATCTGGCCGAAGCCGAGCTGGCCGACCACACCGGTCAGGCAGATCACCAGCCAGATCAGCATCATCACCAGCACGCCCTTGGGCAGGTTGAAGTGAGGGTTGGGCGCCAGCCACTGGTACAGCCAGACGTGACCGAGCAAGCCGTAGAGCACGCCGGACAGGCCGCCGAACAGGCTCGGGCCACTGGTGTAGTGCTGGGCCAGGTTTGACACCAGGCTGAACAGCAGGGTCAGGCCCAGCAGTAGCCAGGGGCCCTGGCGCAGTTCGATGCGCTTGCCAAGCTCCCAGTACCACATGCCATTCATGGCCAGGTGCAGCACGCCGAAGTGCAACAGCATGGGCGACACCAGGCGCCACCACTGGCCCTCGGCCAGGCCCTGGGCCAGCGGGGTGAAATGCAGGTATTCCCCTTGGACGCGGAAGTCGAGGAAGGTGAACCAGCTGATGGCGTTGAGGTTGTCGCCCAGGCTGGTGAGGCCGGCGACGACCAGGCAGAGAACGAGGATGGTGGCGGTGACCTTGCAGGCTTTGGCCTGGTCCGCCAGGGAGGGCTGTGTGGGGGCCATCGCGGATGAGTCCGCGCCTACAGGGGCCTGCGCAAGCTGCACATCCGCGTTGCCATCGGGGAAACGCTGGTAGAGCTCGCGCACGTCGGCGGCCAGGCTGTCGGGGGCCCAGAGCACTTGCTCATCACCCTCTTCGCTGACCCGGTGCGGCAATTGCAGGCGCTGCAGCAGGTGGACGAAGCCGCTGAGGTCGACCGACAGCGGCAGGCGCATTACTTCGATGATATTCATTGGTTGGCCTGCGGGCGTTCGACGTCGACCCAGACGAACTTGTGCGGGTCGATGCGGGTTTCATCATCCAGCCGGTAGGCCGCCAGCTTTCCGTACAGCACCGCGCTGTAGTCCAGGCAGGCCAGGTTGGCGCGGATCGGCGCCGGGCGGCCGCTGCGCCAGTAGTGGCCGACGAACAGCATCGGTTCGTCCTCGGCATAGTGCAGCAGGGCGTTCTTTTCGGTATGGCTCAGTGGCGTGCGGGCAACGTCATCGGGCAACGCATCGGGCTGGAAGACGATGTCGCCGTAGGTTTTCGGGTCTTCTTCCCAGAACTTGGTACGGAAGAAGGCGCGGGTCAGTCCATCGCCGCCGGTGAGGGTCAGCCCATCCGGCAGGCGCATGTCGGTGCCCCGCAGCAGACGGTTGCACACGGTAGCGGCAAAGCTGCCGGAAACCGCCGAAGCCTGGATGAAGTGCTCGTCGATGCGCCCGTCCGGGTACTGCTGGCGCAGCGGTGCGATCAGCTGCGGGTCCCAGCAGGCATGCACCAGGCGGAAGCGCCCCGCGTCGACGAACAGCGGCATGTCGTAGAACCACTGCACGAAGTCGTGCCAGTCGCCGGGGTGGTGGACAAATTGGGTCAGGGTTTCGTCGATCAGCCGGGCGTGGCGCGGCGTGTGTTCGCGCACGAACGCCTTGCCGCTGCCGGGCAGTGCCGGGGTGACCCAGCCCAAAGCGTTGTACTCGTGGTTGCCCATGATGCAGAACGCCTGACCGGCCTCGACCATGTCATGCACGATATGCAGTGCCTCGCGGATGCGCGGGCCTCGGTCGACGATGTCGCCAAGGAACAATGCCTGCCGCCGCGGGTGGCGCCACACGCCAGCGACGCGTTTGTAGCCCAGGGCGTCGAGCAGGCGTTCGAGGGTCAGTGCACAACCGTGCACGTCGCCGATGATGTCGAAACTGCGCGCCGGATCGAGCATCAGTCGTCCCTGCCTCCCAGGCGGCTGCCCCAGCCGAGTTTGGTGCGACACACCTCATAGTAGTTGTGATCGAGCGGGTGGATCAGGCGCAGCTTCTGCGGCTTCTTGCTGACCGTGATGGTGTCGCCCGGGGCGCAGGTGAAGTGGTTCTGGCCGTCGCACGACACTTGCGGGTAGATCTGCAGGTCCTTGGACACCACGATCTTCAACTCGCTGTTGCCGTCGACCACGATCGGCCGGCCCGACAGAGTGTGCGGGTACATCGGCACGATGACAATGGCGTCGAGCTTGGGGTGCATGATGGGGCCGCCGGCCGACAGCGCATAAGCGGTGGAGCCGGTCGGAGTGGCGACGATCAGGCCGTCGGCCTTCTGGCTGCAGACGAACTGGCCGTCGATGTAGATCTCGAATTCGATCATCCGCGTCGACTTGCCCGGGTGCAGGACCACGTCGTTGAGCGCGTCGCCCTGGCCGATGGCTTCGTGATGACGGCGCACCTCGGCCTGCAGCAGGAAGCGGTTTTCAACCAGGTAGTGGCCGTCGAGCACTTCGGCGACTTTCTGCTCCAGTTCGTCCGGGCGGATGTCGGTGAGAAAGCCCAGGTTGCCGCGGTTGATACCCAGCACCGGAACATTGTGCCGGGCCAAGGCGCGGGCAGCGCCTAGCAGGCTGCCATCGCCACCGACGACGATGACCAGGTCGCAGACCTCACCGAGCAGCTTGCGCGTCGAGGTTTGCAGGCCGTGGCCAGGCAACACTTCGGCGATGGTGTCCTCGAGAATCACGTGCAGGTGGCGCTCGAGGAGGAATTTTTTCAGTCGGCGAATGGTGTCGAGCACCTGCGAGCTGCCAAGGCGGCCGATGATACCGATATTGCGAAATTGCTCCATGGGGCTCCTGCGAGGCTCTGCGGCGGGGTGACGATGCCGCGATTATGGGCGAAACGACCGGGCAGCGGCAAACCGGCTATGCTCGCAGCATGATGCCATTTGCCGAGCTCCATGAGCTGCCCCGCCGCTTGCGCCGCCCTGCCGTGCGCGACCTGGCCTGGACCCTGCTGTCGCCTGCGCTGCTCAGCGCCCCGCCCTGCCCCCAGCGCCACCCGCTGGCGGGCAGTGCCTGGGCGGGTGATCCGCAACGCCTGAAGGACTGGCTGTGCGCCCTGGATGCAGATGACCTGCCCTTGCGCGACTGGTTGGCCAAGCTCACCAGCCGCCGCCTGGGTTTGTACTACGAAGGCCTGTGGCAGTTTGCCCTGGCGCAAGCGCCCGGGGTCGAGTTGCTGGCATCCAACCTGGCAATTCGTGCGGGCGGGCGAACCTTGGGCGAGCTGGACATTCTGATGCGTGATGGCGAAGGCACTCAGCATCTGGAGCTGGCGATCAAGCTCTACCTGGGGCCGACGGTGGAAGACGGACGCGACCCGGCGCACTGGCTCGGGCCAGGCTGCCATGACCGCCTGGGGAGCAAGCTGGCGCACGTCGCCGGGCATCAGTTGCCCATGTCGGCAGACGTACAGAGCCGCGAAGCGCTGGCTGCCGTGGGGGTCGCCCATGTGCAGGCGCACCTGTGGCTGGGCGGCTATCTGTTCTACCCATGGCCAGGGCATGCCGCGCCGCCTGCAGGTGCCAACCCCCGGCATTTGCGCGGGCGCTGGGTACGGCGAAGCGATTGGCGCGTTGCAGCGGATGAACACTGGCAACCACTGGCACGGCATGCCTGGCTGGCGCCCGCGCGGGTCGAGACGGATGAATGCTGGACGGTGCAGCTGTTTGCAGACTGGCTGGAGCAGCTGGACGAACATACACCGGCGCAACTGCTGGTGAGGTTGGAGCTGGGTGACGATGGTGCCTGGCAGGAAGCCGAGCGCGTGTTTCTGGTGGCTGACAGCTGGCCACACCTACCCGGAAATTGAGGTTGCCTGCACCGGCCCTTTCGCGGCGGTTCGACGCGAAAGGGCCGAGACTGACAACACAAATTTCACCGGCCTGGCGCAAAACTTTCTTTCCAGATTGCGATTACAGTTACCCCAGAGCGCCAGCAAGAGCGCCATTCCAACCTGATGACGAGGACCGATCATGGTTTCATCCACCCCCGCGCCCCATTACGCACGCCTGTCCATCGCCCTGCATTGGCTGATGCTGGTGCTGCTGGCCGCTGTTTACGCCTGCATCGAGTTCCGCGGCCTGTTCCCCAAGGACAGCGCTGAGCGCAACCTGATGAAAGACCTGCACTTCATGCTCGGCCTGAGCGTGTTCGTGCTGGTCTGGCTGCGCCTGGCCGTGCGCCTGAGCCGCCCGACCCCGCCTATCGTGCCCAAGCCACCAGCCTGGCAGACCGGCCTTGCGCACCTGATGCACCTGGCGCTGTACCTGCTGATGATCGGCCTGCCCCTGGCCGGCTGGCTGATTCTCAGTGCCGCCGACAAACCGGTGCCGTTCTTCGGCCTGGAACTGCCGCACCTGATCGGCCCGAACCCGGACCAGGCCAAATTCATCAAGGGCTGGCATGAGCGGGTGGCGACCTGGGGTTACTGGCTGATCGGCCTGCATGCGCTGGCCGGGCTCTACCACCACTACGTGCAGCGCGACAACACGCTGCTGCGCATGCTGCCCTACAAGTAACCGCGACGGCCCTGCAGGCCGCCCGTGTGCAGGAAGATCAGGCGGGTACCGGGCGCGAACAGCCCGGCCTCGACCTGATCGCGCAGGGCCAGCAAGGCCTTGCCGGTATACAGGGCCTCGAACGGCACGCCCGTGTACTGCTCACTCTCGGCGACGAAGGCCAGCAACTCATCATCGAACTTACCGAAGCCGCCACGGCAGGCATCGTGCAACTGGTAGCCCTGCGTGCCGGCCAGTTCAGCGACTGCCTCCGGCACGCCATGATCCATCGGCACCGCCAAGGCGCCATGCACTGCATGCGCCCCTGCCTCGGCCAGCACCAGCCCTGCCAGCGTGGTGCCGGTACCTGCAGCCAGCCACCAGGCGTCGTAGTCTGGCCATCCCAGTGCCGACAATTGCGCACGCGCCTGCTGGACGACCAGCGCACAACCCTCGGCGCCTGCTGCCCCGCCACCGCCCTCGGGAATGCAGTGCCAGCCTGGATAACGCGCCTGCCAAGGCTGCCAGAACCCAGCCTCATGGCGTGCCCGATAGCCGCCGTAGCCTAGCCAGTGAAGGTCCATGCCCAATGCTTGCAGGTCGCGCACCGTGGGGGTTTCCTGGGGGTGGCCGCGCAACAGCCCGGCGGTGGCGAAGCCGAAGCGTTTGCCGGCTGCAGCCAGGGCGTGGAGGTGGTTGGAATGATTGCCGCCCAGGCTGATCAGGCCGGGGGCACTGGAATGATGGGCTTGCTGCAGGTGGTGGCGAAGCTTGAACCACTTGTTGCCGCTGATCAGCGGGTCGATCAGGTCCAGGCGCAGGATGGCGGCCTGAATTTCAGCTTGCTGGAGCCAAGGCAGATCAAGAGGCTGGAGCGGGGCTTGGGGTAGATGCAGGTACATGGAGCGGAGTCTATCAGTGAAATTCTGGGGGCGCTGCGCCCCCCTTTCACGACACAAGGCCGCTCCTACAAGGGAACGTGTCGCCTGTAGGAGCGGCCTTGCGTTGCGAAAGGGCCGCACAGCGGCCCCGGCGATCTCAAAGTTCAGCGGCCAATCGAGACCCTTGGTTGATGGCCCGTTTGGCATCCAGCTCGGCTGCCACATCGGCGCCACCGATCAGGTGCACCGACTGCCCTGCCGCCAGCAGCCCTTCGTGCAGCTCACGCAACGGCTCCTGCCCGGCGCAGATCACCACGTTGTCCACGGCCAGCACCTGCGGCTCGCCGTCGCCAACACGAATATGCAGGCCGGCGTCGTCAATCTGCAGGTACTCGACGCTGTTGAGCATCTGCACCTGTTTGTTTTTCAACCCGGTACGGTGAATCCAGCCGGTGGTCTTGCCCAGGCCATCGCCGACCTTGGACTTCTTGCGCTGCAACAGGTACACCTGCCGCGCCGGCGCGTGTGGCTCGGCCTTGATCCCGGCAACCCCACCGCGCGCCTCCAGGTGGGTATCAATCCCCCACTCTTTCCAGAACGCTTCGCGGTCCTGGCTGCTGGACACGCCCTGATGCACCAGGTACTCGGAAACATCGAAACCGATGCCGCCCGCGCCAATCACCGCGACCGATTTGCCGACCGGTTTGCGCTCGAGCAGCACGTCCAGGTAGCTCAGCACCTTGGCATGTTCGACACCGGGAATGGCCGGGGTACGTGGCGCAATACCACTGGCGAGGATGATCTCGTCGTATCCACCGCTTACCAGCGCCTGCACATCGACCCGGGTATTCAGGCGCAGGTCGACACCGGTGCTTTTCACCTTGTTGCGGAAGTAGCGCAAGGTCTCGTGGAATTCCTCCTTGCCCGGCACCCGTTTGGCCACGTTGAACTGCCCACCAATCTCGCTGGCGGCTTCGAACAACGTCACCTCATGGCCACGCTCGGCCGCCACGGTGGCCGCTGCCAGGCCTGCAGGGCCTGCGCCAACCACGGCGATGCGCTTCACGGCGCGCACCGGCAGGTAGTTGAGCTCGGTCTCGTAGCAGGCCCGCGGGTTGACCAGGCAACTGGTCAGCTTGCCACCGAAGATGTGGTCCAGGCACGCCTGGTTGCAGCCGATGCAGGTATTGATTTCGTCAGCACGCCCTTCTGACGCCTTGTTGACGAAGTCCGGGTCGGCAAGGAATGGCCGGGCCATCGACACCATGTCGGCATCACCCTCGGCCAGCACCGCTTCGGCCACTTCCGGGGTATTGATGCGGTTGGTGGTGATCAGCGGAATGTTCACCACGCCACGCAGCTTGGCGGTGACCTTGCTGAACGCCGCACGCGGCACTTTGGTGGCGATGGTCGGGATGCGCGCCTCGTGCCAGCCGATGCCGGTATTGATCAATGTTGCGCCAGCCTGTTCGATGGCCTTGGCCAGCACCTCGATCTCGTCCCAGGTGCTGCCGCCCTCGACCAGGTCGAGCATCGACAGGCGGAAAATGATGATGAAGTTCGGCCCCACCGCATCGCGCACGCGGGTGACGATCTGCACCGCCAGGCGCATGCGGTTTTCGTAGCTGCCGCCCCAGCGATCAGTGCGGTGGTTGGTATGGGCAGCGAGGAACTGATTGATGAAGTAGCCTTCCGAGCCCATGATCTCGACACCGTCGTAGCCCGCGCGCTGTGCCAGCGCGGCGCAATTGACGAAGTCGGCGATCTGCTTCTCGATACCCGCTTCGTCCAGTTCCTTGGGTTTGAACGGGTTGATCGGTGCCTGGATCGCGCTCGGCGCTACCAGGCGCGGGCTGTAGGCGTAGCGCCCGGTATGCAGGATCTGCAGGCAGATCTTGCCACCTGCGGCATGCACGGCCTCGGTGACGATGCGATGCTTGTCAGCCTCTTCCTCGGTGCTGAGCTTGGCAGCGCCGGAGTACCCCCCACCTTCATCGTTCGGTGCAATGCCACCCGTAACCATGAGGCCGACACCACCCCGGGCGCGCTCGGCAAAATACGCCGCCATGCGTTCGAAACCGCCCGGGCGCTCCTCGAGGCCGGTGTGCATCGAGCCCATCAGGGTGCGGTTGCGCAATGTGGTAAAGCCCAGATCCAGCGGGGCCAGCAAATGCGGGTAGCGGTCGGCAGCCATGGTACGGTTCCCCAGGTGGCGTGATCACGGAGTGCGAGCACCTCTGCGGGTGCCCGTCGTTTGTCTGCCTGCGACATTAAACAGCCGTTTGAACGCGCTCAATGATCGAAACTGACAACTTATTGATCCTTGCGCACAGCAGTACTACCCTAGGTAACCCTCTTATCCAAGGCGCTGCACCGCTTCATGCGAAAACTCCTGGCAGGCGCCCTGGCGCTGGTGACGATTGCCGCGCTTTGCGGTTACGGCTTCTGGACCCAACAGCGCCCGGAAGGCCACTACCTCTCCGATTTGCGCATCGAACTGGCGCTCAACCACGGCGTGCCTGGCGAGCATGGCAATCTGCTGGGTATCGAGCCGTTGCTGTTCCCCAGCGACTACCAGAACCTGCAACGTCTGCACCGCAAGCTTTCTGCCTACCTGGAGCAGGCTCGCACCCAGGGCCTGGTTGGCCCGCGCACGGTCGTGGTGCTGCCCGAGCACATCGGCACCTGGCTGTGGGCGCGAGGCGAAAAAAACGAGCTGTACCAGGTCACCCGCAACCGTGACGCCGAGCAGTGGCTGGAGCTGAGCAACCCGTTGCGCTATGGCCTGGCGATGCTGAGCGCCAATGGCGACGATCGGCGCGCCGATGCCCACCTGCGCATGAAAGCCCAGCAGATGGCCAGCGATTACCAGCAACTGTTCGGCGGCCTGGCCAAGGAGTTCGGCGTGACCCTGGTGGCAGGCTCGATCGTACTGCCCGCGCCCTACGTCGATCAGGGCGTGCTGCACATTGGCCACGGGCCGCTGTTCAACAGCAGCATGGTGTTCGCTGCGGACGGCTCGCTGCTGGGCCAACCCCAACACCAGCAATACCCCGACAGCGAAACACGGCGCTACATCCACCCTGGCCGGGATTACCCGTTGCAGGTACTGCAGACTCCCGCCGGGCGCCTCGGCGTACTGATTGGCAGCGACAGCTGGTACCCCGAAAACCAGCGCCAATTGCAGCAGCAGCAAGTCCAGCTGATCGCCAACCCGGTGTTCCTCAGCGGCAAAGGTAGCTGGAATGCCCCCTGGCGCGGCAATCGCCATCAGGACGCCGCTGCCGAGCTGGCCCTGCAGCGCGGCGAGGTCAGCGAGCAGACCGCCTGGCAACGCCTGACCCAGGCCGCAGGTGACAGTGTCAGCAGCATGAGCGTGTTCATGCGTGGGCAGTTCTGGGAACAGGGGAGCGACGGCCAGGGCTTTGCCCATCAGTCAGGTGAGTTGCTGGCAGGCCCTCCCAGCCACGGCGCGCGCCTACTGAACGTGTGGCTGTAGGCACATGAGCCGCCCCCGCGTGCGCCTTGGCGACCTTTCGGTAGGTTTCGTCCAGCCTCTTGCCGAGGCGCTGCGCGAGCTGGGCCATGATCCGGCTTCGCTGTTGCAGCAATACGGGCTCGATACCGCACGCCTGGCCGAAGCCGGTGCGCGCCTGTCGATCCCGCGCTACATGCACTTGGGGCATGCGGCCATCGCGCTGTGTGGCGAGCCTGCGCTGGGCCTGCGCATGGGGCAACTCAGCCGCCTGGCCCAGGCCGGTTTGGCCGGCGTCACAGCGGCCCAGGCCCCGACCCTGGGAGAGGCGGCACACACACTGCTGCGATTCGAGCCACTTTACGCCGCCAACTATCGTGGCCATTCCAGCTACCAGGAAGACGCCCAAGGCGCATGGCTGAGCTTCTATTCGATCAGCCCCTACAACGACTACAACCGCTTTGTGGTCGATTCGCTATTGGCCGGCTGGCTGACTCAGCTCGCCGCCCTGGCTGGCGCCCCTTTGCAGGCCGAGCGCCTGGAAGTCGAATTCGATGCACCCGGCTACGCCGCCAGGTATCAATCCCTTTGCAGCACGCCGGTGCAATTCGCCGCCAGTGCCAACCGCTTGCGCCTGAGCCGCAGCACGCTCGAGCTGGCCAACACACAGCACTGCCCAAGCACCTTCGCCCACCTGCTGCAGTTGTGTGAAGCGCAGATGCTCCAGAGCACACGGGTACGCAGCCTGGGCGAGCGCATCACCCACCTGCTCGGGCCGTTGCTCAATGGCGGTCGTGAACCCGACCTGGAAGAAGTGGCATTGCACCTGCAACTGCCCACCTGGACATTGCGGCGCAAACTGGCTGAAGAAGGCACGCGTTTTCGCGACCTGCTCAATGACACACGACGCGACCTTGCCGAAGCCTATATCCGTGATACGGAGCTGGCCTTTGGCGAAATCGCCTATCTGTTGGGGTTTGCATCGGCAGAGGCCTTCCAGCGCGCATTCAAGCGCTGGACGGGCCTTACGCCGGGGGAGTTTCGCCGCAACCAGCGGCGGGCAGGTTAGAGCTCTGTGGCGTCGTCTGCCGGTTCTGGCGGGTCCAGTTCGTAAGCCTGAAATTCGAGCAGCTCTTCCTGATAGTCATCCATCGCCCTGCGTCCTCTACTCATCTGTCTTCGTTGGTCATGCCTTCAACCTAAGGGAGCCGGGTGAAGGAATGATGACAAGCTCATGAGTGGTAAACGTAGCAGGTGTTCAGGAACTTATCGCCGCTCATCTGTAACAGCTGATTAAAGCGACGGCGATGCCGACGCAGCAGGCTCTGCGTCCTGCTGCACCTGAATCGGTGCAGCCTCCGCGGGCGGTGCCACCGGTTGCGAACCCTGGCTGTCATCGACCACCGGTTTGGCAACTGCTTCACTGGCAGGAGCAACCGCCGCAGGTGCGGGAGAGCTCTCAACCAGCGGGGCTGCCGTTGGCGGTGCGGCTGCTGGCGCCACTGCTGCCTGTTCCGGCAAGCCCAGGTCTGGCGCGGGCTTTTCGGGCTTGACGACAGGCGCCTCGACCTTCGCCTTGGCGACCTTCTTCGGCTTGGGCAGGAAACTTTCGACAAGGGCGAAGTAACGGTCGTAGAACTGGGCCGCCGTGACCGTCTCGCTGGCGACCTTGACCATCGAGTCGTCGCTGGAGCCAATCGGCATGGATACCGAACCGAGCACACCGACACCCAGGCTGGCCGAGCTGTTGGACTTTTTAAGGCTGTAGCGGTCCTGCAGCGCGTTGGCGAACATGGTCGAACGCTTGTCGTCGTTGACATCTGGCGCACAGGTCACGTTGAAGCTGATCTGCAGGTGGTTTTCGCTGTTCTGCTGGAAGCTCTTGTTGCCCATCACCTGGTTGGAGCCACTGCTGGTGATGATGTAGCCCTGGCTGAGCAGTGCACGGCGGGCTGCTTCGCAGGAGCCGGCATCGGTCACCGGGAAGCTGCGCGAATAGGTCCCCGAATCGTCGAAGTTCTCGTGCTCGTAGATGGCGGCTTTCTTCGAGGAGCAACCGGTCACGCCCGCCAGCACCAGGGCCAGCCCGAGCGCACCAAAGACGGATGATCTGGTCATTGCGTATTCCGGGTAAGTCAAAAAGAGGCCTATTGTGCATCACAGCAGGCAAGCACAGGAACCGTTGATCGGTGAAGAGTCTGTCAGGTTCGTGTAAATCTGGTCATCGCCGAGGCCCATAAACGAAAAAAGCGACCCGAAGGTCGCTTTCTCGTTGCCTCAAGGCGTTCAAGGGCCTTGTAGCGAAGATGGCGCAGCGGACGGGACTCGAACCCGCGACCCCCGGCGTGACAGGCCGGTATTCTAACCGACTGAACTACCGCTGCGTATCATTCAGGCTTGCGCCCGATTGAAACCTGGGTCTACCCTTCCGGCGCGATGGCCTCAGGGCAGGCACAAAAAAAGCGACGTGAGATCGCTTCATCTGTGATTGCTTCAAGGTGTTCTAGGGACCTCGAAACGAAGATGGCGCAGCGGACGGGACTCGAACCCGCGACCCCCGGCGTGACAGGCCGGTATTCTAACCGACTGAACTACCGCTGCGTATCGTTCAGGCTTGCGCCTGATTGAAACTGGGATCAGCCTCAGGCGTTTTGCCTTCGGCTTCAGACCGGTGCCAAGCACCCATCTGTTACTGAAAAATGGCGCAGCGGACGGGACTCGAACCCGCGACCCCCGGCGTGACAGGCCGGTATTCTAACCGACTGAACTACCGCTGCGCAGTGCGTTTCTCTCCGGCTATGGCTTCATCAGAAGCGTCCAGCGCTAGAAACAATCTCAGGAAGTGGTGGGTGATGACGGGATCGAACCGCCGACCCTCTGCTTGTAAGGCAGATGCTCTCCCGGCTGAGCTAATCACCCTCGCGATGTTGCTTGTTGCGTTTGCTTCGCTGAGGCCGCGAAATTTACGCAGGTACCGAAGCTAAGTCAATAGCCCCGTTGAATTTTTTTCAAAAAAGGCAAAAACGGAAAAGGGACCTTTCGGTCCCCTTCCCTTAGGGCTGCCAGCTCAGGTGTAGATCATCTTGCGGGTCATGCCGCCGTCGACCACGAACTCCTGGCCGGTGACGAACCCGGCCTGGCGCGACAGCAGCCAGGCGACCATGGCCGCAACATCTTCCACGGTCCCTACCCTGCCGGTCGGATGCTGAGCATGATCGGCATCGGTCAACGGCTCGGCACGGCGCTGGGAAGGGTCACGCGCATCGATCCAGCCCGGGCTCACCGCATTGACACGGATCTCCGGGCCCAGGCTCATGGCCAGGGCATGGGTCAAGGCCACCAGGCCGCCCTTGCTCGCCGCGTAGGCCTCGGTGTCCGGCTCGGACTGCCGGGCACGGGTAGAGGTCAGGTTGACGATTGCGCCATTGTGCGCACGCAGGTACGGCGCACAATGCTTGGCCAGCAGCATGGGGCCATTGAGGTTGACGGCCAGCACCCGGTTCCACTGCGCCAGGCTCAGGCTTTCCAGGGTCTGGTTGTGCGGGTTGGCGATCGCCGCGTTGCACACCAGCGCATCCAGCCGCCCGAACTGGCCGAGCACCTCGGACACCCCGGCACTGACCTGGGCCTCGTCGGCCACGTCCATGGTGATGAACCAGGCGTTTTCACCCAAGGCCTTGGCAACCTTGTTGCCGCGCTGGCGGTCAAGGTCGCTGAGCACCACTTGCCAACCTTCGCAGATAAGCCAGGCGGCAATGCCCAGGCCGATGCCGCGAGCGGCACCGGTGACCAGGGCAACCCGACCGTTATGGCCTGGCACACCGCCTCGGATTTCCATCACAGCACCGCCAACCCACGGGCGAGGTCCGCCTGCAGGTCGGCCACGTCTTCCAGGCCCACGGCAACCCGGATCAGGTTGTCACGGATACCTGCAGCCTCACGCTCCTGCGGCGACAGACGGCCGTGGGAGGTGGTGGCCGGGTGGGCGATGGTGGTCTTGCTGTCGCCGAGGTTGGTGGTGATCGAAATCACCCGGGTCGCATCGATGAAGCGCCAGGCGCCCTCTTTGCCACCTTTGACCTCGAAGCTGACCACCGCACCAAAGCCACTCATCTGGCGCTTGGCCAGTTCGTGCTGCGGGTGGCTCGGCAGGCCGGCGTAATGCACCTTCTCCACGCCGTCCTGCTGCTCCAGCCACTCGGCCAGCAGCTGGGCGCTCTCGCAGTGCGCACGCATGCGCAGCTTGAGGGTTTCCAGGCCCTTGGTGAAGATCCAGGCGTTGAACGGGCTGAGGGTCGGCCCGGCGGTACGCAGGAAGCCCACCACTTCTTTCATCTGTTCGGCTCGGCCGGCAACCACACCCCCCATGCAACGGCCCTGGCCATCGATGAACTTGGTGGCCGAGTGGAACACGATGTCGGCACCGAGCTTGAGCGGTTGCTGCAAGGCCGGGGTGCTGAAGCAGTTGTCTACCACCAGCAAGGCGCCACGGGCGTGGGCAATTTCAGCCAGCGCACGGATGTCGACCAGTTCGGCCAGTGGGTTGGACGGCGATTCGACGATCAGCAGCTTGGTATTGTCCTTGATGGCCTTTTCCCAGCCAGCGAGGTCGACCAGTGGCACGTAGTCCACTTGCACGCCGAAGCGCTTGAAATACTTCTCGAACAGGCTGATGGTCGAGCCGAACACGCTCTGCGACACCAGCACGTGGTCACCAGCACTGCACAGTGACATGACCACGGCAAGGATCGCTGCCATGCCGGTGGAAGTGCCCACGGCCTGCTCGGCACCTTCCATGGCCGCCAGGCGCTCTTCGAACGCACGCACGGTCGGGTTGGTATAGCGCGAGTAGACGTTGCCCGGCGTTTCGCCGGCAAAGCGCGCAGCGGCATCGGCTGCCGTGCGGAACACATAGCTGGAGGTCAGGAACAGCGCTTCGCTGTGCTCGGCCTCCGGTGTACGGTTTTGACCAGCGCGCACCGCCAGGGTGTCGAAACCGACACCCTCGAGGTCACTGTCCAGTCGTCCGGCATCCCATTGATCCGTCATGCCGTCGCTCCCAAATCAGTTGTTGTAGAGGTCGATGATCGCGCTGACCGCCTGGTTCTTGACCTTGGCCAAGTCGTTACGGGCCTGCTCGATGCGGTCGAGGTAGGCTTCGTCGATGTCGCCGGTGACGTATTCACCGTTGAACACCGCGCAATCGAAATGATCGATCTTGATCTTGCCGCCACCGACCGAGTCGATCAGGTCTGGCAGGTCCTGGTAGACCAGCCAGTCGGCGCCGATCAACTCGGCCACCTGTTCGGTGGTACGGTTGTGGGCGATCAGTTCGTGAACACTCGGCATGTCGATGCCGTAGACGTTGGGGTAGCGCACCGCAGGGGCTGCGGAGCAGAAGTAGACGTTCTTGGCGCCGGCTTCGCGGGCCATCTGGATGATCTGCTTGCAGGTGGTGCCGCGCACGATCGAGTCGTCCACCAGCATCACGTTCTTGCCGCGGAACTCCAGCTCGATGGCGTTGAGCTTCTGGCGCACCGATTTCTTGCGCGCAGCCTGGCCAGGCATGATGAAGGTACGGCCGATGTAGCGGTTCTTGACGAAGCCTTCGCGGAATTTCACGCCCAGGCGGTTGGCCAGTTCCAGCGCGGCAGTACGGCTGGTGTCCGGAATCGGGATGACCACGTCGATATCGTGCTCAGGGCGCTCGCGCATGATCTTGTCGGCGAGCTTTTCACCCATGCGCAGACGGGCCTTGTACACCGAGATACCGTCGATGATCGAGTCAGGGCGGGCCAGGTAGACGTGCTCGAAGATGCACGGTTGCAGCTTCGGCGCTTCGGCACACTGCTTGGTGAACAGCTGGCCTTCTTCGGTGATGTATACCGCTTCGCCTGGCGCCAGGTCGCGGATCAGGGTGAAACCGAGCACGTCCAGGGCGACGCTTTCCGAGGCGATCATGTATTCCACGCCTTCGTCGGTGTGGCGCTGGCCGAACACCACCGGGCGGATGCCATGCGGGTCACGGAAGCCGACGATACCGTAGCCGGTGATCATCGCGACGACTGCATAGCCACCGACGCAGCGGCTGTGCACGTGGGAGACCGCGGCAAACACGTCTTCTTCGGTCGGCTGCAGCTTGCCACGCACGGCCAGCTCATGGGCGAACACGTTCAGCAGCACTTCCGAGTCGGAATTGGTGTTGACGTGGCGCAGATCAGACTCGTAGATCTCCTTGGCCAGCTGCTCGACGTTGGTCAGGTTACCGTTGTGCGCCAGGGTGATGCCGTATGGCGAGTTGACGTAGAACGGCTGGGCTTCGGCCGAAGTCGAGCTGCCCGCGGTCGGGTAGCGCACGTGGCCGATGCCGATGCTGCCGACCAGGCGCTGCATGTGGCGCTGCTGGAACACGTCGCGCACCAGGCCATTATCCTTGCGCAGGAACAACCGGCCGTCGTGGCTGGTCACGATACCGGCAGCGTCCTGGCCGCGGTGCTGGAGGACCGTAAGCGCGTCATACAGCGCCTGATTGACGTTCGACTTACCGACGATACCGACGATGCCACACATGCGACGCAACCCCTACTTTGATGAAACTTGAACGAACAGCGCTCAGGGCTTTGCCGGCCCGAGCAACTGCTCCTTGAATGGAAGATCAGCCGGAGCGCTGATCAGCCCACTGGAAGTCCACTGCCCGGTGAAACCCAGAATCAGGTTTTTCGACCAGTCAGCGACCAATAGAAACTGTGGTATCAGGCGTGATTCCTGCCACCAGGTGTCTTGTTGCACCGGCCCCAGGCTGAGCAGCCCGACGGCCACCACCACCAGCAAGCCCCCGCGCGCGGCGCCAAAGGCCATGCCGAGGAAACGATCGGTACCGGACAGCCCGGTCACGCGGATCAGCTCACCGATGAGGAAGTTGAGCATGGCCCCCACCAGCAGGGTGGCGACGAAAAGAATGGCGCAGCCGGCGATGATGCGCATCGACGGCGTCTGGATGTAGCTTTCAAGGTACACCGAAAGCGACCCGCCGAACATCCAGGCAACCGCCCCTGCAACGATCCAGATGAGCAGGGACAAGGCCTCCTTGACGAAGCCGCGCTTGAGACTGATCAGTGTGGAGACGGCGATGATCGCGATGATCGCCCAATCAACCAGGGTAAAGGCCACGGTGCTGCCTGCAGACGTTTGAGGCGGCGCATTTTACCAGAGCGAAAGGCTGGGAGTAAGCGGAATGTCAGGTGGATCGGCGGGTCAGGTTTTCAGGCCTGCGGCGCCCTTTTGTGAGCGCCCCGGCAAGGCAGTTCCTACCATGGCGGCAGTGCGCAGCTTCAGCCTTTTTCAGGCTGGAATCGCGTCACGAAGCCATTGAGCTTCTGCTGGCGGTTGATCACGTCTTTCAGCCTGTCAGCTTCGGCTCGCTCGATCAGCGGCCCGACATACACCCGGTTCATGCCACCGGCCGAGCGGATATAGGCGTTGTAACCCTGGCTGCGCAGGGTCTTCTGCAGGTTCTCGGCGCCGGCACGGCTGGACAGGCTGGCCAGCTGGATCGACCAGCTCACCGGCAAGCCATTGACGTCGATCTTCGACGGCGCAGGCGCAGACGCTACGGGCGCCGCTGCCTTGGCAGCAGGTGCGGGCGCTGGCGTCGGCACAGGCGTCTGCGGCTTGGGCTGGGCTTGCACCTGGGGCTGAGGCTGGGTCTGCGGCGACGGCGTGATCGGCTGGCTCGGCGCCCTCACCGGCGCTGTCGACTCGCTGACCACCACCGGCTGTTGCTGGGGCTCCTCCGGCAGCGGCTGCGGCTCAGGCACTGCCACCTGCTCGACCTTGACCTCCGGCAGGCTCGGCATGGCCGGCGCCTGTGGGGCGTCGACACGCACCTGGCGCATCTCGTCCTGGCGGGTGAACAGCATCGGCAGGAATATCACCGCCAGCGCCACAAGCACCAACGCACCCACCATGCGCTGCTTCATCCCTTTGTCCAGCACTGCCATCTAGTCACCCCTCCAGGGCCTGCCGCTCCAGCCATTCCAGGGCCTCGGCGACACAGAAAAACGAACCGAACAGCAGAATCTGGTCATCCGCTGTCGCCTGCGCGCATTGCCCTTCAAGGGCGGCGTCGACACTGGCGTAAGACTTCACCGCAGCGCCGTGGTTCGTCAAGGCAGCGGCCAATTCGGCAGCCGGACGGCTGCGTGGCGTGTGCAGAGGCGCAACTGCCCAGTCGTCGACCAGCCCATTTAGGGGCGCAATGACACCTTGCAGGTCCTTGTCGGCAAGCAGGCCGAACACCGCCAGGCGACGACCTTTCAGCGGTCGCGCCGCCAGACGCAGGGCCAGATACTCCGCAGCATGCGGGTTGTGCCCGACATCCAGCAGCAGTTCCACAGCCCGGCCCTGCCAGGTCAACTGACGACGATCGAGGCGACCGGTGATGCGGGTGTCGAGCAGGGCCTGGCGGATCTGGCTGGCATCCCACGGCAAGCCCATCAGCAGGTAGGCCTGCAAGGCCAGGGTAGCGTTCTCCATGGGCAGGTCGAGCAGCGGCAGGCCATGCAGCTCGACCGGCTTGCCGTCTACCGTGACCCCGCGCCAGTCCCAGCCAGCTTCGCTGCTTGCCAGATCGAAATCACGGCCGCGCAGGAACAGTGGCGCAGCCAGTTCGGCGGCCTTGTCCAGCAGCGGTTGTGGTGGATCGAGATCACCGCACAGTGCCGGTTTACCCTGGCGGAAGATGCCGGCCTTCTCGAAGGCCACCAGCTCGCGAGTATCGCCCAGGTAGTCGACATGGTCGACGCCGATGCTGGTCACCAGCGCCAGGTCGGCATCCACCACGTTCACGGTGTCCAGGCGGCCACCGAGGCCCACTTCAAGTACCACGACATCCAGCTGCGACTGGTAGAACAACCAGAACGCTGCCAGCGTACCCATCTCGAAGTAGGTCAGGGAAATTTCGCCCCGCGCCGCCTCGACGGCGGCGAAGGCTTCGCACAGGCGCTCATCGCTGGCTTCACGGCCATCGATCACTACCCGTTCGTTGTAGCGCAACAGGTGAGGCGAACTGTACACGCCCACCTTCAGCCCCTGGGCACGCAGCAGCGAGGCCACGAAGGCGCAGGTCGAGCCCTTGCCGTTGGTGCCAGTCACCGTTACCACGCGTGGCGCCAGCTTGCCCAGCGCCAGCCGGGCAAGCACCTTTTGCGACCGCTCCAGGCCCATGTCGATGGCCGAGGGGTGCAACTGCTCGAGGTAGGCGAGCCACTCGCCCAGGGATCGTTGTTTCATCACGCGACCGCAGCGACCTCACGGGCCTGCTCAGGGGTTTCCTGGCCGGTCATCTGTGCCAGCAGGCGAGCCAGGCGCGGGCGCAACTCACCACGGGAGATGATCAGGTCGATGGCGCCGTGCTCCAGCAGGAACTCACTGCGCTGGAAGCCTTCCGGCAGTTTTTCGCGCACGGTCTGCTCGATCACGCGCGGGCCGGCGAAGCCGATCAGCGCCTTCGGCTCACCGACAATGACGTCGCCAAGCATTGCCAGGCTGGCGGAAACACCACCGTACACTGGGTCGGTCAGCACCGAGATGAACGGAATGCCTTCTTCGCGCAAGCGAGCCAGTACGGCCGAGGTCTTGGCCATCTGCATCAGCGAGATCAGCGCTTCCTGCATGCGCGCCCCGCCGGAGGCAGAGAAGCAGACCATGGGGCAACGGTTTTCCAGGGCGTAGTTGGCGGCACGCACGAAGCGCTCACCGACGATGGCACCCATGGAGCCACCCATGAACGAGAACTCGAAGGCGCTGACCACGATGGGCATGCCCATCAGGGTGCCGCTCATGGAGATCAGGGCGTCTTTTTCGCCGGTCTGCTTCTGCGCACCGGTCAGGCGGTCCTTGTACTTCTTGCCGTCACGGAACTTCAGGCGGTCGACCGGCTCCAGCTCGGCACCCAGCTCGGCGCGGCCTTCCGGATCGAGGAAGATGTCGATGCGGGCACGTGCGCCGATGCGCATGTGGTGGTTGCACTTGGGGCAGACATCCAGGGTCTTTTCCAGCTCCGGACGATACAGCACGGCCTCGCAGGCTGGGCACTTGTGCCACAGGCCTTCCGGCACCGAGCTCTTCTTCACCTCGGAACGCATGATCGAAGGGATCAGTTTGTCGACTAACCAGTTGCTCATGCTTTTTTTCTCCAGTATTGGCGGACGGGGACCGGACTGGCCGGCCATGCCCTGCCCTTGAGCTCAAATTCTTCTATGAAACGATGACGGCCCGGCCACAGGGGCTGCCTGCGTGCCGCGCCGTCTTCAATCTGTCGTTTGGCCAAACGGCATGCCGCTGGCCGCCCCGCAGGGCTGCGAAACCTATGGACGATGGCGCGCCGCCAGCCGTCACATCTGCCGTCACGCCTGCTTCACCGCACGCATGAAGGCTTCGATCTTCGCTGCGTCCTTGATGCCTTTCGCCTGCTCCACCCCCCCGCTGACATCCACCGCGTACGGCCGCACCTGGGCGATCGCCTGGCCGACATTGTCGGCCGACAGCCCGCCTGCAAGGATGATTGGTTTGCTCAGCCGCGCCGGCACCAACGACCAGTCGAAGGCCTCGCCGGTACCGCCAGGCACACCGGCCACGTAGGTGTCGAGAAGGATGCCGCGAGCGCCGGCATAGTGCTTGCAGGCCGCTTCCAGGTCATCGCCCGGGCGCACCCGCAGGGCCTTGATCCAGGGGCGGTGATAGCCTTCGCAATCGGCCGGGGTTTCGTCGCCGTGGAACTGTAGCAGGTCCAGCGGCACCACCTCGAGAATCTCGTTCAGCTCGCAACGCGAGGCATTGACGAACAACCCGACAGTGGTCACGAACGGTGGCAGCTCGGCAATGATCGCCCGCGCCTGGCGCACGTCCACGGCACGCGGGCTTTTGGCATAGAAGACGAAACCGATGGCATCGGCCCCTGCCTCGGCGGCGGCCAGCGCGTCTTCGACGCGGGTGATCCCGCAGATCTTGCTGCGAACGTTGCTCATGGACAGCAAACCCTGAGTGAGTGGTGAAAGGCCCGATGGTAGCAAATGACTACCGACGCGTCAGTCGGCCAGCGCCTCGTAACCGGTCAAAAAGTGTGGACCGATGTAACGCTGCGGCAGCTGGAATTCTTCCGGGTACTCCACCTGTACCAGGTACAGGCCATAGGGGTGCGCGGTAACCCCGCCTTCGCGCCGGTTGCGCCCCTCCAGCACTTCGCGCGCCCACTCGACCGGGCGTTCGCCGGCACCAATGGTCATCAGCACCCCTGCGATGTTGCGCACCATGTGGTGCAGGAACGCGGTAGCACGCACGTCCAGCACGATCATCTGGCCGTGGCGGGTCACGCGCAGGTGGTGGATGTGCTTGATCGGCGACTTGGCCTGGCACTGGCTGGCGCGGAAGGCGCTGAAGTCATGGGTGCCGAGCAGGTACTGGGCGGCCTGGGCCATGCGCTCGACGTCCAGCGGGCGGTGGTTCCAGGTGACTTCCTCGGCCAGATGAGCGGGGCGGATCGGGTCGTTGTAGATTACATAGCGATAGCGCCGGGCACAGGCCTTGAAACGCGCATGGAAGTCGGCCGGCATCGGGCGCGACCAGACCACGCTGATGTCGTGGGGCAGGTTGAAGTTGGTACCGAGGGTCCAGGCGCGCTCGTCACGCACGGCACGGGTGTCGAAATGCACGATCTGCCCGCAGCCGTGCACGCCGGCATCGGTGCGCCCGGCGCAGATGACACTGATCGGCTCGTCGGCCACCTTCGACAATGCTTGCTCCAGTGCCTGCTGAACACTGGGCACGCCGCTGGCCTGGCGCTGCCAGCCACGGTAGCGTGAACCTTTGTATTCCACCCCCAGGGCAATGCGGGTGAAGCCTTCGGCGGCCGATTCGGTGGCGGCGGTGTCGATGATGTCCAAGAGCGTGAAACCTGTGGGTAATACGGAATGGCGGGATTATAACGATAACGGCTGTGGGAGCGGGCTTGCCCGCGAAGCAGGCACCGCGCTGGATGGCACGGGCAGCCCGCTCCCACAAGGCTCGTGCAAGCGTTCAAGTGTCGAGCATGACAGCTGCCCCCACAAGGACCGATTTCAGCTGCAGCTTTCAGACCAGGCGTGACAGCATCTCTTCGGCTTCCTGACGCTGGCCGTCGTCACCATCCTTGACCACTTCGTCAAGGATGTCGCGGGCGCCTTGGTGGTCGCCCATGTCGATGTAGGCACGCGCCAGGTCGAGCTTGGTGGCCACCTCGTCGGCACCGGAGAAAAAGTCGAAGTCGAGGTCGTCCAGTGGTGCGGGTTCGGCGGCGGCGCCCTCAGCGGTGAAGTGGGGCTCCAGCGATGGCGACTCCAGGCTCTGCGACAGCTTGTCGAGCTCGGCGTTGACGTCGCTCAGCTCCGAGGCGAAGCTTTTGGCAGCCGGTGAGTCGTCATCCAGCGACAGCGACAGGTCGAAGTCTTCAGGCAGTTCCAGCTCGGAAATCGGGTCGAATTCCGGGATGGCGTCGAAGGCTGCCAGCTCGGCAGCGACATCCACCGGCTCTTCATCCGCTGCAACCGGGGTTGCCGGGGCTGCCGCTTCACCGCCACCCAGATCGAAATCAGACAGGTCGAAATCGGCCAGGTCGTCGACACTCTGCGGCTCGGCCTGGGCCTGGGCCAGCAAGGCTTCGAAATCGTCATCGGCATCGGTTTCCGGTTCGGCGACTGCCTGCGACGCTTCGGCCAACGGAACCTCACCCAGCCTTGGCGGCTCGAGCTGATCATCAGCTGGCAGATCATCACCCAGACTCAGGTCGAAGGCGCTGTCCAACGCATGGTCATCGAGCACCGAGGTCTCGGTGAAGGCCTCGGCGGCGGCTTCAAGCTCGGGCTCAGCTTCAGGTTCTGGCTCGACGACCGCCTGCGGTTCTGGTTCTGGTTCTGCTTCAGGCTCTGGTGCTGCTTCAGCTGGCGCTTGCGGCTCTTCCTGAAGCAGCTCCTGTACATACTGCTCGTCCATTTCGGCGGCCAGGGCCGCAGCACCCACGCCAACGGCAGCGAGACCCAGCATGGCCGGGTAGCGCTCCTTGAGGTTGCTGACCTGAGCAGTATTCGCTTCGTTGCCAGGCAGCTTGCGCTCTTGCTCGACGAAGGCGCTGTGGTCGCCCTGACGGGCATAGACGTCCATCAGCTTGAGGCGCAGGGTGTCATTTTCCGGCTGCGCCGCCACGGCCTTTTCCAGCAGGTCAGCCGCGTGGTTCAGGCGACCACGCGACACACTCAGGTCCACTTCGGCCAGCAGCTCGGCATTCGGGTCCTGCACCGGTTCGGGCTCGACAATCGGCGACGCAGGTGCATCCAATTTTTCCGCGGCCACGGCGGCGGCGGCCGAGGCGGCCACCACGGCAGGCGAGAGGGTCACGCTCGGCGCGGACACTTCCAGCTGATCGAAGCTGCTCGGCGGCAATTCGAGGTCCGGGCTGCGCTCGCCCTCTTCGGCCAGCGCACGGGCCATGCGCAGGTGTTTTTCCGCTTCTTGCTGGGCCTTGCGCTTGCGCGCCAGCAGCAACAGCAGGAGCAACAGCACGAGGAACGCGGACCCGGCAATCAGGCCCAATACGACCGGATTGCCCAGCATTTCGTCCAGGGTGCCTGGCTGTTGTTGCGCAGCCGCCTCGTCGGCTGGGGCCTCGGCAGGCGCGGTATCGACAGCTGCCGGTGCTGGCGCGACCACAGGCTCGGCCGGGGCGGCATCGGCTGCAGGGGGCTGTGCAGGGGCCGGCTCGCCAGGCAAGGCGGCCGCAGGCGGCGCCTCAGGTGCCGCGCCTTGGGCTTCAAGGCGCGCCAACTGGTCGTTCTTCAGCTGGATCAGCTTCTGCAGCTTGTCCATCTGGCTCTGCAGGTCGCTCACCCGGCTCTTCAGTTCGTCGTTGTCACGGCGGCTGGTATCCAGGCTTTCCTGGGCCACGGCCAGCTTGTCGTTGATGGCCTTGGCACTGTTACCGCCAGCCTGGTTGCCGGGGCTGACCAGGCGCAGGTTATCGCCCTGGGTGATACGTTCGGGCGCGGCGTCGGCGGCACCGCGGCGGGTGGCATCGAGCTGTCGCGCACGCGGCCCCAGGCGCCGGCCTTCACGCCAGGCCGCATACTGCTCGGCCACTTCACGATTGGCTTCGCCCTGAGGGATGTTCTGGATCTGCTGCTGGTCCGGCAGGCGCAGAACCTGGCCAACCTTCAGCTGGTTGATGTTGTTACCGATGAAGGCATCCGGGTTGAGCGCCTGGATGGCGATCATGGTCTGCTGCACCGAGCCACCGCCCTGGGTATTGCGGGCGGCGATCTGCCACAAGGTGTCGCGGCGTTTGGTGGTGTAGCTACCTGCGCTGCTGGTGGCCGGATTGACATTGCCTGCCGCGGGCTGCTGACCCTGGGCCTTGGCCTGGTCGAGCAGCACGCTGTAGTCACGCAACAGGCGGCCTTGGGGCCACATCACCTGGACCAGAAACTTGACCACCGTGCCGGGCAGCGGCTGGCTGGAAGTGACCCGCAGCACGCTCTTGCCGTTGGGGTTGATCACCGGGGTGAAGGTCAGGTCTTCGAGGTAACTCGGAAACTCCACCCCGGCCTTGCTGAACTCTTCCGGTGGCGCCAGGCTCGGCGCCACTTCGGCTGCGGTGAGGTCGCGCACGTCGAGCAGTTCGATCTCGGCATCCAGAGGCTGGTTCTGCGCCGACTTCAATGTCAGTTCACCCAACCCCAGGGCATTCGCCATGCCCGACGTCAGCGCAGACGCTGCCGCCATGGCCAGAACCAGTTTGCGAATTCGAAGCATGACCTCTTCCCTTGTATGAATCGTCCCAAAAACCTGCGTGCGGCGCGGGACAAAAGTGCTCGCCAGTATCTTTTACGCCATGTGTTTAATCAACAATTGCGCCACCTGCACGGCATTCAGCGCAGCACCCTTGCGCACATTGTCGGTGGTCAACCAGAGGTTGAGCTGCTGGTTTTCGTCAATTCCATGGCGTACACGACCAACATAGACCACGTCTTGGCCGACTGCGTCACCGACCGGGGTCGGATAATCATCGTTTTCCACCAGCTCAACGCTTTCGGCATGTTCCAGTGCCTGGTTGACCTGTGCGAGATCGACCGGGTTGCGGCTCTGCACCGCCACACTGAAGCTATCGCCGAAAAACACCGGGACTTGAATACAGCTCACAGAAATCTTCAGTTCCGGCAGCCCCAGCAGCACGCGCAGCTCGCCAACAAGGCGGCGCTCCACGGCAGTATGGCCATGCTCGTCGACGGCACCGACCTGGGCCAGCAGGTTGAAGGCCATTTGCCGATCAAAGAAACGTGGCTCCAGCGGGCGGGCATTGAGCAGCTCGGCGGTTTGCCGGGCCAGTTCGCTGACCGCCTCGCGACCTTGCGCGGACACCGCCAGGGCGGCCATGACTTGCACCCGCTCAATGTCCAGTTGGCCCTTGAGCGGTGCCAGGGCAACGGCCAGGGCAACAGCTGCGCAGCTGGGGCTGGTGATGCGCGCTGGCCGCTTCAGTGTGGCAACGCTGTCACCATTGGCTTCCGGCACCACGGCCAAGGCATCTTCCAGGCCCCCGGAAAGGTCGATGACCGTGCAACCGCCCTGCTCGGCCTTGCTGGCAAAGCTGCGGCTGACGGCCGGGCTGGCGGCGAAGAAGGCCAGCTTGACCTGGGCGAAGTCGAAACTGTCGACCTCACGTACCTTGATCTTCTTGCCGGCGAACATCACGCTGCTGCCCGCCGATTCCATGCTGGCCAGCAGGTGCAGGGTACCGACCGGGAAGGCCAGCTCCTCAAGGATCTGTACGAGGGTTTCACCGACGCTGCCGGTGGCGCCAACAATGGCGATGTCCAGGGGAGTGGTCATGGTAGAGATCCTTTTGCTGAAACGGCGGGGGCGGCACTTTACTTGGATTGTAGGCTTTTGTCTGTGCTGGCCTCTTCGCGGGTGAACCCGCTCCTAGAGGGAAATCACAGCGCCAGACGATCGCGCTTTATCTGTGGGAGCGGGTTTACCCGCGAAGGGGCCAGCACAGGCATAAAAAAACCCGCGCTGTCACCAGCACGGGTTTTTGGTGCAGCAAGAACGATCAACGCTCCAGCAGGATCCGCAGCATGCGACGCAGCGGTTCGGCGGCGCCCCACAGCAGCTGGTCACCCACGGTGAACGCGCCCAGGTACTGGGAACCCATGTTCAGCTTGCGCAGGCGGCCAACCGGGATGTTCAGGGTGCCGGTAACCTGGGTCGGGGTCAGCTCTTGCATGCTGATTTCGCGCTGGTTCGGCACCAGTTTCACCCACGGGTTGTGCTGGCTGATCATGCCTTCGATATCGGCAAGCGGCACATCCTTGTTCAGCTTGATGGTCAGCGCCTGGCTGTGGCAGCGCATGGCACCGATGCGCACGCAGATACCGTCGACCGGGATCGGGCTCTTGAAGCGGCCGAGGATCTTGTTGGTCTCGGCCTGAGCCTTCCACTCTTCGCGGCTCTGCCCATTCGGCAGTTCCTTGTCGATCCACGGGATCAGGCTGCCGGCCAGCGGCACACCGAAGTTCTCGGTCGGGAACGCTTCGCCACGCATGGTTTCTGCCACCTTGCGGTCGATGTCGAGGATGGCGCTGGCGGGGTTGGCCAGGTCATCGGCAACGGCCGCATGGGTAGCGCCCATCTGCTTGATCAGCTCGCGCATGTTCTGCGCGCCGGCACCGGACGCCGCCTGGTAGGTCATGGCGCTCATCCACTCGACCAGGCCGGCTTCGAACAGGCCACCCAGGCCCATCAGCATCAGGCTGACGGTGCAGTTGCCGCCGATGTAGTTCTTGGTACCGGCGTCGAGCTGCTGGTCGATGACCTTGCGGTTGACCGGGTCGAGGACGATGACCGCGTCATCCTGCATGCGCAGCGAAGAGGCGGCATCGATCCAGTAACCCTGCCAGCCGGCTTCACGCAGCTTGGGGAACACCTCGTTGGTGTAGTCGCCACCCTGGCAGGTCAGGATCACGTCGAGGGTCTTGAGTTCTTCAATCGAATAAGCGTCCTTGAGCGGAGCAATATCCTTGCCCACGTTCGGGCCTTGGCCACCCACGTTGGACGTGGTGAAGAACACTGGCTCGATAAGGTCGAAATCCTGCTCCTCCAGCATCCGCTGCATGAGCACGGAACCGACCATACCGCGCCAACCGATCAGACCTACACGTTTCATCGCAACTACACCTTTGCTAAAAGTGGGCCGCCACCTCGAAAGTTTGGTGGCGGGCCAGAGAGATTACAGATTCCGCAACGCTGCGACTACTGCGTCGCCCATTTCCTGCGTGCCTACTTTGTCGCAGCCAGCCGACCAGATGTCACCGGTACGCAGGCCCTGGTCCAGCACGACGCTGACCGCCTTCTCGATCGCCTCGGCCGCCGCGTGCTGGTTGAAGCTGTAACGCAGCATCATCGACACCGACAGGATGGTCGCCAGCGGGTTGGCGATGCCCTGCCCGGCGATGTCCGGAGCCGAACCGTGGCAAGGCTCGTACATGCCCTTGTTGTTGGCGTCCAGGGAGGCCGACGGCAGCATGCCGATGGAACCGGTCAGCATGGAAGCTTCATCCGACAGGATGTCACCGAACATGTTGTCGGTCACTACCACATCGAACTGTTTCGGTGCGCGGACCAGCTGCATGGCGGCGTTGTCAACATACATGTGGCTCAACTCGACGTCCGGGTAGTCCTTGGCCACGTCTTCGACCACTTCACGCCACAGCTGGCTGGAGGCCAGGACGTTGGCCTTGTCCACCGAGCACAGCTTCTTGCCACGCACGCGGGCCATGTCGAAGCCGACACGGGCGATACGGCGCACTTCGCTTTCGCTGTAAGGCAGGGTGTCGTAGGCCTGACGCTCGCCACCTTCCAGCTCGCGCTGGCCGCGCGGGGCGCCGAAGTAGATGCCGCCGGTCAGCTCACGGACGATGAGGATATCCAGGCCCGAGACGATTTCCGGCTTCAGCGAGGAAGCGTCGGCCAGTTGCGGGTAGAGGATGGCTGGGCGCAGGTTGGCGAACAGGCCCAGCTGCGAACGGATTTTCAGCAGGCCGCGCTCCGGGCGGATGTCACGCTCGATCTTGTCCCACTTCGGGCCACCCACGGCGCCCAGCAGCACGGCGTCGGCCTTGCGTGCACGGTCCAGGGTTTCATCGGCCAGCGGCACGCCGTGCTTGTCGATGGCGGCGCCGCCGATCACGTCATGCTCGAGGCTGAAGCCGAGCTGGAACTTGTCGTTGGCCAGCTCCAGCACCTTGACCGCCTCGGCCATGATTTCCGGGCCGATGCCATCACCTGGGAGAATCAGAATCTGCTTGCTCATGCTTTCCTCTATCCATTCACGCGGTGCGGCCAAGCGGGCCCCACCGAAAAGTTCTTATCGCTCGGCCCACAACACCAGCACATCGGTGCTGAACGAGCCATCGGCCTCGATCTGGTAATACTGCCGTACTTCTTCGCCCATGGCTTGCTGCAATTGGCGGATGGCAACGCGCATCGGCTCCGGGGTGCGCATGCGTTCGACCCAGCTGGCAAACTCCAGGCGCAATGGCTGGCGCGTGTGGCTGCGCACGTGCAGGCCGGCTTCGCTGACCTGGCGCTGCCATTCGGCGGCCGAGTAGTCGCGCACATGGCTGGTGTCGCGCAGCACTTCGACGGTCTGCAGGTAGGTGTCGAGCAACGGGCTGCCCGGCGACATCACATCGATAAATGCTGCCACACCACCCGGCTTGAGCACCCGGCGCACTTCGCGAAGGGCCACGCCGAGGTCGCTCCAGTGGTGCGCCGAGTAGCGGCTGAAGACGAAGTCGAACGAAGCGTCGGCGAACGGCAGGCGTTCGGCGGCACCGCATTCGGTGATGATATTGCCCAGGCCGCGCTCACTGGCGGCACTGGCGACCACGTCGAGCATCGATTGCGAGAGGTCGTAGGCGACCACTTCGGCGACCAAAGGCGCGACGTGAAAACTGACATGGCCAGCACCGCAGCCCAGGTCCAGCACGCGGGCACTGCCCTGCCCCGCCAGCTCGGCCTGCAGCAGGGCGAATTCGCTGCCCTGGGCATGCACGGCGCTGCTGAGGTAGGCGCTTGCCTGTTCGCCGAACTGGCGCTGGACCACATCGGTGTGGGTGGTGCTGGTCATGACTAAATCCTTTTGGTTATTTGTTGCTTGTGCCGGCCCTTTCGCGGGTGAACCCGCTCCCACAGGTACAACGCTGCCCTCAGGTCCTGTGGTACCTCTTGTGGGAGCGGGTTTACCCGCGAAAAGGCCAGTACTGCTAACACCGAACTTCAGGCGTCACGGAACAGCCAAGGCTGGCTGGCGCGGTGCTTGCCTTCAAATGCCTTGATCGCATCGCTGTCCTGCAAGGTCAGGCCGATGTCGTCCAGGCCATTGAGCAGGCAGTGCTTGCGGAACGCATCGATCTCGAAGTGCAGCACCTTGCCATCCGGGCGGGTCACCGCCTGCGCCTGCAGGTCGATGGTCAACTGATACCCCGGATTGGCTTCGACCTGCTTGAACAACTCGTCGACTTCCTCGTCGCTGAGGATGATCGGCAGCAAACCGTTCTTGAAGCTGTTGTTGAAGAAGATGTCTGCGAAACTTGGCGCAATCACGCTACGGAAGCCGTATTCATCCAGCGCCCACGGTGCGTGCTCACGGCTCGAACCGCAGCCAAAGTTTTCCCGCGCCAGCAGCACGCTGGCACCCTGGTAACGTGCATGGTTGAGCACGAACTCCTGGTTCAGCGGGCGCTTGCTGTTGTCCTGATACGGCTGGCCGACATCCAGGTAACGCCACTCGTCGAACAGGTTGGGGCCGAAACCGGTGCGCTTGATCGACTTGAGGAACTGCTTGGGGATGATCTGGTCGGTGTCGACGTTGGCACGATCCAACGGCGCAACGAGACCGGTGTGCTGGGTAAAGGCTTTCATGCTGCGCTCCCTTGGATCAACTCGCGGACATCGATGAAGTGGCCGGTCACCGCGGCAGCGGCAGCCATGGCCGGGCTGACCAGGTGGGTACGGCCACCGGCGCCCTGACGGCCTTCGAAATTGCGGTTGGAGGTGGACGCGCAATGCTCGCCGCTTTCCAGGCGGTCCGGGTTCATCGCCAGGCACATCGAGCAGCCAGGTTCACGCCATTCGAAGCCAGCTTCGAGGAAGATCTTGTCCAGGCCTTCACGCTCGGCCTGGGCCTTGACCAGGCCCGAGCCCGGCACCACCAGCGCCTGTTTGACCGTCGCGGCGACCTTGCGGCCCTTGGCGATTTCGGCGGCGGCGCGCAGGTCTTCGATGCGCGAGTTGGTGCACGAACCGATGAATACGCGGTCAAGCTTGATGTCGGTGATCGCCTGGTTGGCGGCGAGGCCCATGTACTTGAGGGCACGCTCGATCGAACCACGTTTGATCAGGTCTGGCTCGGCGGCCGGGTCCGGCACGCGCTGATCCACGGCCAGCACCATCTCCGGCGAAGTACCCCAGCTGACTTGTGGCTTGATTTGCGCAGCGTCGAGCTCGACTACGGTGTCGAACACGGCATCGTCGTCGGAAACCAGGTCTTTCCACGCTTCGACGGCACGCTTCCAGTCCTCGCCCTTCGGCGCATACGGGCGGCCTTCAACGTAGGCAACGGTGGTGGCGTCGGTCGCCACCAGGCCCACACGGGCACCGGCTTCGATGGACATGTTGCAGATGGTCATGCGGCCTTCCATCGACAACGCGCGGATGGCGCTGCCGGCGAACTCCATGGCATGGCCGTTACCACCGGCGGTGCCGATCTTGCCGATCACGGCAAGGACGATGTCCTTGGCGGTGACGCCGGCCGGCAACTGGCCTTCGACACGCACCAGCATGTTCTTCATCTTTTTGGCGACCAGGCACTGGGTGGCGAGCACGTGCTCGACCTCGGAAGTACCAATGCCATGGGCCAAGGCACCGAAAGCGCCGTGGGTGGAGGTGTGCGAGTCACCGCAGACCACGGTCATGCCTGGCAAGGTGGCGCCCTGCTCCGGGCTGATGACGTGGACGATGCCCTGGCGCTCGTCGTTCATCTTGAATTCGACGATGCCATACTCGTCACAGTTCTCATCGAGGGTCTGCACCTGCAGGCGCGACACTTGGTCGGCGATGGCTTCGATGCCGCCCTTGCGCTCTGGCGTGGTCGGTACGTTGTGGTCCGGGGTGGCGATGTTGGCATCGATGCGCCACGGTTTGCGATTGGCCAGTCGCAGGCCTTCGAAGGCCTGGGGCGACGTCACTTCGTGAATGATATGGCGGTCGATGTAGATCAAGGACGAGCCGTCATCACGGCGCTTGACCTCATGGGCTTCCCAGAGTTTGTCGTAGAGCGTTTTGCCAGCCATCAGACTGTTCCTCATCAGCGTCTTTCTATGCCAAAGACCCCTTGGCTTGTACGGACGATGCTATGGGGTTAGATTGAATAACTCAAATTCATAATTTTTATGCTTTGGATAACCAACAGGAATTCTATGCCGTGGATCTGGCCAACCTGAGTGCCTTCATCGCCATTGCCGAAACCGGCAGCTTTTCCGGCGCAGGCGAGCGCCTGTTCCTGACCCAGCCAGCCATCAGCAAGCGCATCGCCGGGTTGGAGCAGCAACTGAACGTGCGCCTGTTCGATCGCCTGGGCCGCGAGGTCAACTTGACCGAAGCCGGCCGCGCGCTATTGCCCCGCGCGTACCAGATCCTCAACGTTCTCGATGATACCCGACGGGCGCTGACCAACCTCAACGGCGAGGTGAGCGGTCGCCTGACCCTGGCAACCAGCCACCACATCGGCCTGCACCGCCTGCCGCCGCTACTGCGGGCATTTACCCGTCAGCACCCCGCCGTGGCGCTGGATATTCAGTTCATGGATTCGGAACAGGCCTACGATGAAATCCTCCATGGCCGCGCTGAAATTGCCGTGATCACCCTCGCCCCCGAGCCTCACCACCTGGTCAAGGCCGTAGCCGTGTGGGACGACGCCCTGGATTTCGTGGCAGCCCCCGAGCATCCGCTGGCCAGCAACCACGCTGTCAGCCTGGCCGACGTGGCCCGCCACCCGGCCGTCTTCCCCGGCGGCAACACCTTCACCCACCACATTGTCCAGCGCCTGTTCGAAAGCCAGGGCCTGACGCCGAACATCGCCATGAGCACCAACTACCTGGAGACCATCAAGATGATGGTCTCGATCGGCCTGGCCTGGAGCGTGCTGCCCCGGACTATGCTGGACGATCAGGTTGCACCCATCGCCTTGCCCGGCATACAGCTGTCGCGCCAGCTAGGCTACATTCTGCACACGGAGCGCACGCTGTCGAACGCTGCAAGGGCCTTCATGGCCCTGCTCGATAGCCACGCAGGGTCCGCCTGACCGGTCGTCAGCTCGGCATTTCCAACTCATGGACGCGTCAAACGCCAAAGGTCTGGTACCAATGCCCAAATCAGCAAATCGCTTTCCGCGCCTGCCGCGCATCCCTGCGGCCGACCCTCAGGAATCGGAACAGGCCTGGCAGAACGCCCCGCAACTGCTGGCCGCGCTCAATGGCGCCCGCCTGGGCGCCTGGCTGTGGGACATCGACACTGGCCGGATCAGCTGGTCACGGGGCACCCAGGCGCTGTTCGGCTTCGACCCGCAACGGCCGCTGCCCAACGACGTCGACTACCTCGACCTGCTGCCAGAGGAAGACCGCGCGCGAACCCGCCAGCTGTTCCACGCGGTGGTCAATGGCGAGCCAGTAGAACAGGCCATGCGCCATCGCATCCGCTGGCCGGACGGCAGCCTGCATTGGCTGGAAATCAACGGCAGCCTGACCCACGACCGTCATGGCCGCAGGCAGATGATCGGGGTGATCCGCGAAATCACTCGCCAGCGCGAACGGGAAAACGCGCTGATCAACTCGGAAAAGCGCTTCGCCACCCTATTTCACCTGAGCCCCAACGCGATTTTGCTGAGCCGCCGCCAGGACGGCATGATCATCGAGGTCAACCAGCACTTCGAGGACATGTTCGGCTGGCCTGGCGACCAGGTAATCGGCAAGACCAGCATCGAACTGGGCCTGTGGGTCAATCCCGAACAGCGTCACCAGGTCATCGAAGCAACCCGCGGCAACCAGGGCCCGGCAATCATGGAGGTGCAGTTCCGCGCCAGCACCGGCAAGCTCCACGACGGCATTCTGTGCACCCAGAGCATCGACATGGAGGGCGTCACTTACCTGATCAGCACCTTCGTCGACACCACCGAACGCAAACGCGCCGAGCAGGCCCTCAAGGACAGCCAGGAACGCCTGGACCTGGCACTGGATTCCGCGCAGCTGGGCACCTGGGACTGGCACATCCCCAGCGGCATGCTCTACGGCTCGGCCCGCGCCGCGCAATTGCACGGGCTGGACCCGGTGCCGTTCCATGAGTCGTTCGACTCGTTCTTCGAAGGTGTGCCGGAGCACGAGCGTGCCAGCATGCGCCAGGCCTACCGCAGCCTGCGCGAAGGCCCGGCAGGCAACTACCAGATCACCTACCGCGTACAGCTGGAAAATGGCACCTCACGCTATATCGAAAGCCGTGCACGCCTCTATCGCGACGACCAGGGCAACCCGTTGCGCATGGCCGGCACCTTGCTCGATATCACCGAGCAGGTAGAACGTGAACAGCGCCTGAGCGCCTCGGAAGAAAAATTCGCCAGCCTGTTCCAGGTCAGCCCCGACCCGATCTGCGTAACCCGCCAGGACACTGGCCAGTTCATCGAGATCAACCCGGCCTTCACCCAGACCTTCGGCTGGAATGCCGAACAGGTGATCGGCCGCACCGCCGAAGAGATTGGCCTGTGGGCCGAATCGATCGAACGCGCCCAGCGCATCGAGCGGGTGATCCGCGAACAGGCGCTGAGCAATGTCGCGGTGGTGGTCAACCACCGCAATGGCTCGCCACTGACCTGCGTGATTGCCAGCCGCCTGATCACCGTCGACGACCAGCCCTGCAGCGTCACCACCTTGCGCGACATCACCCAGCAGCAACGTGCCGAGGCGGCGCTCAAGTCCAGCGAAGAGAAGTTCGCCAAGGCCTTCCATTCCAGCCCCGACGCCATCACCATCACCGAACGCCGCAGCGGCCGCTACCTGGAAGTCAACGACGGATTCTGCCGCCTGACCGGCTACAGCGCCGGCGAAGTGATCGGCCGCAGCGTCTACGAAATCGGCATCTGGGCCGATGACAAGCAGCGCGGCGCCCTGCTCAGCGAGCTCAAGGCGCGTGGCCGGGTGCACCACCGGGAGATGCTTGGGCGCAACAAGCGTGGCGACATCCTCACCGTCGAGGTGTCGGTGGAGCCGATCAGCCTCAACGAGGTCGACTGCCTGCTGCTGACCGCCCGCGATGTGAGCCAGCTGAAGAACGCCCAGGCCCAGATCCGCCACCTCGCCTACCACGACCCACTGACCAACCTGCCCAACCGCGCCTTGCTGATGGACCGCCTGAGCCAGCAGATCGCCCTGCTGCGCCGGCACAACCTGCGTGGCGCGCTGCTGTTCCTCGACCTGGACCACTTCAAGCACATCAACGACTCGCTCGGGCACCCGGTGGGCGACACGGTGCTGAAGATCATCACAGCACGCCTGGAGGCCAGCGTGCGCCTGGAAGACACCGTGGCGCGCCTGGGTGGCGATGAGTTCGTGGTGCTGCTCAGCGGCCTGGAAGGCAGCCGCGAAGCAGTGGAGGCCAAAGTCCGCGAGCTGGCCGACACCCTGCGCGAACTGCTGGCCGAACCGATGTCGCTGGACGGCCAGCGCCTGCAGGTGACGCCGAGCATTGGCGTGGCGCTGATCCCGGACCATGGCGCGACCCCGGCCGATCTGCTCAAGCGCGCCGACATCGCCCTGTACCGGGCCAAGGATTCGGGGCGCAACACCACCCAGCTGTTCCACACCACCATGCAGAAGGCCGCCAGCGAGCGCCTGCGCATGGAAAGCGACCTGCGCCTGGCCCTGGCCCGCGGCGAGCTGGCCTTGCATTTCCAGCCTCAGGTCGACGCCCGCGACAATCGCATCGTCGGCGCCGAAGTGCTGCTGCGCTGGCACCATCCGCAACTTGGCCAGCAACCTCCCTCGCAGTTCATCCAGGTGCTTGAAGAAAGCGGCCTGATTCTGGAAGTTGGCAGCTGGATCCTCGACGAAGCCTGCGACGCCTGCGCACGCATGCTGGAAGACCGCCTGATTGATGCCGACGATTTCAGCCTGTGCGTGAACATCAGCCCGCGGCAGTTCCGTCAGAATGATTTTGTCGAGCGGGTACTACGCAGCCTCGACGACTACCACCTGCCGCGGCAGATGCTGAAGCTGGAAATCACCGAGGGCATCGTCATCCAGAACCTCGAAGACACCATCAGCAAGATGCGCGAGCTCAAGCGCTATGGCGTAAGCTTTGCGATGGACGATTTCGGTACCGGTTACTCCTCGCTGACTTACCTCAAGCGCCTGCCGGTGGACGCGCTGAAAATCGACCAGACCTTCGTCCGCGACGCCCCGGAAGACCCCAACGATGCCGAAATTGTCCGCGCCATCGTGGCCATGGCTCGTAGCCTTGACCTGGCAGTGATCGCCGAAGGGGTGGAGCTGACCGAGCAACTGGCGTTTCTCGAACGCCTGGGCTGCCACCTGTATCAAGGCTACCTGCACAGCCGGCCACTGCCGCTGCCGGAATTCCGTCAGATGTTGCTGGAGGCGCCGGAGGATTACTGAAACGAAAAAAGGGCACCCGAAGGTGCCCTTTCTATCAGCCCGCCTGAATCAGTTCAGTGCAGGCTTGTCGCCATTGATCGGGATGCGCTTGGCCTTGGCTTCTTCCGGCACGATGCGCAGCAGGTCGATGCTGAGCAGGCCGTTGGCCAAGCCTGCCGATTTGACCTCGATATGGTCCGCCAGGCGGAACGACAGTTTGAAGGCGCGCTGGGCAATACCCTGGTGCAGATAGGTCACTTCAGCGGCGCCGTCTTCGCGCTTGCCACCGATCACGGTCAGGACGCCTTTTTCGACCTGCAGGTCGAGGTCCTGTTCCTGGAAACCGGCTGCGGCAACCACGATACGGTAGTGGTCATCGCCATGTTTTTCCACGTTGTAGGGAGGGTAGCTGCTACCCGCCTCATTACGTGCCGCGGACTCGAACAGGTCGTTGAAACGGTCGAAGCCAACGGAATGGCGGAACAGTGGAGCAAGAGAGAAAGCGCTGGTCATGGTCATAAACTCCTGAAATTCAGCAAGTAGGTCATCACGCGACCCGACTTCGGCATCGCGTACTCAAGAGATATGGCCTGCGGAAAAGCTTTCAAGGGGAAGGGTAAAAAAATCCGAAATCAGCTTTGGGCTTTATGGCCTCTTTGCGGCTAAAGCCGCCCCAACAGGTTCTGCGCTGCCCCTATTGGAGCGGCTTTAGCCGCGAAGAGGCCGGATCAGGCGACACAGGCCTCGAAAGAGGCTGCCTCAACCCCAAGCAACCGGCTGATACGGGCGCAATCATCTTCACGGCGCAACTCGGCAAACAGCACCACCGCCTCGGGATAACTGCGGGTCATCATCGCCAGCCACTGCTTCAACCGCCCCGGTGCGTAGCGCGGCGACAGCTTGGCCTGGGCTTGGCGCCAGAACTCACGCAACAACGGCAACAGCTCATTCCAACTCATCGGCTGGTATTCGCGCCCATCCCGTGCTGCGGCGATCTGCAAGGCCAGGTCCGGCCGTGACACCAACCCGCGCCCCAGCATGATGTCTTCGGCACCGCTGACCTCGCGGCACCGACGCCAGTCGTCGACAGTCCAGATTTCACCGTTGGCGAATACCGGCACCTGCACCACATCCTGCACCCGCGCCACCCACTCCCAATGGGCAGGCGGCTTGTAGCCTTCCACCTTGGTCCGCGCGTGCACCACCAGGTGCGCCGAACCGCCCTCGGCCAAGGCCGTGGCGCAGTCCAGCGCGCCGTCCGGGCTGTCGAAGCCCAGGCGCATCTTGGAAGTCACCGGGATATGCGCCGGCACCGCGCGGCGCACTTCACGCACGATGGCATGCAACAGCTCCGGCTCCTTGAGCAACACCGCACCGCCACGCGATTTGTTCACGGTCTTGGCCGGGCAGCCGAAGTTCAGGTCGATGACCGGCGCACCCAGCTCACAGGCCAAGGCGGCGTTTTCCGCCAGGCATACCGGGTCAGAACCCAGCAACTGCACGCGCATCGGCACGCCGGCTGCCGTGCGCGCGCCCTGGCGCAGCTCAGGGGCGAGCTTGTCGAACGAGGATGCCGGCAGCAGGCGGTCGCACACGCGGATGAACTCGGTGACGCACCAATCGATGCCGCCCACTCGGGTCAGGACGTCGCGCAGGATGTTGTCGACCAGCCCCTCCATGGGGGCCAGGGCAATTTGCATGTCTGGGTCTCGGCGGAAAAGGCGGCAGTCTAGCAAAAAAAGCCATCGCTTCAGTTGCCGATCAGCGCCGGACCGTAACCGTCGAGGAACTCAGCCGGCATGCGCTTGGGCTTGCCGCTGGACAATTCGATACAGGCGAAGGTGGTCTGCGCACGCAGCAAGGTGACGCCGTCGCGTGGGCGCTTTAGCTGAAAGCGCCGGGTCATGCGCAAGCGCTTGTCCCAGTCGATGATCCAGGTGCCCAATTGCAGTTCATCATCCTCGTACCCTGCGGCAAGGTAGTCGATTTCGTGACGCACCACCGCCATGGCCCGGTCCAGGCGCCGGTATTCGGCCAGGTCCAGGCCAAGGTGCTGGGAGTGACGCCAGGCGCAGCGCTCCAGCCAGGTCACGTAGACCGCGTTGTTGGCGTGACCGAGGCCGTCGATATCCTCGCTGCCGACGCGCAGGTCGATGATGAATGGCGTTGCCAGGTCCCAACTCATGCCCGCTCCTGTGGTTCAATTCGCAATTGCTGGGGGCGCCTTTCGCCCTGTCGCGACACAAGGCCGCACCTACAGAAGTCGCGATTCTCTGTAGGAGCGGCCTTGTGTCGCGATAGGGCTGCACAGCAGCCCCAGAATTTGCCCGAGTGTAACGGATGTTCAAGCACTCTGCCGCGCCGGCGCAGTTGCGCGAGCAAGCAATTCGAGCACCGCTTCGCTCAACTGCGGGTCGGCCAGTACGCGCTGGTGGCCGCCCTCTTCCAACAGCATCAGCCGGCTGTCGAACCAGGCCTTGTGGATGACCTGCGCCTCGCCAGCAGGCACCAGCGCGTCATCAACGGCATGCACCACCAAGCCCGGCAGTTCCAGCTGATAGCCACTGACATCGAGGCGGGCGATCTGCATGCCGACGTCCTGTTCGACCTGGCGGATGAAGGCCGCCCTGGCACGCGCTGGCAAACCCAGGCGGCGGGCAAAACCACGCAGCACGCCGAGCAACTGCGCTGGCGCTGCAATGCTCACTGCAGCCTCGGCACGCAGCCCCATCTGTAGTGCCAGCAGCACGCTGGCGCCCCCCATTGAATGACCGATCACGGCACGCAGCGGCGGCAGCTCGGCCGCCGCCTCCAGCAGCGCCCGGGCAAACAGCACCACATGCGCCCGCTGGCCGGGCGAGCGGCCATGGGCCGGGCCTTCCAGCGACACCACCGTATGCCCGGCCTGCACCAGGGTTTCGATCAACGCCGCAAACTGGGTGGGGCGCCCTTCCCAGCCGTGCATCAACAATACCGTTGGCCCCTTGCCCCAGCGCAAGGCCGATAGCCCGAAGCGCAAGGTGATGCGCTCGGCGCTGGCCAGCAGCGGCAGCTCCCATTGCCGGGGCGGCACGTTGCGCGGGGTCATGAAGGCACGGCGCATCTTGCCGGCAATGTGCTCGGGGGCCAGCCGGCCCAGGGTGCCATTCACGCCACGAATCCAGTTCAGGGTATTCATCGCCTTGCTCCAGGATCAGAGGTATCAGAGAACTGCCGACTTGGCGGCACGCAGAATGCGGTCGGACAACTCGCCCGGGCCCAAGGCACGTGCCAGGGCCAGACCACCGATCATCAACGCCAGATCAGCCAAGGCTTTGTCGGCGTCTTCCGGACGGTCGACCATGGCCGCCGTCATCAGCTCGATATGCTCGGCCAGCACCTCGCGGAAGGCTTCGGGCAGGCGCTGTATCTCACCGAGCGAGTTGGGCAACGGGCAGGCATGCACCTCAGCGTCACGGTGCTTGCGCGACAGGTAGAAGGCGCTGACCAAGGCGCGACGACCTTCCCCGTCCAGGCTTGGGTCGACCTGGGCAAGCAAGGCACGACGCTCGTTCAGCAATTGGCGGAAGGCCTCAAGCATGAGCTCGTCCTTGCTCTCGAAGTGCGCATAGAACCCGCCTACAGTCAGGCCTGCCGCGCCCATCACCTGGCTGACACTCGGCTCGGCCGGGCCGTGCTGGATCAATGCGCTGCGGGCTGCTTCGAGGATGCGCTCGCGGGTCTTGCTCTTCTTGTCGCTCATTCGCCGCCTCGCCGATAAAAATATGATGATCGAAATATTATTCTCATCATATTTTTTGGCAAGCGAAATCTGCTGCCGCTTGTCGGCGCCAGCATTTTAGGGAGGGGAGAAAAACAAAAGGCTCATTCAATAAGCGAATGAGCCTTTAAAGTCCCGCAAAACGCGGGTAAAAATGGCGTCCCCTAGGGGACTCGAACCCCTGTTACCGCCGTGAAAGGGCGGTGTCCTAGGCCACTAGACGAAGGGGACGTAACCTTCGCGAAGATTCGACGTATCGAACCCTGGCAGAAATGGTGGAGCTAAGCGGGATCGAACCGCTGACCTCCTGCATGCCATGCAGGCGCTCTCCCAGCTGAGCTATAGCCCCGAAACAAAAGACTCATTCAATATACGAATGAGCCTTTTAAAGTCCCGCAAAACGCGGGTAAAAGTGGCGTCCCCTAGGGGACTCGAACCCCTGTTACCGCCGTGAAAGGGCGGTGTCCTAGGCCACTAGACGAAGGGGACGAA